>NZ_JBBMFQ010000016.1:0-518 GCF_040095935.1 Ruminococcoides intestinale | reverse complement strand
CTACCGACTGAGCTATGGAGGAATATAGAGCAAAACACCCGTTTGGGTGTATGCTTTGTGTTGGCATCTCCCTATCTTCCCGGGCCGTCACCAGCCAAGTATTTTCGGCACCACTGAGCTTAACTTCTGTGTTCGGTATGGGAACAGGTGGACCCTCAGCGTCATCAACACCAACTATTCTTTTGTATTTAAAAGCCTTTCAGCCTTTTTACCTTTTGGTGACTCGTGCGGGAATCGAACCCGCGTTGCCGGCGTGAGAGGCCGGAGTCTTAACCGCTTGACCAACGAGCCTTGTCTTTCGTCACAAAGGCTAATGGTCTTTGCTCTCATTAGCCCCTGCAACTTCTCTTGGTGCACCATCAGGGGCTCGAACCCGGGACACCCTGATTAAGAGTCAGGTGCTCTACCAACTGAGCTAATGGTGCATCTCTGTGTTCTTTCAAACACCCTGAAAACTGAATAAAGGAAAGAAGATTAAGAAGAAAGATTAGTTAAATTCATATTGGAATGACCAATCG
>NZ_JBBMFQ010000015.1:0-556 GCF_040095935.1 Ruminococcoides intestinale | reverse complement strand
AACAACAGGGCTCGAACCTGTGACCCTCTGCTTGTAAGGCAGATGCTCTCCCAGCTGAGCTATGCTCCCACATGCCTATATCGCTCATCGAAGTTCTGTCGAATTTCGATTACATCTCAGCGACAGGTAATATAATACTATAAAATCAGTCGATTGTCAATACCGTTTTTGCAGTTTTTTAAAATTTATTTGCTAATTGCGATTTCGTGATTATCGGCAATCAGAACATAGTCGCTGAAGTTATTAATACAAGTATGGTAAACCCCTTATTTCAAACAGTAAACAAGAGTTTCGCCCCGTGTTTTCACACGGTATTATTTGAAAGCGCAGTTTGCTGTTACAGTATAACAATTGTTTTGCGACATTTATAAAATCGGGTCTGTCAAAAGAATTCAGTAGTTACTTGCGGGCGGATAATATCCGCCCCTACGAGATTGTACAAAAAAAGAAAAGACAGCACAATTTCTGTACTGTCTTAGTTGGAGCGGATGACGGGGCTCGAACCCGCTACCTCCACCTTGGCAAGGTGGCGCTCTACCAGATGAGCTACATCCGC
>NZ_JBBMFQ010000013.1:0-2500 GCF_040095935.1 Ruminococcoides intestinale | reverse complement strand
GCACGCCTGATAAGCGTGAGGTCGGTGGTTCGAGTCCACTTAAGCCCACCATATAGAAGAGCCGAGGTTCGGAGCCCGAAAATAACGACCGGCGAGGACTAAGATGTGAAAATCACGCAAGTGATTGAAACATATTAGACGAGTGGGAGTTATTTGAGGAGAAGCGAAGAACAATGAGGCTTGACATCATCAAGTCTAAAATCTCTTCTAAAAAAGCACCTTGAAAACTGAATAAAGAAGCAGATAAAGCGAGAAAAGTATTAGTTATACAGGTAAACAAACTCAAATGATAATTTGAATGCGTAAACCATAGGTAAAAAATACTACAATTAAGCTTAAGGGTAATAAGAAGATTAGTTATAAATAAACTAAAGGCTTATTAAACTGCGAAAAGAGTAATTAACATTACAAGAAAAAGAAGAACCAAAGATATCTCATAATGGTCAAGCTACAAAGAGCACAAGGGGAATGCCTTGGCACCGAGAGCCGAAGAAGGACGTGACTAACTGCGATAAGCTGCGGGGAGCCGTAAGTAGGCTTTGATCCGCAGATTTCCGAATGGAGCAATCCGGCAAGAGGAAAGTCTTGTCATCATATACTGAATACATAGGTATATGAGGGGAACCGCCTGAACTGAAACATCTAAGTAGGGCGAGGAAGAGAAATCAACTGAGATTCCGTAAGTAGTGGCGAGCGAACGCGGAAGAGGCCAAACCGAGAGTAGTAATACTTTCGGGGTTCGGACAGAAAACGGTATTGTAAAGGTTTAGTGGAATGGAATGGGAAGTCCAACCGAAGAAGGTGAGAGTCCTGTACACGAAAAGCCTGAACAGCCATCTGTATCCAGAGTACCGCCGGACACGTGAAACCCGGTGGGAATACGGGGGGACCATCCTCCAAGCCTAAATACTACTCGGTGACCGATAGTGAAGAAGTACTGTGAAGGAAAGGTGAAAAGTACCCCTGACGGGGAGTGAAAAAGAACCTGAAACCTTGTGTTTACAAGCACCGAAAGCTCATCAAAGAGCGATCGGGTACCTTTTGTAGAATGGTCCGGCGAGTGAATGTAACCGGCGAGGTTAAGCACTTAAGGTGTGAAGCCGCAGCGAGAGCAAGTCTGAATAGGGCGTATGAAGTCGGTTGTATTCGACCCGAAACCGGGTGACCTACCCATGGTCAGGTTGAAGTAAAGGTAAAACTTTATGGAGGACCGAACCGACTCCCGTTGAAATGGTAGCGGATGAACTGTGGGTAGCGGAGAAATTCCAATCGAACCCGGAGATAGCTGGTTCTCTCCGAAATAGCTTTAGGGCTAGCCTTGAAATAGATTACCGGAGGTAAAGCACTGAATTGGCTAGGGGCCGAGAGGTTACTGAACCTTATCAAACTAAGAATGCCGGATAATCGTTTTTCAGGAGTCAGACAGTGGGAGATAAGTTTCATTGTCAAAAGGGAAACAGCCCAGACCCACAGCTAAGGTCCCCAAGTATAGTTAAGTGGAAAAGGATGTGGAATTGCACAGACAACCAGGATGTTGGCTTAGAAGCAGCCACTCATTAAAAGAGTGCGTAATAGCTCACTGGTCGAGTGACTCTGCGCCGAAAATTTAACGGGGCTAAACTATACACCGAAGCTTGGGATACATCTAATGTATGGTAGGAGAGCGTTCTGTATGGGGAGAAGTCGTAGCGAAAGCGGCGGTGGACTATACAGAAGTGAGAATGCCGGAATAAGTAGCGAGAATTAAGTGAGAATCTTAATGGCCGAAAGTCTAAGGTTTTTGGAGGAAGGTTCGTCCGCTCCAAGTAAGTCGGGAGCTAAGGTCAGGCCGAAAGGCGTAGCCGATGCACATACGGTTGATATTCCGTAACCATCTGTAATTTAAGCAAAGGGACACTTCAAAAGGGTGTGACCCGGGCGTTGGTTGACCCGGGCGTAAGGGACCGAAATTAGAGTAGGGAAGCACACTTGGCTGAAGGCGAGAAAAGCTTTGCGTATAGAAGCAGATGCCCGTACCGCAAACCGACACAGGTGGACAGGAAGAGAATTCTAAGGCCAGCGGGAGAAGGGTAGTTAAGGAACTCGGCAAATTGACTCCGTAACTTCGGAATAAGGAGTGCTCGAAAGAGCCGCAGAGAATAGGCCCAGGCGACTGTTTAGCAAAAACACAGGTCTCTGCCAAATCGAAAGATGAAGTATAGGGGCTGACACCTGCCCGGTGCCGGAAGGTTAAGAGGAGGAGTGAGAGCTCCGAATTGAAGCCCCGGTAAACGGCGGCCGTAACTATAACGGTCCTAAGGTAGCGAAATTCCTTGTCGGGTAAGTTCCGACCCGCACGAATGGTGTAACGATCTGGGCACTGTCTCAACTACCCACCCGGCGAAATTGTAGTACCGGTGAAGATGCCGGTTACCTGCGGCAAGACGGAAAGACCCCATGGAGCTTTACTGTAGCCTGATATTGGGTTTCGGAAATCTATGTACAGGATAGGCGGGAGACT
>NZ_JBBMFQ010000012.1:0-17077 GCF_040095935.1 Ruminococcoides intestinale | reverse complement strand
GTTTTACTACCTTATAGATTTACACTATTCTCAAACCTAATTGTACGCTGTACAAGTGTTCATAAGTTTTACTACCTTATAGATTTACACTATTCTCAAACCGTTCCTCTCTGACTGTTCTGCCGCCGAGGGTTTTACTACCTTATAGATTTACACTATTCTCAAACATTGTGGATTGTGAAACATTCAAAATTTTAGTTTTACTACCTTATAGATTTACACTATTCTCAAACAGCGGTAAAGTCGGTCAAGCTATTGAGCGGTTTTACTACCTTATAGATTTACACTATTCTCAAACAATCTGCTTGAAAGATTTTCTAACGCTTCGGTTTTACTACCTTATAGATTTACACTATTCTCAAACAGATTACACCCGAGGAACAAGAATACATTAGTTTTACTACCTTATAGATTTACACTATTCTCAAACAAGGTAAGTAAGATTGTTCAAATTTCCGACGTTTTACTACCTTATAGATTTACACTATTCTCAAACCCAACAAAGCCGTTGCACAAAGGTGAAATAGTTTTACTACCTTATAGATTTACACTATTCTCAAACATTAACGGTCATGTAACTGTTGCAACATCGGTTTTACTACCTTATAGATTTACACTATTCTCAAACTTTGTCGGCAATTGCAAGTGTAAGACCGTTGTTTTACTACCTTATAGATTTACACTATTCTCAAACCTAGCGGAATTGCAATTCCTATCGAAAGCAGTTTTACTACCTTATAGATTTACACTATTCTCAAACAAGGTAAGTCAGATTATTCAAATTTCCAACGTTTTACTACCTTATAGATTTACACTATTCTCAAACCTTGCACTCCTCACCGAGTCGATCTGCTGGTTTTACTACCTTATAGATTTACACTATTCTCAAACCTCAAACCTCAAATTGGGAATAAAATGCACCCACTATACTATGCACGGCAAATCTATAAGGTTATTTTATAACATTTGTATAATGATTGTCAATAAAATTCACACAAATCATTATCAATCACAACAAGTTTTTCGTATTCAGAAACTTCTTTCGGTACTGAGTTTTCAATGTTAAGCAAATATATACCGTGCATAACGGCGGATTCCAAAAGATTTTCACATTCTCTGTCATCAAGATAAATATGCAGATTTTGAACAATAAAACACTTTATTCCAAGATACTCTTTCATAAGTTTGAAATATCTTAAAAGATGACCGACATTATCATCCGAGGCATCTGCAGGCGCAAATGAAAACAATTTTACTAATGCCATTGTTTCGATACTTTCGCAGAACTGAAAATCATAATCATTTTCCTTAGAAAGCTCGCAGCACAAGCTCACACATAAAGCTTTAATTTCTGAAATTTGCGGAAAATATTTTGTATTACACAAATTTTCAAAAAAAGAATTTACCTTAGTCATCATTTTTCTGTCAGAAAATTCAAATGTAAGAACGCTGTCAACATATTTGACTGATTTTGAAAAATCAAGCGGCTTAAAATTTTCGGAAAACACAAACATTTCATTACAATCACATTCACTAACCGAAAGTATTGTATGTCTGAAAAGTTTTTTATTTTCTATAACAAGAGTGACCGCATTGCTTTTTGAAAAATCAAAAGGCTCCGACATATACTTGAAAAGAAATTTCATAACATTAACAACCTTTCGTCACTGTCAACGGTATCACTTGAATAATCGCCTGTAATTATCTCAATTTTTGAAAACTGTTTTTCGGTAACTGACAAAATCTGAACAAGTCCCTCCGGCGGTTTATTCTTTTTCAAAGCGTCAATTATTGCCGCTGCCGTATTTTGATTCAACGCAAGCTTAACATACACAGATTCCTGCATCATCATAAAACCGTTTTTTATTAAATATCTTCTAAATTTTCCGTAGTTATGCCTCTGTAAAGGAGTTTCAACGGGCAAATCAAATAAAACCATTATTCTCATAAATCTGTAACTCATTTTCCTGCAAAACTTATAAGCGAGGTATCACATTCTTCTATTGCATCAAAAACACTTTTGCAGTATATTTTCACGGCATTTATAAAAGTTTGTGTTCTACCGTCAATTTTGAATTCATCGTTTAACAAATTGAATATTGATATTTTCTCTTCTTTTTCAAATTTATGAGGATTCATATCCTTTACCGCTATATCAACAAATGGGCGAAAAGGTTCCATTAAATCACAGCTCAGGTTGTATTGATTAAACATATTATCGTGAAATAATCCCAATTGTGTGAGATATCCGTTTGCTGTAATTTCTCGGTTAAAAACGGAAAGAACAATACTGTAGCCATAGTTCAAAGCAGCATTTATAGGACATTCGTCATTGCGACTGAATGATTTTCCGAACAAGGCATTAAAATACACCTTGGCGGCATGTCCCTCTCTGTTTGATTTATCATTAAGTTCAAGCTCATCTATATAACCCATAAGCATACTGCTTTGTGGAAGTTTGTATATTTCAAGAACCTTAGCTTGATTCTTAATTTTTTCGGCTACAATCTGAGTCCACACACATTGCTTTACCGTTTCATTCCACGCAATTTGTCTTTTAATTTTAAGACTGCAGTCATGACTACCGTAATATGGCGTAAGTTCCGAAAGAGGATTGTGCTTTTCATCGCAGAATATGACCTTTACTTTTTTCTTGATAAGCTCACAAAGGAGAGCGGCAGTAACCGAAACAGCTGTACTTTCAATAACAAGCACGGATATTTCACTTATATGTACCTTTACCGTGCTTTCAACATCACGCACAACAAGGTGTCCCATGCTGTAATCCAGCTTGGATGTTTTCGTAATTACTACCGTTCTCCAACTCATCTAAATATCCTCTTTTCTGATAACTTACATATTTAATAAGTCAATCTTTTTCTCAAACAAACCTGTTACCGACTGATGAACAAGATAAATCGACTTTACACTTTTAATCTCCGACAATACGGAATTTGTGGAAACAACTCCCGCTTTTTTAGCTTCGTCGATTAAAGTTAAGTCACCGGTAACAACATTTGAGTGAATAATTTTAAGAATTTCTGCAAGAACAAAGCATTGTTTTCTTACATCCAGTTTTTCAAAAGTATCACGATGAGATGCAATTTTAACACCCATATCACCGAATTTAACCTTTAGAATTGTATCTGTCATTTTAAAAATTAGAATATCAAACAATTCAACATTCTCTTCGGCACTCACTTTGTCAAGCTCTGTAATATTGTAATTTTCAGGCTTGGAGTTCAACTTAACGACATTTCTGATATATTTTTCTGTATCATAGCTAACCGTTAATTGCATAGCAGGTTTGTATACAATTTTTTTGCCGCCATTTGACTTACTGCTTATGTGCATTCTGAAACCGTCAATTTCAATGCAGGCATTATATTTTACAACGGGAATCAGAACCACAGGATTTTTCAAACCAAGAGTTTCACTCAAATATTTTTCAGGGTTTGCCTCATACCGAGCTTTAATGTAAGAATCAATTGCAACAAGCTGACGCATTTCTTTGCCCTTTTTGCCCTCATATTTAACAAATGAAAAGTACGAAGATGCCGGCTTGTCATAACCTCCGTATTTACTGATATCCGAAAGCGGAGAGTTCTGTTTTAGCGAAACCTGACCGCTTCCTTTTTTCAGAGGATTCATCTTGAAGAGTCCGCCGTTCCTTGTTAAAGCATACCTTGTAAAACGGATATTGTTCTTGTTCATAGTCTTTCTGACAATTTTGATTGACTTATTATCATCAATTGACCATGCGTTTGGTGTATTAAAACTGAACATTTTGTTAAGACTGTATGTTTTAGTCTGCAAACCTTTTATAAATATGGATTTGTTGTGTGTACAGCGTTCGTTATACACATTGCCGACAACAATATTTAGATAGGCATCTTTTGCATGGTGAAAATCGTTTACTTCTCTGCATTTTAAGAAATCATATTCGTGTCTGAATTCAGAAACTGTTGACGCTTTTACATACACAATTTCAGTATCGGGATACAATTCTTTAAAAAGTGACGCAACTGCTTTTGTTGATTGAGATGTTTCAACAATCTGTCTTGCAATAAAATCTGAAAGTTCGCTGTCAGTAAGCTCAGTTGCCCTTGTAAGCCTCTCGTACTTTTTCTTGCTAATAAGACCTTTATCCATAAGCAAATGCCAGAAGCCTTTCATCTTTTCACGAATTGAACTGTCAAGCGGATATGTATTATCCTTGTGAGCATTAACCTGTTTCTTTACAAGGACACGGTTATCAAGGCTGTCATCTTTAACTTTTGAACGAGGGAAAATGTGATCCACATCGTAAATGTTTTGATTGTACAATTCCGACAGATTTATAGGTTCTCCCGTGTACATACACTTGCCGAATTGAGTATAGTAAAAATACAGTCTGTCTCTTTTAAATTCATCATCAGGTGTTTTTTCAAGAGATTCCCAGAGGTCGCCCGAATCCTCACCGCATTTTTTATATAAATCTACAAGCTTGGCCTTTCTTGACTCTTTACGGCCTTTGTCACCTTTCACACCGTCTTTTCTCGTCATCTCAACAAATATCTTTTTAGGTGCATGACCTTGAATTTTGTTGATTTCATGCATAATTTTCAAAGACTGATACACAGGTCGTTTTACCGCAGGAGAAATATAGAGATTCTCCACCATTTTCTCAAGGCTTTGCCCTGTCTGAATACCGTCAAGATAGTTTTGTCTGCTCTGTTCAAAACCGTATTTTGAGCCAAGCAGCTCCATAAGATTATCATTTGTCTGCCATAGTGCATGGATAATGTTAAATTGCAACTCGCCTGTATTTTTATCGACATTATAAACTTCGGTAAGAAACTCCTTTGATAATCTTCCCCAATCCTTGTATTTGAGTTTAGAAATTCTCATTATATCTTCATCAGATAATTTTGAACCGAGCTGCCTTTTTAAACGCTTTCTTAAAAGTTTTTTATCATCGCCAAATACAGTTATAGCTTTTATAGCGTCCTCTTTTTCGCTGTCGGTCAGATTAAACTGTGACATTTCAATTGCGGAACGCATACTTGACTTAAAATCACCGTCAATGCCTGTGATATCGGGCGTAATACCTTTTTCGCATTTTAGATAATTTAGCAAATCTTTTCTTCTGACCTTTTTATGCGTCATAAACAAGTCATTAAATATTGCCTGTTTAAGACTTACATCAGGCTTTTTGCCGTCAAGTCTTAAATTATTCAGTTCATTAAGAACCGTAAAAGCACTGTATAAAATCGAATTCTTAGGTATTACATCCTTCGTTGGAAGATATGTACATTTTGAAGTCAGATTATTTATAAAATTCTCTGCCGATTGCTCTATGTCAACAACACTGTCAAAATTCCACGGATATATTTTTTCATCACTTCTGACAAGCCAGGATTTTAGGCTGTGATTATTCAGCGGACCTACATAATACGGTATTCTGAATTCAAAAATTTTGACTATCTTGTCACTTACAGAAATTCCGTTTTCATCTTTTTTATTAAGAAATTCAAGATATGTTGAAGCATTTTTCAGAATTGCTTTCAGCTCACTCCTATTCACCTGCATAGGAATAACGCCGTTGTCTTTTACGACAATTTTCGGCATAAATGTGCCGTTTTCAATCTTATCAAACATTTCTTCATAGCCTGTTTTGTCAAGCTTTTCAAACTTTTTCTTCAGATATTTGCAGAAATCCGCCTGATTTGTACGATACTGAATCACACCGTTTCTGCCGTTTTCTTTGTACTTTCCGCAATATGCCGTGTAGTTATCAAGCTTGTCCTTTGTAATTCTAAAGATTTCGCCATATAACGATTTACATTTTTCTTTAACGAAATCTTTGAGCATTTTCAAATCTGAACTATGTTCTTCGTATGTTTTAACTTTGGCAAATGAAATATACTTTTCACCGTTCAAAATGTCTGCAAGAATTGCCCAGTCATAAACCGCCTTTGCTTTTTCGATAAGTTCAAACTTTTCTTGTAACAAATCACGGTATGTATTTTCATTATCGTCATAACCGCTTTCAAAGGTAATACCGTTTACTTCCTCACTGTCAAACGACTTATCACCGAACATATCGGAAAATTTAACCTTTCTGCCACACATCAAATCTATCAAAGCGGTTTCGTATGGATTATTTTTTTTACTATAACCGAAAAGCTTGTATGACTCGGACGATTTTGCAGTTTTCTTCAATGTTTTGTCCTTTAATATTTCTGAAAATCTTAACGAATCATTGCACTCAAATTCAATTTCATATTCTTCTTTTAAGTAAAGTTTTAAATCGTCAAAAAGAGTTTCAAACGAGGATTCACTTTCAAAATCAGACCCCATATTATCAAACAAGAAATGTCCCCTGTGTTTTATAATATGATGTAACGCAAGATATACAAGTCTTACATCGTGTGGTTGTGAGCTCTTAATCAATTCTTTTCTAAGATGATATATTGTAGGGTAGTCTGTATGGAATTCTTTATCGGTGTAATTACCGTCTGCAAAAACCGCATACGGAACATTTGATGATTTGTCATCAAGATACAGACAACTTTCTTTTAATCTCTGATAAAAAGCATTGTCAACTTTTGAAATTTCCTGATCAAAAAGCATTTGCAGCCATTCAATACGGTTTCTTTTTCTCAAACCCCTTCTTCGTGCCGATCTAAGAGTTCTTCTCTCGGCAGCTGAATTACTCTCCTCAAAGAGATCAACACCCCACATAGCATTGCCTTTAAATTTGCAGAGATTGTAATCTGTATCGGCTACTGCATATCCGACAGAATCCGTACCTATATCAAATCCTGCATAATAATCGTCATTAAAATTCTTCATAAATTTCCTCCTTTTCTATTGACAAAGTATTTATTTTGTAATATTATTAAGATAATCTAATTACCTTATTGGATTTACACTATGAGTTCAAATAAAAATTCATTCTATCCGTTGCTTAGGCAACCATCACAGTGTGTGATTTGAGGATTCGGTTTTCCGAATCCTTTTCTTTTGTCTAATTTTAGCACATACTGTAGTTATTTTCAATATCTTTAAGTTATTTTATCCTTATTTTTAGTACATTTTATTCAGTTATACAATTTCGGTATACTTTCTATATATTTTGCATAATATAACATACTACTGTCAGTATGTCGTATTATACATTTTTAAAATCAAAAGATTTCTACCCCGCTAATTGCTTGCGGTGCGTAACACTAACCCTCATCAACGCCCTTCTATTTCAAATATTGCTCTATAATAAAAGTTAGAGCAGAAAAAGAGTTGATAAAAAGTAAAAAAAAGTAGAGCATATTTTGCCAAAATCCGTTAAAAGGAATTGCTTAAAAACCTGAAACGGAGGAGAAAATATGCTCTACAGATGTTTTACAGAAAAACTCTTAGGGTTCTGCTCGAATGTACTCAGCCAAAGACATCAAAGAACTTAATGCTAAAAACATTGAATATCCCGACGGCTCAATGCACACGCTGTATGAGGCAGAACAACAGCAAAGAGCTTTTGAACGCAAAATCAGGACAACCAAAAGAACACTTGCCGCTTGTGATGAGGCTTTGAATAACCTCTCTGATGAAGAGCTGTTACAAAAGTTAGAAAAAAATTTCAGCCACTATTCAAGCAAGTTGAAACGGCAGGAGTCAGAACTGAATAGCTTTTGTAAAAGAACAGGATTACTTCCTGACCGTTCTCGTCAACAGGCTTATGGTTTTGGCAGAAGTACTGCTCAAAAAGCTGTTTGGAAAAATAAGAAGCAGTTGCAAATTCCGATGAAAAGAGTATAATTAAAAGCATAGATATTGATGATTTTGAAGTCGTTACATACGGAAAAAATTTTAACGCTGAAGTGAGTAAGGTTATAATTGACACCATGTCAAAATGTGAACCTGAGGGTAGATTCATCATTAGTGAAATTGTTGCAAAAAGTTTACCCAAAAATGATAAATGAACTCCTGTTTTACAAATTGAACCTTTATCAAACGGATTGTTACAATTGTCTTTAAACACAGATATACTTCCTGGAAAAACTCTTGATAAAATCAATCAAATATTTGCAAATTCAAAACTATCTATAGCAAACACATTAGAAGAAGCTGTGTGGCATGAAAGTGGACACGCAAAGACAATTTTCGGAATGAGATCCGAAGATGTCAAAAAACTATATGATGAACTGTCAAAAATTCACATAGAAGGTATCAGTATTATTGCTTATGATGATGGTGCGGAAGCACTTGCGGAATTAGAAGTTCTAAGAAA
This sequence comes from Ruminococcoides intestinale, assembly GCF_040095935.1. NCBI lineage: Bacteria > Bacillati > Bacillota > Clostridia > Eubacteriales > Oscillospiraceae > Ruminococcoides > Ruminococcoides intestinale. The sequence continues at coordinate 8,808 of NZ_JBBMFQ010000012.1, read as the reverse complement.
ACGTGGTGTTAAAGTATCAAAAGAATGGATGCAATTCTATGAAAAATATATTGGGAGGAAATACTAATGATTTGTATTTCAGATTGTTTTGAATGTAAACATCAAAGAGATAAATTGTTAGACGGTTGGATACCTTGTTGTGATGCTTTTCCTGACGGAATCCCATTGGACTTTAAATTTGGTAAAGTAAAAGAGATGAAAGAGTGCAACAATGGTATTGGCTTCGAGAAAAAAGAAGAATAGTTTTATTTGCCTTGTATCGGCTTTAATTACTGAAAGGTAAAGTGTTATTTGATTAAAACAAAATTAAACGAATTTAAACGGGTATTAAAGGGGTGTTTGAAACATCCCTTTTACTTTTACCCTCAAATTCACGAACTACGGTTATAAGCTCCCGAATTTCGGGGGCTTTTAATATTGCTCAAATATCTGAGCACACACAATTGCTAATAAATTGAAAGGAGCAAACAAATGGACTTAATGGAAATTTTAAAAGTCCTGTTTGGCGGCAAAGCGTTAACATTTGAACAGTTTGCAGAAAAGGTGAACAATGCGGCAGACGTTAAGCTCGGCAACCTTGCAGGCGGTCAGTATGTCGAAAAGGACAAGTACGATGATGTATCAAATCAGCTTGCAAGTACAAACGCAAATCTTGAGGGTTATGACCCCGACTGGCAGGATAAGGATAAGCAGGCACAGACCGGACTATTCTCAAAACACAAAATTCTCGGCGCTCTCCTTGATTTAAATTGTCAGGCGACTCCCGTAGTAATCCCAGCAGGTCAGTATGATAAAATAGCGCCTGAACATTCCTTTTTCGTGAGTATCTTATATTATTTACTCCAAATTCAGCTTCTGAACGATAATGTTATTCCAATTCTTTGATTCCTACACTTTTCAAATACCGGTAAATTCCGTCATAATATTCCGGTTTTGCGGTCATGTCAGTTTCATCACCTGTCGGTACAAAAATAACAAATCCCTGTCTTGCCCTCGTCAGGAGGACTCTATAAGCGTTTTTTAAATAAAGGATATTATCTGCAGATTTTATATTTTGCCATTTTGTGCCAACAAATTTCAGATGTTTGAAATCACCGTTTTCAAATCTTAAATCTGCATCCCAACAAACAATTGTCCAATCAAGTTCAAGACCTTGAATGTCAAATTCCGTTGCGGTTTCCTCTAAATGAAAGGATGAACGAACATCGTTTTTACCGTTTAAAAACCAATTCGTGGCTTCAATTTTATTTTGAACCCATATACCGTATTTCCTGAGTCTTTTGGCACCGGAGCTTGCAGTAAGCCCATATCTTTGCGATCCTTTTGCCTGACTTCTAACCCATAGTTTTGCTTTGTGTAGATTTCGAGTCACAAAGACAGGATAATCATTGTTAAACTGCTCATACAATCTTTTAGCAGTATCAATATCCACATCAAGAAGAGCCTTTACAAAATTTGAAACATTTTCACTTCTGAATGAACGTAACGAAACGGCTAAGTGCAAATCTTCAATTATGTTTACATTCATATTTTTCGTCATTTCGGCAAAATTATGCCCTTTGGAATATTCGTCATCAGTGATTTTATCTGAAACATAAACGTCCCAGTTTGGATAATTATTTCTCAAAGAATCAAACCATCCATAAATACCGGCCGATTCACCCTTATTGATTTCTTGACCGCCACCGATTAAACATATTATTGTTGCCCAGTTATTGTGACGGTTTAATATACTAATCAGGAATTCAGGTTCTGACATATTAAAATCTTCAATATGTTTCTTCTTTTTCATAAAATCAGTCAAATTTTGTTCGTCCCAAGCTCGTTGAGCTTCATCGAAAATTGCAACTTTTTCAACAGGAGGAGTATCAACAGATATTGCGTCATCCCTAAAATGATAAATAATTTGTATAAATTCTTTTACTTTTCTTGAGGCTTCTTTTCTTGAAATATGATTTCTCTTTGCATCATCACGAGCAAGTGCTTCTTGTAAAACATCAACAAGCGGTCCATTGCCCGAGAGAAATACAGCATGCTCATCTTCAGCTATTTTCTGCCTTTCTACAGCTATATTAAGACCTGCAAGAGTTTTTCCTGCACCTGGAACACCTGTAATAAAACAAATTGATTTTCTGTTATTAGCTTTGCTATAATCTATAATTTTATTGATTGCTTTAGTAGTTTGATTAAGATTTTTCGCACTTGCATCATTTCTCGAAATATCTTCAACATTGTGACCGAGATACAAGGCCTGTGCAGCCTCTATAATCGTCGGTGTTGGCATATAAAGTGAGTTAATCCAATCATCAGGTATTATTTCATCCTGAATAAATTTTAAAGAAACTTCTGTTATGTATTTGGCAATTTCGTATTCGTTGCAACAAATCGTTTCTAAAACATTATCTTTTGAAATCCGAATTTCTTGTTTTACGCTGTGAGCCTTAGTAGAAATTAAAATTGGAACTAAAAGTCTGTTTTGACTTTCTTTGTGAAAACAACTTAAATCAAAAGCATAGTCAGTTACTTGTTCAATAGCATATGAAGGGTATTTCTTTTCACCAACTTTAAATTCTAACAGAAAAATTATTCCTTTATAAATAACAATATTATCAATTCGATTACCTATTCGTGGAATGGTGTATTCAAATATAATATATCCATCTAAAAACTGAGATAACTCTCGCTTCAAAATTTCAATTTCTCTATTCCAAGTATTCTTTTGTAAGTCCTCAGCAGAAAACTGGTCATTCGTTGTTATTTCGCCAAATATACTGTAATTATCTTGATTTAGGAAACTTTGAATGTCATTTGAATAATATGATCGTTTTACCATTATGTATTCCTCATTTAGAATTAGTTATATGATTATCATAACATATATATGTATTATTGTCTATTGTATGGTCGAAAATGTCAATGTAATAAAAGATAGATTAAAAAGTTTGGCACCATACCCGCGGTGATATTTTAAGATTTATAGTCAGGCGTATGTTCATAAACATATTAATTCTACAACAAAACAAGCGACAGCTTAATTTCTGTCGCTTGTAATTATCATATATTCTGTTTTTTCGGGTTACCCCAACTATTGACATTGAGCCAATTTAAATAAAAAAGAAAACAGAGTAGTCAAAAGACTACTCTGTTGTGGCTCCCCCAACTGGGCTCGAACCAGTGACATCATGATTAACAGTCATGCGCTCTGGCGAGTGTAGGGAAATAGTATTGATATGTAGTAATTATTTTACAATTTTCATCTACCAGTCTTAATAAAGACTGATAAAACAATAATTAAACACCTCAAACTCAAACTAACATCAATTTGATAAATATCTAATAATTATTGCACAACAACTTTAAACGCTGCTATATATAATTCATCATACAATTCAAAGTGATTTTCGTAACTTTTTATTAATTTTTCTGAAGAAATTATACATAACTCACCCACAGAAATATCATCAATATTAAATAAGCTAAGAACATAATCAATCTTTTTTACAGGTATGTCTTTTTTATTTATTCTCAATATAAAATATATTCCTTGTTGTAAGTTTCCAAATTTTGTAAAATAATCTTTAGGAATATGTTCGTCAATTCTCATTTCTATTTGTTCGCTTATTTTTCTTTCCTTATGCACTTCATTTGGATAATATTCCATAATAAATTCATCCCATAATTGTATATACTTATATATATCAAATTTAAATTCATTATCATCTTCATTATGACAAGAAAAAGCAAACGAGTAATAATCTAAAACAACATTTGGGTCATTATCAAAAAACGAATCAAGTTTTTTCTTGTAGAAAAACTCTGCTTTCATTTTGCTGAAATTTTTCTTTGCTATTGTTGTCATATTTCTTAGAAATGAATATGAATTAAAATATGCGATATCAAGAAAAATATCATTTATAACTATTTCCTTAAACATAGAATCAGCTGAAATTTCAGCACTTAACCCATCAATATTTGAACTATCTATACTTCTATCTCCAGCACAAATATAGTAATCTAATAAATGAGTTATATCAACAAAATTGGTCATTGCATCATCAACTTGCAGGATTACATTATTTATATATTTTTCAGTACTAGCTCTCATATACAATCTTGTACTATTTGATAGCTCTGTACCAATACTTAATGATAAATAAGGGATATTTCGTGGGATAATATAATTTAATTGCTGAATTATATAATTTGTATTTTCTGTTATACGCCGTAAGGTCTCCTTAAAAGAATCCTCCTTTATTATTGATTGTTTGTTTTGTATTGAGTCATCACATAATATCATTCTATTAATTATATCTGTCGTAAAATTCCTTAAAAAGGCAGCCTCTTTTCTATTTTTTCTATTCTTTGACATAATTCATCACATCCTATATTCATATATCTTGTATTCTTGTAATAATGTTATCAAAATGTATTCTGCGAATTATAGTATTACCATCAACAAGCTGATGTAAAATAAAACAATTTTCGTCACTTATGTTCTGCCCTACCACAATTCCTTCAACAAATTTATATATATTGTTAATCTTAATAACTTTATCAAAATTATTTTCATTAACAAGAGTTAAAATTCTAAATTCATTTTCACTTTGCCAATCATCTAATTTTGAAAAAAAGTTAAATTTTACAAAATCTGAATCATCTTTTACAAGTGTGGAAAATACATCAAAACTATTTGATATTATCTTTTTATAAAGTTTAATAATGTATTCTTTATTCATTGGATATGTCAAATAATTTTTAACATAATTGACTTTATTATTAATATTAAAAATCTCTTGTGCAGATATATAATTTAATAGTTTATCTTTATTAATTATTAAACAAACACCTTCATTGTTTGAAGAATATTGCGCCCACATTCTAGGCAAAGCGAATCCTCTACCAATAACATTAGCTCTTCTCTGGTCTCTTGACAAATTGTCCATATTTATATCTTTTTCATAATCTTGAGAAAAGCAGAGTATTCTTACTCTATTTTGCTCCTTTAAAAAGTATTTTTGTATTGTTCTGACCATATCAAATGTATTGAGATCGGTTTCATCAAAAGATAATTTTGGCTTTTGTTCAAAAATGTCATTAGTAGTCGTAATGTTAGCAAATTGTAATGTTTTATAGTATAGTATTTTAAATGCTTTTTCTACGGATGTATAATGATATAAATATTTAGTGCGATCCACTTTATATAAAGGCGACCAAACCAAATAATCATTCATCACACCACACCTCCTTAATGTTATTAAGTATTGATTATTAGACTTTAGAACAAAACACAAAAATAATTACATATTATCAAACATAACTTGTCAAAATTATCCGTATGTCACTACATCCTCAATATTAAGGCCACTTTCATTAAATATTTTCTTTAAATTGTCTTGAAAACAATTAGCATTAAAATCGTTTAATTTTACAATTATTAATTTACTCTTGGCTCTTGTAACCGCTACATAATGGTTGTATATACTTGACATATCAGACAGTCGATAATCCTCTGCAAATACAATTACCTGTTCAAACTCCAATCCCTTTGAAGAGTGGAATGTAATTGCGATGTGTTTGTATTTATCCGCTTCAAATGCCACATGAAAACTGGTATCAGAAATTGTTTTGAATAATTTGTTTATGTGAGCAGAGCGAGTATCATATCCAAGATATTCAGCCAATGCTGTGACACACGAGCCGAAAGACTGCTCATCATCTATAGTCTCTTCAATTCTTTTGAGTAATCTTTTTACGGTGGATACTGTTTTGCGACTTTCATTTCCTTCAACAGGTATTTCCGAAATTACATCATATGCAGAATACTTTTCAATTATAAGGTATTTAGCAATTGCTGTATAAAGCCACGCTGTATCTGTTGTAATATCAGCAATAGGAGTCTGTGGGATATAAACATACTCTAAACCGTTTGTCGTTAATTCGCTTGCTCCTATTCGTGCGTTATCATTAGAAAAACGCAATAATGCTGACGTTTTATCGGGAACAATATTAGACAATACTTCTGTTGCCCAATTTGCCTTTGTAGGGGAAATCCACACAATATTATCTATATTTTCCGTAGGATTGTAAAGACTTCTTGTCTCATCACATAATAGATTAGAATAATTCTGTATTTGTTGACAAGAGCGAAAATTATCTCCCATAAATATCTTTTTAAAATTGGGTTTGTTCCAGATGCTTTTAAAAGCCTCTGGATAAGCACCTCGCCATATATAAATAGATTGTTTTTCATCTCCGACAACAAAGGTTTCAATATTCAATTCATCACATAAATACATAAAGAATTTATGCATGGATTTGTCACAATCTTGATATTCATCGATATATATTTTAAAATATTTTGCTTGAAGATAAAGCCTACAAGCCAAAGAATTTTCTACAATTTCTTGAGCCAAATCAAAAATAAAGTTCCTTTTATTATCTCGATATGAACAGAGGATACCTTCATTCCGTATTTTTTCAATAGCTTCTTGAAAAGTATCAACTTTAGCTGAATAGTCCGTACTCATATCCAAATCGAAATCAGCACCATATACATCCTTCAAAAAAGGCTTTATAACTTCCTCAATAGCGAAACTGTTGTTTGTTCCAATGAAATGTTGAACTATATCGACAGACAATCTATCCTTTATTTCTTGTGCTGCTTTTATTGTAAAAGTAATTGCAGCAACAACTTTATGTGTATGATTATCATCAATTTCCTTTGCAATTTTATTAACCATTGTATAGGTTTTTCCTGTTCCTGCACTTGCCCTTACTATTAAGTTACCGGAAGTTTCAACTATTTTCTCTTGAATTGGAGATAGTTTCATTCGGCAACCTCCTTCAAACATGCAAAGTTGTAATGACTATAAATTGTTTTGCAATCTGTATCCGAAAGTTTCTCAATCAGCTCCACCATATGATAGTGTTTTGCATCTTGTAAATATTTAACGGGATTATCATTATCCAATAAAGCTGATAATCTATCATGCAAAAATTCGTCTAAATCATTTTCTAAATCCACTTTTGATAAGAAAATATGAAAGTCACTTCGTATTTTATCCAAGGTTTTTACATTTGAATTATATAAGCTTCTCTTAGCAGAAACAGAATTCTCTTGAATTCTATTAGTTGGCAGACATTTTTTCCCAATAAACTTATTACAGCGTAAAAAGCCCAAAACACTATATGTATCTTTTCCTGCTACCGCTCTCAAATCATTGTCGGTTTTTAGCACATTAAAAATTCCAAGTTCATCCAAGATAGAAAAATACATTTTAAATCCTATACCGTCAACTGGTAAAATGTATATTCCATCGACTTCATAGAAAGGATGAACTACTGAAAGGACTTTGCTAAACAGCATATATTCAGATGGGCCTTCAACCAAAAGTACTTTGTTAGCAAAGATCGCTTCTGACAAACCACGGTTTAACATTTTTCTGTTTTTCTTGTAAGCATCAGGTACTTTATAAAATGTGCTAATACTGTTGATTTTTCGTTCACTATATATTCGAACTAAATTTACATTATCCATTTCATAAAGAACAAAAGGTGAATGAGTTGTTACAAACAGATATGTGTATTTACTATCGGTAAAAAGTATATGTGATAATGCAATCTGCATAGATTTATGAAGATGGTTTTCAGGCTCTTCAATTAAAAACAAATTGATTTTCTTTTCAGCATTTTCATCTGACAGTATGTCGTATATTGAATATGCCAATAACTTTTTTCTACCTTCCCCGGCAGTAGGATATAAATTATCATCATTATCTTGTTTAATGTATGGGATGATGTTTGAATACAAGCCCTTTACTGCGATTTCGGATTTTATTGAAACAGATATCCCCTCATCATGGAACTTTTTATACTCTGGCGTAAGTTTATCCTCAAATTCTTTTATTCCAGACAGAGAAGCAATATGGCCATTCAAATCATCAACCGTATTTTGAATTTTTGCCAGAATATCTTTATCTTCGTCCTCTTCATTTTTGACAAGCTGGTTCACATTCTTTTTAAATAACGAATACAAATCGACATAAGAATCAATATAAATTACATTAAATACATAGTCTATTTCATAAAGATATCCTCTTTGCTTCATTTCGTAAAGATGATTAATATCACCACCCCACGATAATATTGGCAGAGCAAGCATTTCGGTTTTGTTATATTCCGCAAAAAGCTTTATATATACCTTATTATGCTCACTTAGCAATGCGCCTTTTAGCTGTGCACGGAGTTTTTGACAATCACTATCGGCTACATCACTAATATCTATAGTAACGACAATCTCAATTGGTTTTTCAAACTGCTTATTATGAAAATCCGAGTCTAAAAGGTTTTGCTTACGAACCTCTTTATCAAATACATATCGTAGAACGTATAAAAAATTTGTTTTACCCACATCATTTAGACCAAAGAATATATTTTTATTTGATAAATCAAGTTTAACATCTTCAAAATTTCTAAAGTTCTTTATTGTTATACTTTCAAATTTCATAAGTAGCACCGTCCATTTAAGCTATATCAACAATTTACATCTTTAATTTTCTATTTATTATTACACCAAATACCAAAAAGAAAGTAATCGTTTATAAAATATCAGTTCTATTATTCCGAGGGAAATTTCAACATTAATATTATTTGGAGATTAATTTGTACCACAATTGTTCTGATTGTGGTTTTTTATTTTAATTAATAAAAATCATTTTTTCCCTCTCGCTCCAATAAAGGATAACTTACAATTATCAGCTATTTGCTTAACAATTTAAGGATTATTATGCGAGTATAAAGTAGGTATTT
>NZ_JBBMFQ010000011.1:0-27118 GCF_040095935.1 Ruminococcoides intestinale | reverse complement strand
TGTGTTGTAAAGCCTTCGCAAAGCAACATAAATATTGCAAAGCCTATCCACACTATCGGCATATATTGCTCCATAGAGCTGTCACCCTCCTTTTCGCATAATTTTAACACAATATTATATATTAGTCAAACTATTTTATGCGTTTTCTATCGAACATTTTCATCATTCAAAGCAGTCCGTCTTATATTATGTTTTGAGGTTTACTTGTATTCTATTCAAGCATTAAAAAGGAGGCTCTTTCGAGCCTCCTTACCGCAAATGTTCTACCCTACCTTATTGTAAAAAGTGTCTTAGTAAGTTAATTGATGTTATATATTTTTGCATAATATGCCTTAACTAAAGCGTCTATTATATTAATGATTAAGCAGACAGCACCAATATATTCAGTTAGTGCAATCAAATCATTAAATATCACAGAACTTATAGCACCATTTTGACCTAAGAGGCTAATAACAGGTTTTATAGCGATGGTAAGAGCAACTGCTATCATTCCTGCAGGGAACGGTTTTCCATTGTAAACTATTTCCTCGATTTTCGGCAACTTTTTCTCAAACAAATACTTTACATAGATAAAATAACAAAGAACATATATTACAATCTTAAATATAACATATATCACATTAAATGCCGTAATCTTAAACTCAATAAAACATGAAAGTAAAAGCATGGTAATTGAAACATAAAAGAATGTCACTCCCCTGTTTAGTATCACACTCCATTTAGTTTTATAGTGATAGATAAATACGGTTACAATTGACATAATGCAAGACAAAATTCCTGCAGTAATAAGAAATGGTACTACACGATCATCAAAAACCGAGAAACCTTCAAATGGGTTAACTTGCATCATAAATATCTGAAAGGTTATAATTAATACCATTAAAAAGTTGTATGCAAAATAGCTTAACATTTTAAATATTAAGTCAGGAATTCGCATTGATAAATATCTGAGATTCACAAATGTTTTAATTTTGCTATAGCTATATGTTTTAATATCAATATTCATAATCATCTATGCTACCTTTTAATTCCAAGATTTTATATGTTCTCTTCCTATTTTTCCGTTCCATTCAATTCCATCAACCAGTACGGAAACTCTTTCGAGCCTCCTTACCGCAAATGTTCTACCCTATTCCGACTGATACTTTGTCTGAACATAACTTAATATAGTTTTTAACAAATTATATTACTTTTTTGACTTTTGATTTGTTTTTGTAACTTCATCCAAACCTATAAAGTACATACCTTTTCTTTTTGTTTTTTCAAGATGGATTTTTTCCGAATCAACAATCAAATCCGTATAGGAATTATTTTCAGGTTCGATAAAACAGAATATTCTGAATTTACCGAAAGTTACGGTTTTGTCGGCTTTATGAGCAGAATCGGAATATGCGAGAATATTCGTTTCTCTATTCGGAACTGCTACAAAAAGAACCTGCTCACCTGTCTTTTTATCCCGCAATTTACAAGCTCTGATAAAAGTGTATTCGTTTGAATAATTACTCTCAGAAAAATCAATATGTTCAAATACAGTATATTCGGCATTTCTGTTTATCATAGAAATTTTATTGTTTTTCTTTGTGTAAACGGCAGGTATAATTATTTTTGATTTCTTATCTAAAGAAACAACAAATACATTGCTACAACCCACCATAAACTGAAATAACACCGAATGTTCGTTCACTCTTCGATTATTTTTAGAAAATAGAACTTCGTCACTAATATCAGCAAAATATTTAAATCTGTATTTGTGCCGATCAATATATTTATATAACATACAAATCATCAAAACAATAGGTGAACAAGCAAGTATTATTATGTAAATAGACGAATCTCTTGTTTCGGCTGGACTAATAATTTTATTACTGTTTCTCTCAATCAATGTCACAATAAACATGATTACATAAAAAACACCAACAACTATAAAAGTTATTACCGCATATTTTTTATTATTTTTCATATTTTTAATCCCGATCAATAATAAGACGGACTGCTGCATTGCCAATACTTATTTCCTATTGGGCGACCACAAGACCTACACTGTGTCTGTTTTTTAGGAAGTGGTTTAGGAGCAGGTTTTGGGTTTGAAGGAGCATACACTTTTGGCTTAAAACTACGAGAATTATCCACCACATTTTCAATTGAAGTTGACCAACGATTAACTCTTTGATTTGAGTTATTAACATTGTAATTGTAATGATTTCCACTGGATGTTTTAAAGACATTTGATATACTAGCAAAGCCCATAGTTAATAAACCATCAACTGCAGAATGCTGAACAGCTAAATTAAAATCTTCACCTTGCATTGAATATTTTATAAAAGAACCAGTAAAACTGACACCACCTTTTATTAATACACCAGCTACAGCTCCAACGCCCAAAACATCTACTGCACCAAGCATAGCACCCGTTCCAGCACTTACAAAAGCTGAGCCCCAATCAACTTCATCAATACTTTTACCAGATATAATTTGGCCAAAAAACTCAGTAGCCCCCCCAATAAGAGCTCCAAAGATTATAGACGAACCTGTAGGATCAGAAGAATAAATAGGATTATTAGCGCAATATGCAAAAGTATTTCCGTCAAGAATAGATGTACCAGCCTGAAAATAACCATCGGCATTGATAAAACGGTGAGTTACGGCATCATAGTAACGGCTCATCAGGTAGTAAAGACCTGTTTCTGTGTCCTGATAATAACTTCTGTAACGGAACGGATTCAAATTACCGATATGGTTCGGGTTTGTGATTGCATTTCCGTTATTATCGGTTATAGAAATCACATTACCCCAAGCGTCATATTCATAGTGCGCTTTGAGTTCACCCACTCCGTTATAAATTCCGACAATATCGCCACGGGAATTATGGGTGTAATAATACGAATATTCGGTACCGCCGTCAGTCAGAGTATATCTGACATTATACAAAATTCCGTTTGCATCGTATGAATAATAGAACTTTGCGTCGCCACGGGTTTCATACAATAGCTGACCATTGAGGTACGCATATGTGTATTTTACTCCATTTACGGTTTTAGTTGTACGAACACTGTCACTGTCATAGCCATAGCTTATGCTTGTATCACCGTTTGTGAGTGTTGCAAGCTGTCTGCCGTTTTTCCACGTCATTGACATTCCGTCACGGTATGTAAGCGGATTACCGATTTCATCATAGGTTATGCTCTGTCCGTTATATGATGTGAGAACATCTCCCCAATTTGAATTGTTGTATTCATACGCATTGCTTGTTGTACCGTTTGAATCGGTAACAGTTTCGGATATAAGGTTACCGCCGGCATCGTAAGTGTAGTTATAAACTTTGCCGTTCAGCTTATCATTTACGCTAACAAGCTGATTCATCATATCGTAACCGTAATGATACTGTAAAACTCCGTCTTTGGTAACATCGGTAATATTACTGTGTGCATCATACATTTTGTGTCAAAGGAGGCTCTTTCGAGCCTCCTTACCGCAAATGTTCTACCCTATCTTGTTATAAAAAGTATCTTAATAAGTTAATTGATGTTATATATTTTTGCGTAGTAAGCCTTGACAAAGGCATCAACCATGTTAACAATTAGGCAAACTGCAATTAAATACTCAAAAAATGCAATAAAGTCATTAAATGTAGCTGTGCTAAGACCACCATTTTGACCTAAAAGGCTAATAACAGGCTTTATAGCAATGGTAAGAGCACCTGCTATCATTCCTGCAGGAAACGATCTTCCATTGTGAACTATCTCCTCAATTTTTGGCAACTTTTTAAATATTAAGTCAGGAATTCGCATTGATAAATATCTGAGATTCACAAATGTTTTAATTTTGCTATAGCTATATGTTTTAATATCAATATCCATAATCATCTATGCTACCTTTTAATACCAAGATTTTATATGTTCTCTTCCTGTTTTTCCGTTCCACTCAATTCCATCAACAGCTATTGAAATCAAAGAGCCTGCAACGAAACCGAAGAAAGCACCAACAGGTCCACCTACACATGTACCAATAAGTGTTGTAACTGCAACTGGGGCTCCAGTACACAAAACATCTGTCGCTATGTCATAACCAACTTTATCCCACTGGTTTCCTGATGTTATATCAGAAGTAATCTGGCTAGACAAATTATACGCTATCTGATGAGCTGAATACACATTGGAACAATACAGTAAATCTGAAGAAATTTTTTGGGTTAAAAAATTTGTTTTGCGCGTAAAAAGCTGATTTGAGTAATCTAAACCTGAACTAATTGCTCCCTCGCCAACAGTAGTAATTATTCCATCGCTTTTAAGTTTCCAATCAGGTATATCTTCTTTATAGCCATAACCCTGCTTCATAAGTTTGGTTAAATATATTATGTCGTAATCACAGCTATGCGGATTGTTCATCATATCTTCTTGCAAATCATAAACTGATTTATCCCCATATTTATCCATATACATTATTGGGTTATTTTTACAATATGCAAAAGTATTAGCATCTAAAATGCTTCCGCCTGACTGGAAATAACCGTCGGCGTTGATAAAGCGGTGGGTTACGGCGTCGTAGTAACGGCTCATCAGGTAGTAAAGACCTGTTTCTGTGTCCTGATAATAACCTCTGTAACGGAACGGATTCAAGTTACCGATATGGTTCGGGTTTGTAATTACATTGCCGTTATTATCGGTTATTGAAATCACATTACCCCAAGCGTCATATTCATAATGTGCTTTGAGTTCACCCGCGCCGTTATAAATTCCGACAATATCACCACGGGAATTATGGGTGTAGTAATATGAATACTCGGTATCGCCGTCAGTCAAAGTGTATCTGACATTATACAAAATTCCGTTTGCATCGTATGAATAATAGAACTTTGCGTCGCCACGGGTTTCATACAATAACTGACCGTTAAGGTACGCATATGTGTATTTCACACCGTTCACGGTTTTAGTTGTACGAACACTGTCGCTGTCATAACCATAGCTTATGCTTGTATCGCCGTTTGTGAGCGTTGTAAGCTGTCTGCCGTTTTTCCATGTCATTGACATTCCGTCACGGTATGTAAGCGGATTGCCGATTTCATCGTAGGTTATGTTCTGACCGTTATATGATGTGAGAACATCTCCCCAATTTGAATTGTTGTATTCATACGCATTGCTTGTTGTACCGTTTGAATCGGTAACAGTTTCGGATATAAGGTTACCGCCTGCATCGTAAGTATAGTTGTAAACTTTACCGTTCAGCTTATCATCTACGCTAACAAGCTGATTCATCATATCGTAACCGTAATGATACTGTAAAACTCCGTCTTTGGTAACATCGGTAATATTACTGCGAGCATCATACTTATATTCATACTTCTCACCGTTGATAGTTTCGGATTTCAACTTTGTAGTTGTATAATCCGAACCACGCTTACTCGCAAAGTAAGTGTATGTTGTATCAATAGGTGTATTGGTGGAAGTAGTCAGTGATGTTTTTGTAAGACGGTTAAGTCCGTCATAAGTATAATTAACCATTTTACCTGTGCTTAAAGTGAAAGTTGCAGGCAGGTTATCTTCAACGAATGTGAACTTGTTCTTTACAGTTTTATCCGTTGTCTTTGTTACAAGTTGTGTAAGGCGTTAGAGATTTTGTTCAGCTATCGTAGTAATAACCACGATAGCTGAACAGGCAGAATGTAGAAAAGTCAAAATAATATAGACCCACAAAAAATAATGTAATTATTATAATGTTTTTATCATTTTTTCAATAGAGTTTTTTACAAGCTTTTTATCAAGATTTGTTTGAATTAATAAGGAAAGATTTTTAGCAATAAAAATATCATTAGCGTATTTTTTTAAATCTTTTAACGTGATCTTTTCATATTTTTCTTTTCTTTTTATTGGCTCAGATATTACTGATGGATATAATACAAAATCACATAAAACATAATTGCTATTAAGCTCGTTAGAGTTGTCTAAATCAAATAATTGATTTTTTGTAAAAAAGTTGATGGATGTCAAATAATCATTTGTTGAAATTTCTTTTCTAAAATCTACAAGCGATTTAAAGAAATGGTGCAGACTTTCAATAAAGTCAGAATTATTTACACTGAAAGAAATTGACAGTCGGCGAAATCCACAATAGCATGTTAAATTAGTATAGATATCATCTGTAAAATTATAATTTTCTCTTAAAATCATTGACAGCAGACTTCCGCAACCTTCACCAAGTATACTTGAAAGAAGTCTTACAGTTTCATAGTTATAATCTTTATTAATATCAAAAAAGATTGTTATATCACTAATATCTGTATCATTAGAGATTAGTGAATACCTGTTACTGATATTTCTTTTTTCAAAATGCAGTGGATAACAGATAATTGTTTCGGCGAGTTTTCCAGAAGAATTAATTTGGGAAAGAATATTTTGAACTGTCAAAAAATCCTCGTCCGAATAATTACCAGTGATAGCTACACAAGAATTGTTGCTGCAAAAATATTTATCTTTCCAAGAGTTAATATCTTTTAAAGATATTGATTGTACAGATTCAATCGTACCCATAATAGTTTTTTCGTATTTGGTATCTTTAAAGTAGTAACTATCAATCCAATTATCAAATGTTTGATAATCATTTTCAATTTGCTTGTAAACAACTTCTTTTTCAATTTTAACTATATCATCAGTCCAGTCAAATTTATTTAGGCATTTTGTGATAAGTTTAAATGCTTTAATAAATGAGTCGGGTGTTACGGTGATTGAAAAGCTAACATAATCGTGAAATGTTTTTGCTGCAATTTCTGCTCCCATGCACTGCATTTCATAATACAATTGTTTCTGAGGCAAATTATCCCATTGCCTAAAAAACAAATGCTCAATCAGATGCGTAATTCCGTTATTGATTTGATCTTCATATAATGAACCAACTTTGAAATTAACGCTGATAGTAACACTATGAACATTATCAAGTTTCTGTGATATAAAAGTTATTCCGTTTTTTAATTTAACTAATTTCTTTTCCATATTTTAACCAAAAGCCTTACTGGCACTATCCCAAAGCAATGCAATAGTAGGTACAAGTGCAACATCATCCGCAACTCCAGCACCGGTAACATCATTACCTACTAAATATACCTACTAAATATATAACTGCAACCGCACAAGCTAAACATATACCAAAATTACCCATGCGCTCTTCAAATGGTGTTTCAGTTAAATGTTTTACTCCGTTGCCTTTAGGAACCCTACTATGTTCCTCGCCGTTGGGATGAGCAACATTACGTTCGCGATCGCCGGATTTTTGCCTGTTTTCTGACCCTTTTTTAGAGTCTTTTCTTGGTGTCCAGTTACTATCTCCTTTTGTATTTTTATTATTTTTAGAAGATTCAACACAATACTTGTTAGATTCAACATAATACTTGTTCCCAGAATTTGGACCGTTAGATTTGCAACTATTACAAAAACCCGGTACACCCGGAACTGCTGTTTTTATAACCCAATATTTACCGATATATGTTCCCTCACTCGTATATTGAGGTTCATAACATAAGCCCGTTGGATCTGCAAACATAATCGGATTATTACCACAATATGAATGCATATTAGCATCCAGAATATTACCGCCTGACTGGAAATAACCGTCAGCATTAATAAATCTGTGAGTAACAGGGTCGTAATAACGGCTCATTAGATAGTAGAAACCTGATTCTGTATCGTAGTAATAACCTCTGTAACGGAACGGATTCAAGTTACCGATATGGTTCGGGCTTGTGATTGTATTTCCGTTGTTATCGGTTATAGAAATCACATTGACCCAAGCGTCATATTCATAGTGCGCTTTGAGTTCGCCTGCTCCGTTATAGATTCCTACAATGTCGCCACGGGAATTATGTGTGTAGTAGTATGAATACTCGGTACCGCCGTCAGTCAGTGTGTATCTGACATTATACAAAATTCCGTTTGCATCGTATGAATAATAGAACTTTGCATCGCCACGGGTTTCATACAATAACTGACCGTTAAGATAAGCATATGTGTATTTCACGCCGTTCACGGTTTTAGTTGTACGAACACTGTCGCTGTCATAGCCATAGCTTATGCTTGTATCACCGTTTGTGAGTGTTGCAAGCTGTCTGCCGTTCTTCCATGTCATTGACATTCCGTCACGGTATGTAAGCGGATTACCGATTTCAACATAGGTTATGCTCTGTCCGTTATATAATGTGAGAACATCTCCCCAATTTGAATTGTTATATTCATAAGCATTGCTTGTTGTACCGTTTGAATCGGTAACAGTTTCGGATATAAGGTTACCGCCGGCATCGTAAGTATAGTTATAAACTTTACCGTTCATCTTGTCATCTACACTAACAAGCTGATTCATCATATCGTAACCGTAATGATACTGTAAAACTCCGTCTTTGGTAACATCTGTAATATTACTGTGTGCATCATACTTTTTGTGTCAAAGGAGGCTCTTTCGAGTCTCCTTACCGCAAATGTTCTACTCTACCTTATTGTAAAAAGTGTCTTAGTAAGTTTAATTGATGTTATATATTTTTGCGTAGTAAGCCTTGACAAAGGCATCAACCATGTTGACAATTAGGCAAACTGCAATTAAATACTCAAAAAATGCAATAAAGTCATTAAATGTAGCTGTGCTAAGACCACCATTTTGACCTAAAAGGCTAATAACAGGTTTTATAGCAATGGTAAGCGCACCTGCTATCATTCCTGCAGGAAACGATCTTCCATTGTGAACTATCTCCTCAATTCTCGGCAATTTTTTCTCTAACAAATACTTTACATAGATAAAATAAGAAAGAACATATATTGCAATCTTAAATATAGCATATATCGCATTAAAAACAGTAAACTCAAACGCAAAAAAACACGAAAGCAAAAATAATATTATAGAAACATAAAAGTAAGTTATAGCACTATTTAGTATTACACTCCATTTTGTTTTGTAATGATACACAAATACCGTTACAATTGACATAACACAAGACAAAATTCCTGCAGTTATAAGAAATGGTACTACACGGTCATCAAAAAATGAAAAGCCTTCAAGTGGGTGAGCTTGCATTGTAAAAATTTGAAGTGTTATAACCGATACCATTAAAAAGTTGTATGCAAAATAGCTTAACATTTTAAATATTAAGTCAGAAATTCGCATTGATAAATATCTGAGATTCACAAATGTTTTAATTTTGCTATAGCTATATGCTTTAATATCAATATTCATAATCATCTATGCTACCTTTTAATACCACGATTTTATATGTTCCCTTCCTGTTTTTCCGTTCCATTCAATTCCATCAACTAGTAAGGAAACTCTTTCGAGCCTCCTTTCAGCAAATGTTCTACCCAATATCAAAAATCAAACGAACAACAACGTTATACAATATGTGCAAAATATCAAAAGAACTAATTTCAATTGCAGAAAAATAGATATTTTTAAATTCTTTCTTACAATTATTTCGACACCTCTATATTTTACAATCTGACGATATTTTTTTAAAGTTAAAAGCAGAAAGCATAAACTAAAAAGCACACAGAAAATAAAAATCAAAAAGTTAATTGCATAACTGTCAACAAAAACATACCTAATATATATAATCGATAAAACTCCTATACAGGAAAATACATAATTAGGAACGGTGTAACAAAAAATAGTTTTTTCACTAAAATACTTTTCAAAAGGTGGAGAGATTGAAATATTGGTTGCATCAAATGCTTCTCTAGAATCATACATTCGCTTTAAGCCTATAATGATTTGATATATTGCAAAAATAACTATTGAGTATATGTACTGTAACTCTTCACTTTCATAAAATTCGGCGACAGACAAATAAATATAATTTTGCAAATGCGAATCAGCCAGTATCCACAAAGACAATATTTGAGTTATACAATACCACAAGATTAAGCTCATATAACACAACGGTCTTTTGCTTTGGTCATATTTTAACACATCATATTTTACAGTAAAAAATATGAGCAAAAAACTAATCAAGAGTAACAATATTGTTAAAACAATGCCAAACACATCTGCTGTTTTAATAGATTTATAGCATGGTAACATAAAGCTCAAAATACTAAAAATGTATAAATGAAAGCCACCAGTAATAATATTAACAACCATATTAACAACTGTAATCAAATAAGAAATCAAAAAAAGCAAAAGAGAAAGTAGATATACTTTCTTTTTTTTACACACCACACCACTTTCTTTCATTTTCACTACTCCATTTATTACTCAAATATGTCGATAAGGAAATTGTTACTAAAGAAGCTACCACTGAACATACCATACTTCCTCGCATAATTTTAACACAATATTTATATATTAGTCAAACTATTTTATTGCTATTTTATGCATTTTCTGTCAGATAAATTGTATGTGTCAAGTTTAGTTACTGCTTGTCGGTGTTTTTATGTTTATGAAGTTTTAATTCTGTCAAATTTAAAAGCACGGTTATAATACTAATCAAAAATATTATTGTCAGCCACAGTGACGCTGTAAATGTTCTTGAGAACAGATTTACAAGCATTGGATTTCCTGTTAGGCTTTGTGAGTTTAGTGTTTGTGCATTATCGACAAGCACATTCAGGTAATTTGAAATGTCGAAAATGTTATCATTCGGTATATATTTTGAGGGGATAAAAATGCTGAAATCACAAATATTAAACACAATCAAAAGCACGGCAGGTATTCCTGCAAAAACAAGCACAAGTGCAACATATTTTAGCGGAATATTTTTTAGCGATTTCAGAAAGTAGTTTAATTTGAGATTTTCTTTTATCTCCTCAAAAAATTTTCTACTGAACCTATACCACAACTTCAATGCAATAATGCTAAATCCGATAAATATTGCAAGGTATAAAATATGTTCAAATGACGAGAGCGTTTGATTTTTATCATTCAGATTAACCGAATAATACTGCGGCAAATCCATTTGCTCAACAATTGCTCCCGTATATACCGAGTTATCGTAAACAATCATATCAATCGTTCTGTCACCATAATTTTCGGATGTTGTATATGGAACATACACTCTCTGTTTGTCATCAGCAGAAAACTTATTTATTAAACTTTCGTTTTCACATATCACACCGCAAATTGTATATTGATTTCCGTCAATGCAAATCTTTTTACCTACTGCATCTGTTGTAAAAAACAGTTTGAGAGCAAGAGAACTTCCGATTATTGCGACCTTATCTCTGTTATCTATGTTTTTGGACGAAATATTTTCGCCGTTAATTTCGGTCTTATAATCCGAAAACCAGTTTTCATTCACAAGTACCGTAGTTACGGTTTCTTCCTTAACTTTTGTTTCTTTACCCTCGGAACAAAAAGCTATGCCTTTGTCAGTAATCCGTTCAAACAGCTTTTCAAGTTCAGAAACCGTTTTTGGAGCAGTTTCGGAATTTTTATCATAAGTTAATTGAGTAACATCAGGTAATTGCCCTTTTGCATTTTCAATAATTATAATATTCGCAATAAAAACGCTCACAGTCAGCAACAGCAGTAACAGAAACGAAACAACTTTTCTTTTGCTCACACTGTTTCCTCCTCAATATAAACGCTTGAACCGTTTTCTATACTCTTGGTTGTTTTATATACAACTTGACTGTCGCCAAAAAGTGAGTCCGATGTCACCTCGCAATACAGCTCGTCACTGTTACATATATCCACCGAAACCTCTTCAACTGTTGCATCACCGTTTTCGGTTTTATTTATAACAAATACTATTCCTGTATTGCCTGCCCCATCCACCGATGAAACAGGCAAAAGATAATGTGTTTTCATATCATTTGAACCTGCGGTATCGTCAATTACACCTGTTTGAACCGAAACCACTTTGACCTTTGGAAGAAGCATATTATTGATTGTTTTTGAAAAATATGTAAGTAATGCAATCACAATAAAAAATACAATTGAAAATTTCAACACTACGCTCTTTAGCTTATCTTTTTTCATAAAAACCTCTCTCCTATCCCTTATCAGTTCCGACAAACGGCGAATCAATATCCCTGTGTCCGTAAAGATAAATAAGCAATGCAGGAATCATAAATATAACTCCGCAGGCAAATATTATGCCGTAATCCGAACTTCCGACATCAGTAAGCGTTACGGAAAGCGGATACATACCCTCATTATCAAAATAAATCAGCGGTTGTTCAACTACATTCCAATTATCAATAAAGCAGAGCAACGCAAGTGTTATGAGTCCGCCCTTAATCTGCGGAAGAATAATATTAGTAAATATTTTCAAATATGACGCACCGTCAACTCTTGCCGCCTCAATTGCGGAATCGGGAATGTATTTTATACTTTGCCTCAAAAGACAAATTCCGAATGCAGAAAAAGTTCCGGGTAAAATTACCGCAAGAAAATTATTCAGCAAATTCATATTTTCAAGAATCATATAATCAGGCACAAGTGTTACCTGCAACGGCAAAATGAGCAAAATTATGTATATGAAAAACAGCTTGTCCCTGAACGGAAATTTCAATTTTGCAAAAGCAAAAGCCGCCAATGATGATACTGCAACCTGACCGATTACTGTCGGAAAAGTACAAACAACCGAATTCCAGAACTTCAACAAATATTCGGGTTTTCTGAAAAGAGTCTGATAAAACTGCTCCAAAGTTGCCATATTCGGAATCATATTGAGTTCTTTATATTTTCCGTCAGAAAAATTAAGCATTTCACTTACCTGTGAACCTGTCATAAATGAACAAGCAAGCATATAAATGACAGGAAACAAAAACAGCACAGTTACAGCAATCAGCAAAATATATTTTAGTATTTTCATAACCGTATCTTTCATAACAAACCTCTCAAGAATAGCTGTGTTTCCTTTCAAAGCAGAAGAAAATAAACAGCACAATAATTATAAACAGCGATAAGACAATTGATGCCGCCGACAATCTTGGATAGTTAAGATTGTAATAATTGTTGTTGATGAAATTCTGCAAAAAATACACATTGGTGTTTGGATAATCGCCAAACAAAGCAAATACCTCACGGAAAATTTTAAATGAATAAATAAGCTCCATCAGAAAAACAAAAAATGTAGTTGGCGCAATCATAGGTATAGTAATTTTAGTTACAAGCTGATGAGCTTTTGCACCGTCAAGCCTTGCACTTTCGTAGAGAGATTGCGAAACATTGGCAATGCCTGCCGTAAAAAGAATCACACAAAATCCGCAGTACTTCCACACATAAATAAAAACGATCATCACCATAGACCATTCCGAATTAAAAAATTCAACAGTATTAAATCCAAGTGAATTAAGTAATCCGTTGATTGCACCGTAATCATCAAAAACTAATTGCCACACGCAAATCAGAGATGCAATCGGAACTACAACAGGAATAAGCAATGCACTTCTGAAAAAGGAAGATATTTTATTAAAAGAATTAAGAAACAACGCTATCAAAAACGAAATCACCATTAACAACGGTATCGCCGTAACTGTAAATATACCCGTGTTTTTAAGTGCAAGCAAAAATGTGTTGTTTTGAAAAAGCTGTATGTAATTTTCTATGCCCACAAAAGTATCGCCGACATACAGGCTTTTGGTAAAACAAATTATGTACGGCATAATATAAAACACCGCTATGCCTAAAAAAGACGGTAATATAAACAGGTATGCTGCTATATGTTCTTTTTGTTTTCTTGTTAATTTAGATTTTCTCATAATTTATTCCTACTCAGTCAAATAAATTTCCGTTGCCGATGTAAGCTGACGAATAAATTTATCTTTTGATATACCTTTATTTATATAGTTGTCAACAATGTCACCGATAACATTGTCATTATAATATGAATGTGACACATCTTGATACAAAGTGCAAGCGTTTACATTATCGGAAATGTCAATGTATGCTTTCATAAAATCGTTGTCAATCCCGATAATTTTTCCGTCATCATCAGCTTGTTTTGAGGCACTATATTTTGCCTGTTCAAATGCCTTTTTGTTGACCGGAAAAGATATGTTTGCAGAATATGAAATTCCTTTTGCCCCGCACATTTTAGTTTGAACATCTTCAGAAAGTGCAAATTTAAGAAAAGCATACGCTTGCTTTTCAAAATGTGTATTGCTGTTTATTCCAAATCCAACCTGAACAAATGCGGAATAATCATTATCCGACTTAACCAATCCTCTGCAAATTACAGGTGTTTCATTCTCCGATTTATAATACGCATATTTTCTTACCATTAGTGATAATGAACGGTTTATGTAAAGGTCATCAAATATGAAGTCAGGAAAATCTTCTTTTGAAGCATTCAGCAATCTACACATTGTGTCAAGTTTACTTTTGAAATCATTGCTTTCAAAATATGTGACTTTATTTTCAAAATCGACATAGTTATTTATAAATCGGTTAAATAATTGCATAGGATAATTAAACATAGAATTTGTGTCATTGTAACCGCTTATAAAACCAAAATTTGCCTTTTCATTACTGAACGAAGAAAATTTTTCGGAAAGATTTTTATATGTCAAAACAGTATGGTTATCACAGGAAATATTGAACTTTTTCAACTTTTCCTGTGTTGAAACAAATACATCAGTCCCGTAAAACAGCGGTACAATATACCGTTTTCCGTTATAAATTCCGCACTTCATTATTGCACTGTTAAAATTATTAAAGTCTATTTTATCCGCTTGTGTGTTGTTATCGCAAAGCTTATTTACATCAAGAAATGTGCCGTTGTTTAATAGCTTTTCAAACGGTAATTTCTGATTGATTGAAATAATGTCGGGACCTTTTCCGGCCATAAGCTCAGTTGACAACTTTGTGTTTATTTCATCTTCCGAAGCAAATTTTAGAACAGCAATCTGATATGATTTATCATAATTTTGCAGGCAATAATTATTGTGTATTTTTATCAGATCACAAAAATCATCACTGTCATTAGATGTGTAATAGGTCATTCTATTTTTCACATCACCAAAATTTTCGCTTTCGGTACACCCCACAAAATTCATAATCACGATTAAAACAAGCAAAAACAAACTGACAACCGATTTCTTCATCTCCACCCCACCTTTCGGCACAATCCACTCCATATACCCTCATTCATTCTGTTAAATAAATTTCCGTAGCAGCCGAAAGCTGACGAATAAATTTATCCTTTGATATACCTTTATTTATATAATTGTCAACAATGTCACCGATAACATTGTCATTATAATATGAATGTGACACATCTCGATACAAGGTGCAAGCGTTTACATTATCGGCAATGTCAATGTATGCTTTCATAAAATCGTTGTCAATCCCGATAATTTTATTGTTATCATCCGTTCTTGAGCCGGCAACAAGCTTAGCATTATCGTAAACAGACATATTCACAGGAAAACTCAAACTTCCTGATGCTGTTGCACCAATTTCTTGAATTTCATCACTAAGAGTATATTTTATAAACGCAAGTGCTTGCTCCTTTAGTTGTGTATTATTATTAATTGCATATCCAACCTGTATGTGTGCGGAATTAACATCTTTGTTTTTTGTCAATCCACGAAAAACTACAGGTGTTTCATTTATAGATTGATAATAAGAATAACTTCCTGCCATCAACGGAAATGACCGATTTATATACAATCCGTCAAACAATTCATTTGTATTGTTTTTTTGAGAAATCGTCAACATCTGCATCATTACATCTAAATTATCTTTAAATTCATCGGTATCAAAATACACAGCTTTATTTTCAAAATCAACATAGCTGTTTAAAAATCTGCAAAAGAGTTGCATTGGATAATCAAACCACAAAAAATCCGACAACTCATTAGATACAAATGAATAGCCTTCATCATTTAAAAAATAATTTTCAAATACATCTGAAAAATTACTGTATGTCAAAGAAAAGCCGTTATTTTCTTTGATATCGAAATTTTTCAATCTTTCTTCTGTAGATACCAATACATCAACTCCATAAAACAGCGGTACAATATATAAACCGTTATCATAAACTCCTGCGTTGAGTATGTTAACGTTATAATCATCAAGATTTATTACATTTGAAGAATTATCATCTTTTAACAAATCATAAATATTCATTAATGAACGGCTTTCAATTAATTTTTCAAAAGGCAATTTTTGACTAAGTGAAATAATATCAGGTCCACTTCCTGCCATAATTTCAGTTGATATCTGCGTTGACATTTCTTGTTCAGAATCAAATTTAACTATCTCAACTTGGAAAGACGGATTATTGCTGTTTATGCAGTATTTATTGTATTTTTCTATAATCCAAGACAGAAAGTCTTCATCATTTAATGTGTAATAAACAAGATGATTTTGTTCGCTGTTATTTTTTATTGCACAACTTGAAAATGGAGTAATTATTATAACACTTAAAAGTATAGCTAGTATGACTTTAATAGATTCATGCGGTTTAAATAAAAAGCGTGTGAACATAATTACATTTTATCCTTAGTCTATTCCGTTAAATAAATTTCCGTTGCCGCTGTGAGTTGGCGTATAAACTTTTCTTTTGAAATATCTCCTTTTAAATATTTATCAACTATATCAACAATTACTGACGAGTTGTAATAGGTGGTTTTTAAATTTTTATAATTATATAAGGTACACCCGCTTATATCATCAATTATACCCAAATAATCTTTCCAAAATATTGAATCCACATTTTCTGAAAATTCTTTTTCTTCTTCATCAAATTCTCCGTCTTCGTTGTAATCCCACTCCTCGGCAGTTTCAACTTCAACAGCATAGTCAAAAGCTTTATTATTCACCGGCAACGATATTTCATTTGTGCCTGAAAATCCCTTATCGCTCCTACTTCCGCACCAATATTCTTGAACATCCTCGCTTAAACAATATTCAATAAATCTTAATGCCTTATCTTTTTTATCTGAATTTTGATTTATAGCTATTCCGCACTCAACATAAGCTGTTATTTTGTTCTCATAGCTAAAATTTGGCAAAATAGCAGGAGTTTTGTTTTGTAAAAAAATATTGTAATAAGCTGTTTTTATACCTCCTATTGTACCGCCAAAAAGTAACCTAGGAGTAGACAATATACAACCATTGTTTTCTGAATTATATAAATCATAATATACATTCTCGTTGGTGTTATCATTATTTATCAACTTCTTAATATAATCTATATTTTCCAAAAAGCTATTGGTGTCAAAGTTTGTTGTTTTATTATCAAAATTTACATAGCTATCTATAAATGAATACAAAAGGCTATAGTTATCACTTTCATTTCCAAAAAGCGAACAGGAAACTTTTTCTTGTGAAAGTTGTCTAGATAATTCTTTATAGGAAAAATCAGAAAAATTTAAATCATGTTCTTTTAATTTTTCTTGAGTAGAAATAAATATATTGGGACAATAGAAAAAAGGCACAAAATACCGTTTTCTGTTAACTATTCCCGATTCCATTACTTTTGTGTTATAATCATTAAAGTCGATATTAGAACCATATGTATTTATAAGCTCGTCAACATCCGCAAATGCGTGATTTTCAATAAGTTTTTCAAATGGCAATGGTTGATCTAACGAAATAATATCCGGTCCATCGCCTGACATAAATTCCGTTGCCATTATTGTGTACATTTCTTCTAACGAATCATACGCTACAATTTCTATTTGATAGGACTCATCGTAATGCTTTTTACAATATTTATTGTACCTTTTAATAATATCGCAAATAGCATCATCATAGTATGCACAATATGTAAGCTTTGAAGAATTGCTTGAAGCTGTGCTTTCACCACATCCGCTGAAAACAAACACAGTAATAATAAATTGTAATGTTAAAATTATCGCAATTTTATTTTTCATAATGCTTCACCTTGTGATTATATATATCTTAACATAATTCTAAATTATTAATCTGTAGTCTATCTGAATTTTTATTATTTAAATCAACAATAACGCTCTACTTGTTAATTCATACGGATAAGTAGCGAAATTAATATGCACTGAGTTAAATTCACTTCATTCATAATTGAAAGTAACATAGTTATATATCAGATATGATTTTTAACACTCGAATATAATTTTCTTTATTATCTGTTTCACTTCCTATATATAATTTAGCTTTTTTCATATATTTTTCAAATGCTGCCACATTAACCTGTATATCATTTGTTTCAATTTTCATTTGCTGTTTGTTACTCAAAACAAATTTTATAAATTCATATGCAAATTGTTTGTTATTAGAATTATTATTAATATGCAGCTTAATATTTTCATCGCTAAACCTTTATTTTCTTAAATTATATTTCGAGAAAACATCTTATAAACATCGTTTTACTTTTCAAAAATATTTACTCTTCAAGATAAATTTCAGTTTTTGATTTGAGCTCTTTAATAAATTTATTTTCATCTATTTCATCGGATAAAAATTTATCTACAATATCACCTATAACCTCTGTGTTATAATAATCATACAATCCATAAAGTCTATAGCTTTTTATGTTATCAACGTAATCCTTTGCATACATAAAATTAGCTTCTGAAATATTTGCAGTGTTATTAATATACTTTACCTCTTTTGCTTTATCAAATAATTTACTGTAAGATTCATTGTTGACGGGATATTCCCAGCCACTTCCGTAAGAGGTTGTCGGTAGATATTCCTCTATATTCGCTCCGCAAAAATCACTCTGCACCTTTTCCGATAACGCATACTCAATAAACTCAAGAGCTTTTTCTTTGTTGTCGGAATTATTGCTAATAAAAATTGCATCGGTTATAACACCCATGGACTCACCGTCTTTATTCGGTGTATTCAAAATTATAGGCTCGTCATTATCATTTTCAATGTCTGCAATTTCATCATATAACGCAAATAATTCAATCTGACCGTTTGATGATAACATTGACACTATGTTATCTTCATTTTTCTCATTACTGCTGTATAGTTCTTTTAGTGAGGTGACAGACTTTCTAAAGTCGTCGCTGTCGAAATCATATTCCTGAGAATATAGGTCAACATTTTCATTTATTAAATTCAGAAAAACATTTTTATAATCCTCAACGCTGGAAAACAGAGCTTGATTATTATCATCATTATTAATACTTCCGCTCAATTCTTTGATGTTATCGTATGTTAAATTCGGTTGTTCGTTGTCTAAATATTTTGATAATTTGCTTGATGAGGAGAGTAAAATCTGAGGCTCAAATGTTACAGGAATAAAATATCTTTTTCCATCGTAAATACCCGCATCAAGAATATTAGAATTATAATCGGATAATTTCAATTTATCCTTGTCTTCGCTATTAGAAATAATATCGTCAATATTTGCAAATACACCCTGTTTAATAAGTTTTTCTGTTGATGATGATAATAGAGATAATTCACCAGATGTAATAATATCAGGACCTTTCCCTGCCATAAGCTCAGTTGTAAGTTGACTTGTCATTTTTTCAATATTATCAAACTCAACAATATTGATTCTATTTTGAACATTCTCACATTTTTCATTATATTGATATATTAAAATAGAAACTGGTGATACATACGGCTCATAATGATAATAAGTAATTGTATTCTCCTCTTTTTTGTCTGCTTCACATCCGACGCAGGTTAAAACAGAAAATATTAATACGACTGCTAATAAAATACTTACAAATTTTTTCATCAGCTTACTCCTCTGTATAATAATAATTTACTTTAAACAAAAGTTTATTGATACAACTATGTCAAAATTTACGGATAACATGTTAAAAGTATATAGTAAATGATGTTGCTATTTAATTATTATCCAAGAAATACAACACTTGAATTTCCTGTAACCTGATATTTTCCAGGGCCGTATTTATGACTATTTGCGTATGCTATTGCGGCCTTTGTGTGCGCACTTACTTTATCACACTTATAAGTATAAGACTTTTTATAGAACCCATAATTGTTACAACCAAGTACCAAAATGCAACCGCCATTTATATCTTCTGTACTTACTGGTTTAATAAAATTTGAAGTTTTGACATATTCATTTAGATTTATTTTTTTCATTGAAATTTCTCCTTTCACAATCATTCCTATATACTTTAACATACTTTCTAAAACAAAAAAATGTTTGAAACATTGCATAAGAACTCATTTATCGGTACAGAACACATATTTGTAAAATTGCCTTCATAAAATGAAACATATTTTTCATTAATATCAACTAGTAGTGCATAATGATATCCATTCGCTTTTGCTTTATTTAATAAGCATATTGCTGGTAAATTAACTTCCGTGATTTCAGATATGCTTTCAATTTGATATGACTCATCGTAATGCTTTGTACAATATTTATTGTACTTTTCAATAATATCGCAAATAGCATCCTCATAGTATGCACAATATGTAAGCTTTGAGGAATTGCTTGAAGCTGTACTTTCACCACATCCGCTGAAAGCAAACACAGTAATAATAAATTGTAATGTTAAAATTATCGCAATTTTATTTTTCATAATGATTCACCTTGTGATTATATATCTTAACATAATTCTAAATTATTAATCTGTAGTCTATCTGAATTTTTATTATTTAAATCAACAATAACGCTCTACTTGTTAATTCATACGGATAAGTAGCGAAATTAATATGCACTGAGTTAAATTCACTTCATTAATAATTGAAAGTAACATATAAACCCTTTGCAGGGTCGGGAACTACTACAGTATCACCCTTAACTTTAGTTACAACTACATAATGCAATAAGGAATCGTCAATTATCACGTGTGCAATTGCAGGCAAAGGCAATTTATTAGTTAACACACTTTTATCCGCTTCAACAACTTTTTGCTAAAAACCAAAATGCTCAATTACCTTTACTAGTCCGTGTACATTGGTACCTTGGCGGTCAGTGCCTGCAATATCCCTAATTTTTGCATAACACTATTCATCTAAATAAATTTCAGTTTTTGATTTGAGCTCTTTAATAAATTTATTTTCATCTATTTCATCGGATAAAAATTTATCTACAATATCACCTATAACCTCTGTATTATAATAATTATACAATCCATAAAGTCTATAGCTTTTTATGTTATCAACGTAATCCTTTGCATACATAAAATTAGCTTCTGAAATATTTGCAGTGTTATTAATATACTTTACCTCTTTTGTTTTATCAAATAATTTACTGTAAGATTCATTGTTGACGGGATATTCCCAGCCACTTCCGTAAGAGGTTGTCGGTAGATATTCCTCTATATTCGCTCCGCAAAAAGCACTCTGCACCTTTTCCGATAACGCATACTCAATAAACTCAAGAGCTTTTTCTTTGTTGTCGGAATTATTGCTAATAAAAATTGCATCGGTTATAACACCCGTGGACTCACCGTCTTTATTCGGTGTATTCAAAATTATGGGCTCGTCATTATCATTTTCAATGTCTGCAATTTCATCATATAACGCAAATAATTCAATCTGACCGTTCGATGATAACATTGGCACTATGTTATCTTCATTTTTCTCATTACTGCTGTATAGTTCTTTTAGTGAGGTGACAGACTTTCTAAAGTCATCGCTATCGAAATCATATTTTTGAGAATAGAAGTCAACATTTTCATCTATTAAATTAAGAAAAACATTTTTATAATCCTCAACGCCGGAAAACAGAGCTTGATTATTATCATCATTATTAATATTTCCGCTCAATTCTTTGATGTTACCGTATGTTAAATCCGGTTGTTCGTTGTCTAAATATTTTGATAATTTGCTTGATGAGGAGAGTAAAATCTGAGGCTCAAATGTTACAGGAATAAAATATCTTTTTCCATCGTAAACACCCGCATCAAGAATATTAGAATTATAATCGGATAATTTCAATTTATCCTTGTCTTCGCTATTAGAAATAATATCGTCAATATTTGCAAATACACCCTGTTTAATAAGTTTTTCTGTTGATAATGATAATAGAGATAATTCACCAGATGTAATAATATCAGGACCTTTCCCTGCCATTATTTCGGTTGAAAGACGACTTGCCATTTCTTTCATATCATCAAACTCAACAACATTTATTTTATAATCTGTATTACCAAATTTCTTGTTATAATCATATATAAGGGAGCTGACTGTTGATACTTGCGGTTCATAGTGATAATAAGTAATTGTATTCTCCTCTTTTTTATCTGCTTCACATCCGACGCAGGTTAAAACAGAAAATATTAATACGACTGCCAATAAAATACTTACAAATTTTTTCATCAGCTTACTCCTCTGTATAATAATAATTTACTTTAAACAAAAGTTTATTGATACAACTATGTCAAAATTTACGGATAAACTTAGCTAAGCTCTTCGGTACTTTGGGTTGATAAATCACATAGCATACTGAAGAATTTTCATTGGTCTTTAATGTAATAGTTCAACATTTTTAATTCCATTTCTCATCTTGTTTGATAATCTTTTTTTATTTTCTTCATAATATCATTCCTCCCTTCGTGAGGATTTTAGCACACATTAATAGTAAAAACATAATTCTTGCAAAAATGATGTCAAATTTGCTCAAAGTGATGTGATTTTAAAATTATTAAGGTAAAATTTGAAATTTTGCATCTAAAGCAATAACATTTAATGACATTTTTTGCAATATATGTTATAATTATGTCATAATTCATGGGAGGTTTTTCTTTTGAAAGTATTAATTTGTGACGATGATAAATGTATTGTCGATGAAATAAAAAACAATCTGAATACATTTTCAGATAAACATAGAATAGTTTTTGATATTGATTTGTTTTACAATGGTGTAGAGCTGCTGAATAGTAATATCAGTTATGATATGGCGTTCATTGATATTGAAATGCCTCTGGTAAATGGTCTAACTTTGTCCGCACAATTAAAAAAGGTAAACTCTAATATAATTATTTTTATTATAACCTCGCATGATGCTTATCTTGATGACGCTATGGATTTGGACGTGTTTCGCTATCTGTCAAAGCCTATTGACAATAACCGTTTTTTCAGGGCATTAAATACGGCTATTAACTATTATCATTCCAATACTCAAATAATAACTCTTGAATACTATGACGAGTATTATTCTGTTTTCACAAGCGATATAGTATATATAACTATTGAAGAAAGAAAGGCTGCTATTATAACACGTCAGAAGAAGTTTTATACAAATAAAAAATTAAGTTATTGGAAAGAAAAACTAAAGGATTACGATTATTTTGCACAACCACATTACAGTTATCTTGTTAATCTGAGGTATGTCTCGGATTTTAATAAGACTGAGCTTAATATTAATGTAGATTTAAAAAGTGAAACTCTACCTATATCTCAAAGGAACTATTCAAACTTTAAAAAGGCATATTTTGCATACATAGGGGTATAAAAATGGTATATACAATTTGCTATGCGTTTGTTTTTCTTGCTGAAATTCTGATATCACTGTTTTATTTTGAAAACAAATTTGAAAGAAAATCAAGCAAAAAATTTTTGTTATTTTCAGTTGTTATTGTGTATGTATTATTGTATTTATCTCGATTATTGAATTTAACATTGGTTAATTTAATTGCATTTTTTGCGTGTAACTTCTTTTTACTTTATTTTTGTTATTTCATAAGTGTTAAATCCTGTATTTTCCACTGTAGCATATTACTTATATTTATGGCAATCACAGAAAGTATTGTCTTGTTTGTTTCAACAGTATTATTCGGTACGGATTTTTTCACTTCCATGGATAATTCTTTAAGTCTCATTATTCAAGCGACTATCAGTAAACTGTTATATTTTTTGATAATTTACTTTGTATCAAAATTCTCAATAAAAGAACATAAATCAGAAAGTTATTCTCTTTCTATACCTCTCTTGGTTTTACCTGCCTCAAGTATTCTGCTACTGTATGCAGTATCACATGCACTACACAATTTTGATTTAGAACAAAAATACATATATTTATTAATAATAAGTATGGTGCTATTACTTTTCTCAAATATAGCGGTTTTTTGGGTATATGAATTTACTTTGAAAACTCAAAGACACAATATGAAATTGGAATATGAAAGGCAAAAGGAAAAATCTACAGCTGAGTATTATGATTTACTTAATGAGCAAAATGAAAACTCAAAAATTGTTATGCACGACATAAAACGGCATTTAAATGCCATTAAGAGCATTGCCAAAGACAAGTCTGTTACAGAGTACATAGACGATTTTATTGAAGACTTCAGCATAAATAAATCTGTTGATTACTGCAACAATCCTATGGTCAATTCAATCGTTAACAGGTACAAATCCTTCTGTGACAAGTTCGGAGTGAAGATGAATATTGACATCAGAAGTGCTGATTTTGGCTTTATGAGTGAACCCGACATAACTGCTCTGCTTGACAATCTGCTTGAAAACGCAGTTGAAGCGGCACAAAATACAGAGAACGGATTTATAGATTTTTCGGCTTTCGTCCGCAAAAATAAGTATCTGTCAATACAGCTTACAAACTCGGTCAAGAATATTGTAGCCGTCAAGAACAACCGCATAGCATCATCAAAAAAATCTGACGCAATACATGGAACGGGACTGAAAAGCATTAAAAGAGTAGTTAAAAAATATGACGGTGAAATAAATATGAAATTCAATGAGGATGATATGACCTTCACCTCAAACATTGTGTTTGAAATTCGGAGATAACGCAGTAATCGAATCATATAATTCCTTGACTAATGAAATGCATTATATAATGAAAAATTCCAATACCTAATAATACTGATATCAGCAAGATGAGATCTAATTGATGGAATTAAGAATCGGAAAGAAATTGCAAATATAAAGAGTTTTGCAGTGAGCTTGTAAAATAAAGTGTGTAAGTTAAAAAAATAGCTTACACACTTTTCTTGTCAAAGCCGTGATAAAAACAGCATTACAACTTCACAAACACAATCAAAGGCACAGCTGAACGGATTTTTCCGTAAGCTGTGCCTTGTTCTTAGTTGTGTATCACTTGCTCTTTTACAATTTCTGTTGCTTATAAATTTCATACATTCTTATTTTTCGGCTTTCCGCAACTACTGACATTGAGCCTATTTAGTTTACAATTCGAGGGAATTTACATTCAGCAAGAACTCATAAAGTCCGAGATGAAGTATTCCGTCCTCGTCCGTCCAAGACTTCATTGAAGTTTTGCTGATAATAATCTTTTTAAAGAAATCCTTGGTGTTCTTCAAAGGTCTGAGTTCGGTTTCAAGTTTTGACGGGTCCGAAACATTTAGTGCGGATTGAATATAGTATTTTTTAGAACCCTTGTTTACTACAAAATCTATCTCGCACTGTTTTTTTGACCTCTTTCCTACACTCGTTTCCACGATTTCTACAACACCGACATCAACGGAATACTCTCGACACAGAAGTTCATTGTATATAATATTCTCCATTATGTGCGTTTCTTCCTGCTGCCTGAAATTAAGTCTTGCGTTGCGAAGTCCGATGTCGGCGCAATAATACTTTGATGGGTATTCAAAATACTTCTTGCCTTTTACATCGTATCGTTTCGCATTGCTGAACAGAAACGATTCAATTAGATAATTCAGATAGTTGGAAACGGTTGTACCTGAAACCTTAATATTTTTCACCGTCTGCAAGGTATTTGATATTTTGCTTGCATTGGTAAACGAACCGACAGAAGAACAAAGATCATCCGTTAATTCGCTGAGCACATCAGGCAACTCAATATCATAACGCTCCACAATGTCTTTGAAATAAACCTCGGTGAAAAGAGTGTGCAAATAGTTCATCTTCTCCGCATCGCTCTTTTTTGTTAAAACAAGCGGCATACCGCCATATAAAGCGTATTCCTCATAGGCGTCGGATTTATCTCCGCCCACAAAAGAATAATACTCTTTGAAAGAGATAGGATAAACTCTAACCTCATCACCTCTGCCACGAAAGGCAGTCAGTACATCTTTCGTGAGCATTTTTGAATTACTGCCTGTTACATAAATGTCAACATTGCGAAGCCGCATAAGACCGTTGAGTACATTGTAAAGCTTAATGTTCTCAGGGTTTTTAAGTTCATCCTTTGTGATTGCGTACTGCACCTCATCAATGAGAATATAGTACATATCTAAGTTCACGATTTTCCCACGAATATATTTTGACAGTTCATCGGGATCACGGTACTTTACAAAGGTATCATCATCCAAGGCAATCGTAATGATCTGTTCTTCTTTTACACCGCTTTCAATCAGATAATCGTAAAACAGATTGAACAGCAGAAAACTCTTACCGCATCTTCTAATTCCGGTAATGACCTTAATCAGTCCGTTTTCTTTTCTGTCAATAATTCTGTTAAGATATTCGTCACGCTTAATAATGTTCTGCATTGTAGCCCTCCGCTCACTTAAAACTTATGGGTATTTTCCCTTGACTTTCAAGTATAGTATACCACCATTTTTGCAAAATATCAAGCACTTACTTGAAACTTAAGTGTATTTGCACCTAAGTTTTTATTATATTTCCAACATCTCTCCCCCTCTCTATTCTACCGTCCTCATCAGTCATTCTTGCAACACGAAAAATGAGTATACAAGAATTTTAGGCATAAAAAAAGAGCCCCATGGCTCAGATATTAAAAATATTAAATAAGTAATTGTTATTGATTATCTTCAATTTTCTGATATGCACTTACTTTTTAAGATTTACAAGAAGGTATCGTTTTATTCACTCCATGCTGTGGAGGGAAGTCGATCACTTGCTCTTTTAATGAAACTTTCTTTGAGATTTTGTCGATGAACGGAATTTTTACATGCAATCCTGTTGACCAAGTTACATGATATGTTCCGAGTCTTTCAATTACATATGCGTGTGCCTGCGGTACTACCTTGACATTGCTTACGATTACTATAAGCAGGATTAAAAGGATAATTCCTAAAATAATAAGTCCTAACATTATTTACCTCTCATTCTGATATGGGTTCTACAATGAGCTTTACGCCCTCGATTGCAAGAACCTTAACTTTTGTTCCTTTTAAAAGCGGTGCTTTGTCGGACTTTACCGTCCAAGTTTCCGCACCAACTTTTGCCTGTGCTGTTTTGTCAATATCGGTTAAATCTGTGAGCATAAATCCGACTTGACCGATGTAGCGGTCTGCGTTTGTTCCCGTTGTTTTGTTACGCCTTTTAAAGCGTTTTACAAGCGGTCGTGTCACAATAAGCGAAA
>NZ_JBBMFQ010000010.1:0-34759 GCF_040095935.1 Ruminococcoides intestinale | reverse complement strand
TCTCCACTTCCGTGCGTTCTACACTCTTTCACCGTCTGTGTTTTCTCTTGTTTGCCTCGCCTCTCAGCGCAACAGTTAATATTATATCAGCACTTCTATCTTTTGTAAACCCCTTTTTGACAATTTTTTTATCTTTTTTACATTATCGGCAAATTTTCTATATTATTATTTATTCTATCTTATTTTTAATGCCTTTTCACTATTATCCTGCTTTTTACACGCTGAATCCCTCTTCATATACATATATATGTAAAAAGAAATTTGTTCTTATCCTTTAAATGTAATTTCACTCCCAATTATATTGTGCATTTATATAATTGGGATAAGACTTATTTGTTCATTTTGTACAAATTTCGTAAAATTTGTTTTTACAGACTGGACTTTTCGCAAAAATGTGTTATTATAGTATATGTAAAGCGATATAGTTTTGGCATCCTGCTACTTGGTGTTTAAGCTACCTACCTTTACAAATTGCAAATACCGGGAGGTTTGGTTATGAGTTTTGACAGAATTATCGCCATTACAAGACAGTATGGTTCAGGCGGACACGATATCGGTAAAGCACTTGCCGAGAAGCTTGGTATATCGTTTTATGATAAGGAGCTCATTTCTATTGCCGCTAAAGAGAGTGGTGTATCTCCCGAGGTATTCAAGCATGCTGACGAAAGAGCTACCAACAGTCTTTTGTATTCATTGTCTGTGGGACTGTACAATTACGGTAACAACTTTTCTTCAGTGGGCGACCTGCCGGTTAATGACCGTCTTTATATTTTACAGCACAAGATTATCAAGCAGCTTGCAGAAAAGGAAAATTTCGTTGTTGTCGGTAGATGCGCCGACTATGTTCTTAAAGATAATCCGAAGCTTGTGAAGGTATATATTTATGCTGATCTTGATAAGAGAATTAAAAGAGCTGTTGACAGACAGGACATTGACCCTGCCAGAGCCAAACAGGCAGTTTTGAAGGCAGACAAGAACAGAGCAAATTACTATAGTTTTTATTCAGGGAAAAAATGGGGTCTTGCAGATAACTATGATTTGTGCCTTAACAGCACTAACATTACAGTTGATCAGGCCGTTGACATTATTATAAGTTACATCAATATTTGTGACTCAAATAAAAAATAACACTCATATTCGAGCATTTCCTGAATATACTATATTGTTTTATTAAGGAGGTGTACTATATGAAATTTGTCATTATGGATCTTGATGATTTTATCTTTGGTAACGAAGAATGGCACGAGAGTGAAAGATAATCGCTTTTCGGACAGAATTTTAATTTATTTACCGTGATTTTTTTATCATTGACATAAAATCAAAAAAGAGGCGGATACTTAATCAAAAGTATCCGCCTTTTTTGTTGCCCCTTAAAACGAAACGAGGGCTTGCATTAATATTGTATGCGTCAAAATCGCAATTATTCATTGTTATTTATAAAAGAAAGCGGATCGGCGTACTTGCCATCAATCTTCACTTCAATGTGTATATGGTTTTCGTCCCCTGCCTCAAAGGGGACTGCGCCGATTGTACCGACCTTCTTCCCGACATCGATTGAATCGCCCTTGTTTACATCAACCGAGCCAAGTCCGCAATATCTGCATATGACATTGTCGGTTGAAATTTCAACGATTTTGCCGAGCATTTTATCCTCACAAACATTAGTAACTACTCCGCCCGTCATTGCGGTTACATCATCGCCCAGTTTGCCGCCGAAATCAACTCCCGTGTGCGGTTTCCATACATTCAAAGTTTTGAAATAAACACTTTTTTCGCTGTACTCACGAACAACATTGTTTGAATTAAGCGGATAGTTCAGGCTCAAATCTGTTGAAAGCATTGTTTCAAGAGCGTTTTTTGAACTTTCTGTCGGATTTGTTGACGGTTCTTCGGTTGCCGCAATGGTAGGAACTTCAACATCAAGCTTAACCTCGGGCAAGGTTTGGGTTACACCTGTGACATTTTCATTAACCTTAACTTCATTGCTTTGAGTTGCGGCAGGAGTTTTTGCACTTGGCACTGATAATGTATTGTAGGTTGAGTACACCGCCATGCAAACGGCAATCAGACAAATTGAGCAAGCCGTGTAAAATCCGATTTTTTCACGGCGACTGCGTTTTTTCTTTCTGTTGTTATAATAATCGCTCATAAAAAAGCACCTCCGTTTCTATTATTGACTGAGGTGCTAAATTTATACAGTTGTATATACAAAAATCCCTCCCGAAAAACGAGAGGGATAAGTTTGTTTTTAAGTATCAATTAGTATCAATTATACTTTTCTGCAAACAGCATTGATTGACTCCGGAATTTCGCTTTCGTCAGCAGAAATAAGGAGAACAATGTTAGTTGATGCAGTTTCGGCAAGATCCTGAAGCTTCTTTGTGAAGGTTTCAAGGCCTGCAAGAGCCTCGGGGCAAATCTTGAATGTTGAGTCAACGAGAATGTCAGTAACATCATAGTTGCCTGCGCAGATACCGCTGATAAAACCGAAAAGCATATCATAACCGCTGATGAGATACTGCTCTGTATCAATAAGTCTTGCCTTATGTGTAACGTCATATGTGAGCTTTGAGCCTTTTTCAATTACAACAACATTGCCTGTTGAAGCGGCAACAGCCTCGTTAGCAAGAGAGATGAGCTTTTTAGTTTTGCCTGTTCCTTTTTTACCGATAAGTAAAGTAACCATAATTAGTTCCTCCGTTGTTATACTTTATTAAGAAATTATCCGAGTCTTGCCTCAAGAGCAGCCTTCTGATCCTCATAGCCCGGCTTGCCGAGAAGAGCGAACATATTCTTCTTGTAGCTTTCAACACCCGGCTGGTTAAACGGATTAACACCGAGCATATAACCTGAAATAGCACAAGCCTTCTCAAAGAAGTAGATGAGATAGCCAAGCTCTGATTCGTTCATTTCGGGAACATTAAGAACAATGTTCGGTACACCGCCGTCATTATGAGCGAGAACTGTACCCTCGAAAGCCTTTTGATTTACGAATCCCATTGTCTTGCCCGAAAGGAAGTTAAGACCGTCAACATTTGTCGGGTCTGTACCGAGAGTAACTTCTTTTTTACATTTATCAAAGAGAACAACAGTTTCAAACATTGTGCGTCTGCCGTCCTGAATGTACTGACCGAGTGAATGAAGGTCTGTTGAGAAAATAACGCTTGCGGGGAAAATACCCTTGTTATCCTTGCCTTCACTCTCTGCAAAGAGCTGCTTGAACCACTCTGACATCATTGTGTAAGCCGGCTCATAAGAAACCATAACTTCCATAGTTTTGCCCTTGCGGTAAAGCATATTTCTGATTGCAGCATATTTGTAACAATCGTTTGTCTTTAAATCATCGTTGTCAAATTCTTTCTGAGCTGTTGCGGCACCCTGCATAAGAGCGTCAATATCAGCACCCGAAACTGCGATAGGAAGAAGACCTACTGCTGTGAGAACCGAGAAACGGCCGCCTACATCGTCCGGAACAACAAATGTTTCGTAACCTTCTTCGTCGGCAAGAGCCTTGAGTGTACCCTTAGCCTTGTCAGTTGTGCAGTAAATACGCTCTCTTGCGCCCTCTTTACCGTACTTCTTTTCGAGCATTTCACGGAACACACGGAAAGCGATGGCAGGCTCGGTTGTTGTACCTGACTTGGAAATCATATTTACGGAAACATCCTTGCCCTCGCAAAGCTCCATGATTTCTGCAAGTGCAGATGAGCTGATTGAGTTACCTGTGAAGAAAATCTGCGGTGTGTCCTTGCAGGTAAGGTTGTAGTTCTGTGATGAAAGAAATTCAATAGCCGCTCTTGCGCCGAGGTAAGAACCGCCGATACCGATTACAATGAATACATCAGTATCTTTCTTGATTTTCTCTGCACACTTCTTGATGCGTGCGAACTCTTCCTTGTCATAATCTGTAGGAAGATTGAGCCAACCCAAAAAGTCGTTGCCGAGGCCGCTGCCGTCATGCAACACCTTGTGAGCTGCTTTAACTTCGGCAGCAACACCGTCATATTCGTGTTCGCCGATAAAATCACTTAAATACTTGTCATTTAACTTTGTTGCCATTTATAAATTCCTCCAAAATTCCTATAGCGAAAATAGAATCGCAATAAGTATCTTTGTTGTTTTATTATACTATAATATGAGCGTTTTTGCAAGGTCAATTTGTGAATTTTTAAAATAAACCCACATTGTTTTTTGCACTGCTTTTAATAACAATGCACAAACGCTTGATTTTCCGACAAAATCAAAGCGAAATCAGTGAAGCGAACACATATTCAAGCAATGCACCGAAGCTTGTTTTTTGAACAGAATCGCCTGCACAAATATCAAAGCTCTGCACCTTTTTTGAATTGACAAGATATGTAAGCGTACCTATCTTTCTATTCTTTTCAACGGGAGCGTCAATCTTGTCGGGCAGGTCGATTTCGGTTGTAATTTTAGCACCGTTTCCTTTGTCAACCACTATTTTTGAAGAAACCTTACATTCAAGCTTTACGCTGTCAGCCATACCGCCGTTCACTTCAATGCTTTTCGGCATATCTTCGGGAAGTGTTAATTCTTTTACAGAAACATTTGCAAAGCCGTAATCAAGAAGTGCCGCCGCATCTGCAAATCGCTCTTTGCCTGTTTTACAGCCGAGAACAACACTTATCAGCGAAACATCTCCCCTTGTTGCGGTTGCAGACATACAGCAACCCGCATCATTGGTTGTGCCTGTTTTCAATCCCGTAATTCCGTTATAGGTTTTCAACAGCTTGTTCGTGTTGACAATCTGAGTTTTACCGTCACGAAGATTATCGAGCCAAATTGATGTGTAGTCAAAAATTTTCTCATGCTTTGTAAGCTCTCTTGACATAAGCGCAACATCATAGGCAGAGGTTATATGCTCCTCCTCGTCAAGTCCGTTACAATTTTTGAAAACGGTGTCGTTCATTCCGAGTTCTTTGGCACGGCTGTTCATTTTTTCAACAAAAGCGTCCTCACTTCCGCTGATATGCTCCGCAAGCGCAACCGCCGCATCGTTGGCAGATACAACAACCGTTGCCTTTATCATATCATCCGCACTCATGGTTTCGCCTTTTTCAAGCCAAATGTCACTTCCGCCCATTCCTGCGGCGTGTTCTGATGCAGTAATTTCATCGTCAAGGCTTAATTTTCCGCTGTCAACAGCCTCAAAGACGAGCAAAAGCGTCATTACCTTTGTTACGGACGCACACGGTCTTTGCTCATGCGGATTTTTCTCAAAAAGAACTTTGCCTGTTGACGATTCCATTAGCACGGCAGACGGAGCGGATATGCTGTCCGCACTGAGAGCATTCACTTTTAATCCGACAAACGGCGACAATAAAAGCACAGCACACAATGTTATTGAAACAAATGCCTTTCTTAACATAAAAAACACCTCGTTCATTAATATGAACAAGGTGTCGAATGTATGTAATAAAATATGTGCATTTTTTGAAGCTGTAACTTTTTAATACTTCTCAATAAGACAAACTGCGTGAGCGGAAATGCCCTCAAGTCTACCTGTAAAGCCGAGCTTTTCCTCGGTAGTAGCCTTAACGCTGACGAGCGAAATATCAATTCCGCAGGCATTGGCGATATTTTTTCTCATTTCGTCAATATGCGGTTTCAGCTTTGGCTGTTGAGCAATAACGGTTGAGTCGATATTGACAATTCTGTAGTTATAATCGGCAAGCACACGGCACACCTCTTTCAAAAGAAGAATACTGTCTGCATCCTTATACTTTTCATCTGTATCGGGAAACAGCTTTCCGATATCACCGAGAGCCGCCGCACCGAGAAGTGCATCCATAATTGCGTGAACAAGCACATCGGCATCCGAATGACCGAGAAGTCCGAGTTCAAAGGGAATCTCTGTACCGCCGATTATCAGCTTTCTGTTCTCGGCAAATTTATGCACATCATATCCGTGACCGATTCTCATATAAATCTCCTTTGCACAATCAACCATGTTGTCTTGACTTGAGAATACTCTCGGCAATCACAATGTCAATCGGGGTTGTCAGTTTAATATTTTCCTCATTGCCCTTTACAACAAGAACCTCGCCGCCCATGTTTTCAATCAGCGAACAATCGTCTGTAAAGTTGATGATATTATCGCCGGCATTTTCAAG
This sequence comes from Ruminococcoides intestinale, assembly GCF_040095935.1. NCBI lineage: Bacteria > Bacillati > Bacillota > Clostridia > Eubacteriales > Oscillospiraceae > Ruminococcoides > Ruminococcoides intestinale. The sequence continues at coordinate 28,625 of NZ_JBBMFQ010000010.1, read as the reverse complement.
AGCAAAGCGGTACAGATCACGCTCAAAAACCTGCGGAGTCTGAACAGCACGGAGCTGTGAACGGATAGGAGTGCTTTCTATATTATTGAAACCGTCAACAACCTTGATTGTATCTTTTACGGAAGTTCCGAGAGTTGCCGCACCCGTATCAAAAGCCGCCTCAACAACACGCTCAATTTCTTCAACGGTAATAAGCGGTCTTGCGCCGTCATGAATAGCATAGTATTTGGCGTTTTCACTGCACGCACCGATTCCGTTACGCACGCTGTCGGCACGGCTGTCACCGCCCTTGACAAGTTTTGAAACCTTGTTGAAACCGTTAAGCTCGATAATTTTATTGATTCTGTCGTTATCCTGTTCACGGCAGACAATTACAATTTCTTTGATAAGGTGGCATTTTTGGAACGCCTTCAGGGTGTATTCAATTGCAGGTCGTGACAAAAGCGGAATAAACTGCTTGCTGTCGGCAATTCCCATTCTCACAGAACCGCCTGCCGCAACAATAACCGCAGATACAAAAGCTGACATATTCAACCCTCCGTAAATTTATTTTGCAATTTTATGTATAATTTCTTTTAAAGAAAATCAAATCTTATCAAGAGCCTGACTGATGTCGGCAATAAGATCATCAACATTTTCAAGACCTACCGAAAGTCTGATAAGGTCGGGTGCAACACCTGCCTCAATAAGCTGTTCATCCGTCATCTGACGGTGGGTGTGGCTTGCGGGATGAAGAATACAGGTTTTAGCGTCTGCAACATGAGTTTCAATGTCGCAGAGCTTTAAACTGTCCATAAATTTAACCGCACAATCTCTTCCGCCCTTAACCGCAAAAGAAAGTACACCGCATGAGCCGTTCGGAAGATACTTTTCAGCAAGTGCGTGATATTTGTCATCTTCAAGGTCGGGATAATCAACCCACGCAACCTTGTCATTAGCCTTGAGGAATCTTGCAATTTCAAGAGCATTTTTGCAATGTCTTTCCATTCTCACATGAAGACTTTCAAGACCGTTCATAACATAAAAAGCATTCTGCGGTGACTGGATTGAACCGAGGTCACGCATAAGCTGAGAAGTTGCCTTTGTAATGTAGCCGAGCTTGCCGAATTTTTCGACATAGACAATGCCGTGATATGAATCATCAGGAGTTGTAAGTCCCGGATATTTGTCGGCATATTTCAGCCAGTCAAAGTTGCCGCTGTCAACAATTGCACCGCCGACAGAAACACCGTGACCGTCCATATATTTTGTGGTTGAGTGAGTAACAATGTCAGCACCCCACTTAATCGGCTGACAATTGACAGGGGTTGCAAAAGTGTTGTCAACAATAAGCGGAACACCGTGCGAGTGAGCAAGTCTTGCAAACTTTTCAATATCAAGAACAGACACGGTCGGGTTGGTTATTGTTTCACCGAACATTGCCCTTGTGTTTGGTCTGAATGCCTTTGCAAGCTCTTCTTCGGGAAGATTCTGATCGACAAAAGTAACATCAATGCCCATTTTCTTCATTGTAACACCGAGCAGATTATATGTACCGCCGTAGATTGCAGACGATGCAACAATGTGGCTGCCTGTTTCGCAGATGTTGAAAAGTGCAAAGAAGTTCGCCGCCTGACCGCTTGATGTGAGCATTGCGGCAACACCGCCCTCAAGGTCGGCAATTTTTGCGGCAGTCATATCATTTGACGGGTTCTGCAGACGGGTATAAAAATATCCGCTGTCCTCAAGGTCAAAAAGTCTGCCCATTGCGTCACTTGAATCATACTTAAAGGTGGTGCTTTGATAAATGGGCATCTGTCTTGGTTCTCCGTTCTTAGGCACATAGCCGGAATGCAAACACTTTGTTTCCTGTTTCATTGTAAAAAATCCTCCGTAATTTCATTTATTTTAACTAAATATTAACTCAAAATCGGATACCGAATTATCCGAAAAATTCTTTAATAAAATTCATTATTGCATCTGTTCCGAGCACAACGCCTGCAACTATAAGCAAAAGCAGTAATGCGCTGACAATTCTTACGGTTGTACGCTTTGCACCCGTCATTTTCTCAAACTGCTCGTCAAGCGTTTCACCGTCATTCTCGGTGTATTCAACATCTTCGTCAAGAATTTCTTCGCCCTCAAGCTTGATTGCGCCGATTCCGACACAGGTGTCGAACGCCTTTTCATAAGCCGAATACGGAACATAGACATCATAGGTCAAATCATCATAGCCTGTGTATGCCTTAATGCTTTTGCTGTACTTGTTTTCCATACACTTTTTGATTGTAGCGTCACACGGAACGGTGCTGTCCTCAAGTGCGGCTTTAACTCTCTGCAATTCAAAGCCCGATGCCGTGAGCAGATACACGGGAGTGTTTTCATCGGTTATTGTTTTAAGCTGAGCCTTGCAGTTTTTGCAGACTGTTTCTTCATCATTATGCAGTCGCTTGCATTTTGAACAATATTTCATAGACAAATCCTTCGTTATTTCATTTTGTTATCTACAATTTTAACACAAAAAAACAGCATGAGCAATACCCCACGCTGTCTTTATCCATAAATTTTTGTGCAGTTTTGTTATAAACTAAAGTTATCAAAGTGACTCCACAAGTCTTACGATATACTTTTGAATAAGCGTTGCATCTACAACATTGATAATGCCGTCACCATTTACATCTGCGACATACACATCTTCCGCATTGTTGACATCAATAAACTTATTTCCATTTTCATCTGTAAGATTAACAATATATTTCTGAATATCGGTAGCGTCAACTACATTAATAATACCGTTATTGTCAACATCGCCTTTAAGTCTTGTGGTTTCTGATGAATTAAACTTGTAGCCGTACTTTTTGGCAAAGGTTTCTGCTGTTGATCCAATCTTACCGTTAATTACAAGAGCATTGCAATTGCCGAATGAATCACAGCAAATTGCCTTTACATTTTCCCCGATTGTCACCGATTGAAGATTTTGGCAGTTATAAAAGGCATAGTATGAAATAAATTCAAGATTTTTGCCGAATTTCAGATTTTTAAGTAAAGTACATTCCTCAAACGAACGGTCGCAAATGCTGATAATACTGTCGGAAAAGCTCACCGATGAAAGGTTTGTGCAACCTGAAAAAGCAGATGTGAGAATAGATTCAAGTCCGCTGTTCAAAGTAAGCTTTTCGATTTTACTTCCTGCAAAAGCATAATTGCCTATTGCCTTAACCGTTTCGGGAATTGTAACAGTTTTCAGCGTTGATGCTGACGGTAACGATATCACAACCGAGCCGTACGGAGCATAAGATGTGTAGCTTCTTGATTCCGTAGAAGGTGCATCAGGATCAGTAATATCTTTTGTTACTGAATACATATGATTCTTGGCGATAAGTAAATCGTTTTGAACATAGAAGTTTGTGTTTCCGCTTTGAACCGTAATGCTTGAAAGCTGTGAACAGTACGCAAAGGGATTATAACCCATTGAGCTTACACTTTTCGGAATTGTCACAGTTTTGAGATTAGTGTATGAAAACGCCTGTTCACCGATTGAAACAAGGCTTGACGGAAGTGTGACTGATGTAAGCTTTTGGTCCGTAAAGGCATAATCGGCTATTGAAACAGTTCCGCTTTTTATCGTAACAGAGCTGTTATCCGCAAGCTTACCCTTGTACTTATACGCAACTTTTCCTGCGTAAACAATTCCGTCAGATTGATTTGTGTACCAAAGGCAATTGTCAAATGCATTATCACCTATCGAAACAACGCTTGACGGAATTGAAAGTGTCGAAAGGCTTGTACAATTTTTAAATGCCCAAAAATTTATTTTTGTCAGTGTACTCGGCAGGCTTACACTTGTAAGTGCGGTACAGCCGAGAAATGCACTTGAACCAATTTCAGCAATGCCCTTGGGAACAATAATTGTTTTCAAAGTTTTGTTAAACGAAAAACAATTGTTGTCAATGCCAACCATATCACAATCACCGACTGACGCAGGAACATTGACGCTTGCAGACTTACCGGAATAAGATTCAATCCACGCGTTAAATCTTCCGTTTGATTTCTGACCCACAATGCGATATTTGTATCCGCCATATGTATAGCTTTTATAAAGCTCATGTTTTGGAATTGCCTCCGCACTTACCTCGCTTGCCGTTGATACAACCGCATTTGCCGACATCGGCAATGCTGTAAACACACCGAACGCAAGAGTTGCCGATAGTGCAACAGAAATAATTTTGTTTACTCTTTTTCTCATTAAATACCCACTCCTGTTCAGCAGAAATACTATACTTTAAGTTATCACACTATTTTTTAATTGTCAACTCAAATAACAGCCGTTTTGAAAATTTGCATTTCAAGACGGCTGTTGTTCTGTTATAAAAAAATCGGCTGATGTTGTTTTCCCTGCAATGCAAGAGTTACGCAATCTTCAAGCTTATCAAAATCAGCCACAAGCGAATTTGGTTTCTTGATGCAATCGTCCTGTTTTAAAGGAACGAAGTAAATATTTTTAGTGTTGAGAAGTCTGCCGATGTTCTGTGCCGACGCACCGAGAGCGTCATTTGTTGCAACGCACAACAGCACAGGTCTTAAAATTCTCAGATGCGACTTTGCCGCCATTGTTACCGCCGTGTCGGTAATTCCGAGCGACAGCTTTGCAAGCGTGTTGCCCGTACACGGTGCAATCACAAGCAAGTCGCACATTTTTTTAGGTCCTATCGGTTCTGTCTGCACAACCGAGTGCAGAACAGTTTTGCCCGTTATTTCTTCTGCCCTCTTTACCGTTTCCTCCGCTTTTCCGAAACGAGTTGATGTTGAAAAGGCATTTTGCGACATTATCGGAATAACATCATAGCCTGAGTCAACAAGCCTCTGCATTTGCGTAAAAGCCTTTGAAAAGGTGCAAAAGGAACCGCACATTGCAAATCCTATGGTTGCTTTTGTCACCTGTAAACCTCCTTGATGATGTCAAATACAGTAGTTTTTATAATTTCTCCTGCCGTTTTCGGAGCACATTTTCCGGGGAGCGACAATGCCCTAACGGCATAAATTCCGAGTTTTTCGGCGGTATCAAAATCAACCCCTCCCGGCAGGGACGCAAGGTCTATAATAAGGGTGTTTGTGTCGGTATTCATAAGAAGTTCCCTGTCAAAAATCAACCTCGGAATTGTGTTGAAAACAATGTCAAACCGCTTTACCGTTCTGAGATTTTCCGTATTAAGTGCATTGTAGCCGAGTGCTTTTACATATGCAAGGTCTGACGGCTTTCTTGCACTCACGGTAACATTTGCTCCGAGTAAAACAAGCTTGCGAGCAAGAATTTTTCCGATTCTGCCGAATCCCGTCACAAGACACTTACTGCCCGAAATCGTACCCTCATATTCTCTCATTGCACATTCAATTGCACCCTCTGCCGTAGGCAATGCGTTGAGAATTGCAAAATCATCTCTTGCTCCGTAATCAAAAATTTCACCGTCGGAAAGCCTTGGATATGCCTTTAAAAATCTGCTTTTCATCGTAGTAAAAATAGGCTTTTTAAGGATAATTTCAATATCGTCACCGTCAAGCAAAATGTTCTCGTTTGAAAACGGAGTGTTAAGACTTCCGTCTGTCCTTATTGACGGCAACGGAAAAATCAATGCGTCACTTTCCGAAATTGCCTTTTTAACATTGCAAAGGCTCAATGAACCGTAGCTTTCAAGGCTGTCAAATCCGCCGAGCAAAACATCGTAACAACTGTCAGAAATTGATTTTGCAAGAAAAAGCTGTCGCTTGTCACCGCCGATTATGCCAAATGTTCTTATGTCGCTCTTTTTCATACACAACACCCGTAAATCAAGTTATTCTCTACACCCTCATATTATGCCGAGTGTTCTTGTGTGTGAAACTGTGAAAGAAAAAAGGACAGCAAAAGCTGTCCAAATTTGACTATTCGGAAAGATTGTCAAAGGCTTCAAGAATTTCAAGTGAATCAGCGGAATCAAGATAAACATAATTGAAATCACGCACAATATTCCACCCCTTAACATAAAACGGTGCAAGGCTTGAATAGCTCTTTTGCATAACCTCATAAGCAAAAGTTATTCCAAGGTTATCTGCAATCAGCTCTGACATAAGCGTAAAGTGGTTTATGCAGGTTACTCTCGCAAAATGTCCTGTTGTTCTGTTATGCTCCGACAAAACCTGTTCAAGAATATTTCGTGTTCCCGAACCCTTTTCACGCAGAAAAAGATGTTCGGTAAAAATATCATCGGGCAAAATCGTTTTTTTTGCGAATCTGTGATTTTTACTGCATACCCCGACAAAATTTTCCGAACGGTAAACTCTGCTCAAAAAATCGTTGCTGTCAAAAAATCCTTCAATCAACGCAAAGTCAAGTTCACCCCTTTTCAGTTTATCAAGCAGATACCTTGTGTTGTCAATCTCAATTTCAACATTGTAATCGGGCAGCTGCAAAAATCTTTCCACCTGTTCCGGGATAACATATTCTCCGATTGTCTTTGTCGCACCAAACCGCACAAGTCGTTTTTCACCCGACTTAATCTTTTCAAACAGCTTTTCTTCCTGATACATAACCGACTCACAATATCTTTTAAGCAGCATTCCCTCTCTCGTCATTTTTAAGCTGTGTCGGTCATAGTCAAACAGCTTGCAGCCGTACTGATTTTCAAGAAAATGTATGTGCTGAGTAACGGCAGGCTGTGTCATATTGAGAATCTGTGCCGTTTTTCTGTAATTCATAAAATCACAAAGTGCCAGAAATGTTTTAACCCTGTAATCAATCATATTGCACCCCTCTGATAAATTTTGATTATCATATCATTTTAAATAATAATTAGATTTTATCATACTTTCGTGTTATACTCAACAGGCAAAATAAATTCGGGAAGGGTAAAACAATGAAATTTATCAAAACAAATTTTGGCGGAATCCTTGTATGTGCCGTAATTGCGGCATTTGCGGAGCTTTTCAGCACTGTTCAAATCGGCTCGTTTTCGTTTTCGCTGATAGGCGCACCTGTTGCGGCAATTATAATTGGAATGATAATCACGCTTTTAGCGCCGAAATTTTCTGCGAACAAATATTTTTCTGGCGGAATAAAATTCACCTCAAAAAAGATTCTGCAATGGGCTGTAATCATACTCGGCTTTTCGCTTAATCTCGGTACAATTGCAAGTGTAGGCAGTAAGAGTCTGCCTGTGATTATAAGCACAATTTCAACATCCCTCATAACAGCATTTGCAGTTATGAAAATTGCAAAAATCAAACCTAAAACAGCATGTCTTATCGGGGTAGGTTCGTCAATCTGCGGCGGTTCTGCAATTGCGGCAACAGCTCCGGTAATTGATGCCGATGACGAGGAAATTGCACAATCAATCTCGGTTATCTTTCTGTTCAATATTCTTGCGGCGCTCATTTTTCCGACATTCGGACACGCTGTCGGCTTTGGCACAGAAGGCTTTGCGGTGTTTGCAGGAACAGCTGTAAACGACACATCGTCCGTAACCGCAACCGCCGCAACTGCTGAAAAAATCTGGAATGCAAACGGTATTTTGTCAACAGCAGTAACCGTAAAACTGACACGCACACTTGCGATAATTCCGATAACACTCTGTCTTGCAATTTACAGAACACACAAGGCAAAATCAATCGGAGCAAAAGGTTCATCATTTTCATTCAAAAAGATTTTCCCCTGGTTCATCCTCTTTTTTATCGGAGCGTCACTTGTATCAACACTTGTCGGATTCATTCCGCAATGTTCTTTTACAGAATTTTACAGCAATGGTTTTGTGCCGCTTATGAAATGGCTCGCAACATTTTTCATTTCAATGGCAATGGGTGCAATCGGACTTAACACAAACATAGTAAAACTTATAAAGAGCGGTGCAAAACCGATTATTTTAGGCTTTTGCTGTTGGATAGCAATTTCTGCCGTGTCAATCGGAGTGCAGCAGCTTACCGGTATTTTTTCATCTAATCTGTAACAAAAAAGACAGCCGAATTTCACACATCGGCTGTCTTTTATTTTTCAAAAGTTATTACCTGTCACGGTTTTTCTTAAAATAAAACTACGGTCTGAGTCCCATTCCACCCTCAAGGGTAATGGTTTCGCCGCTCATATACTTGAAATCAGGTGATGCAAGTGCAACACAGGCACGGCCGATTTCTTTTTCGACATCACCAAAATGTCCCATTGGCGGCATTTTTACATTCGCCTTGAATGCGTCGGGATAAGCCTGCTCAAATTTTTCAAGCTGAGCAGTCCATGCAAGCGGACAGACAATGTTGACATTTATTCCGTCCTTGCCCCACTCGTTGGCGGCAACTCTTGTAAGACCTCTTATTCCCTCTTTTGCGGCTGCATATGCACACTGACCGAAGTTTCCGAAAAGTCCGGCACCCGAAGCAAAGTTTATAACCGTTCCCTTTGACTTTTTAAGGTACGGATAGCAAGCCTTCATATAATAGAAGGTTGCGTACAATCCCGAATAAACAGCAAGGTCAAACTGCTCTGTTGTATGATCAGCAAGCGTAATACCCGACGCAGAAGCCTGAGCGTTGTTAATCAAGACATCAATTCCGCCGAATGTTTCAACAGCTCTGTCAACAACATTCCGAACAACCTTTTCGTTATCGCCGTCTTTGCTGACATCAGCCTGAACAGGCAACACATTTACTCCGTAAAGTCTTTCGAGCTCTTCTTTGGCATCCTCAAGCTTTTTGACATTTCTGCCTGTAACAACAAGGTTTGCACCCTCTTTTGCATAAGCAACAGCAATGCCGTAGCCGATTGAACCGCAACTTCCGTCGCTGAGAACAGCCCTTCCTCCGCCCGTAATAACAGCGGTCTTTCCTAATAAAAATCCCATTAATCCATCCTCCTTTTGGTAAAAAAATATGCTGCAAGAATACAAATATTCTCACAGCCTCATATTACCAGTTATTAAGTTTGGTGTCAATCGGGTAATGCTATTATACGGAAATATTGGGTTTTGATTTTGAATTAATCTTTTCCTTTTGTAAATTTTCTTTTGCAGTATTAATAGATGCAACCAATATTCTGCGAATAGTGCCGCACCGGTTATATAAATCAATTGATAGTTCTCTAAGCTTTGATTCAGCCATACGAACCTCTTTTAATTTATAACAAGTGAAATATACTTCGTATGTGAAATAATACTATTGTATTGTGAAATTTTCTGCTTACGCAGAAAGTGAAATAAAATAAATCCTTTCACGCTGTCAGGCACTTCACATGGAGAATCCATATTTCACACCGATAGGTATTTCACAAATCCTTTTGGATTTATTTCACTGAAAAAAGCACTTGCAAAAGCAAGTGCTTTTTTCTTGGCGGAGGACAAGGGATTTGAACCCTCGCGCCGCGTTAGCGACCTACTCCCTTAGCAGGGGAGCCTCTTCACCACTTGAGTAATCCTCCGTGTGAAGTTTAAATTCACTATAAAATAAAATGGCGGAGAGGAAGGGATTCGAACCCTTGGTCCCTCGCGGGATCACTAGTTTTCAAGACTAGCTCCTTAAACCACTCGGACACCTCTCCGTATGCTCATCTTGCCTTTCAGCATTTCAGCAAGATTTATTCTAGCACAAGTTTCTCCATTTGTCAACACTTATTTTTAATTTTTTTGAATATTCAGTAAAATAAGAAAATTTCCCAATTTCTTGACAAATCGCAAGCCATCATATACAATAGTTATGTTATGTGCCAATAGCTCAGTTGGATAGAGCGTTCGCCTCCTAAGCGAAAGGTCGGGGGTTCGAATCCCTTTTGGCACGCCAAAAACTCCGCCGGGAAGCCCAGTAAAATCAAGGGTTTCCGGCGTTTTTTTATTTTTCGCAAATTGCAATAGCAAGTTGAAACAATTTTTTAAATATCATAATTAATATTTGCATTTAGAAAAAGCACTTAAGCCGAGTGAGTTTTTATTATTTATGATCAGCAATCCATTCTTTGTGGCATAAACGAAGCGACAAATCGAAATTTACCTCTATTCAGACATACAAGCTCTTGACAATAAAGCTCCTATATAGTATAATTTAACAAACTACTATATAGGAGCTTTTATATGGAAATGAATGGCGGATTTCTTGTCTCAAAAATAAAACAACTTGGAGACCGAATCTTTGAGAAGATTCTCAGCGAAAAGAATATTGATGCGTTCAATGGAGCCCAGGGGCGTATTCTTTATGTGCTGTGGCAGGAGGATGGTATCTCAATCAGGTCACTCTCGACTAAATGCGGATTAGCAATAACATCTCTTACTACGATGCTGGAAAGAATGGAACATCAAGGGCTGATAAGCCGTGTTCAGTCTGAAACGGACAAAAGGAAAACACTCCTGTTTCTGACTGAGAAAGCACATGCCTTAAAGGGCGAGTACTATTCTGTATCTGATGAAATGGGCAGCATTTACTACAAAGGTTTTTCAGAGGAAGAAATCACCCGATTTGAGGAATGCCTCGACCGCATCAGAAAAAATCTTGAGGAGTGGCAGAAGTCATGAGTATTTGTATCAAAGATCAGATTCAAAACATGAATATCGTCATCGGCTGTACAGTGGGGTGTACATATTGCTATGCCCGCAACAATGTGAAGCGCTGGCATATGATTGATGACTTCGCTTACCCTGAGTTCTTTCCGGGCAAGCTCAAGATGATAGAAAAGAAACATCCGCAGAACTTCCTTCTCACCGGCATGAGCGATCTCTCCGGATGGAAGATAGAATGGAGAGACGAGGTATTTGCAAAGATTCGTGAAAATCCACAGCATCAGTTCTTATTCCTTACAAAGCGACCAGATTTGCTGGAGTTTGATACAGATCTGGAAAACGCATGGTTTGGCGTTACAGTGACGAGGAAAGCAGAACTGTGGCGTATTGATGCACTTCGGGAAAATGTCAGAGCAAAACACTATCATGTTACCTTTGAGCCACTATTCGACGATCCCGGTGCAGTTGACCTTTCCAAAATCGACTGGATTGTTGTCGGCACCATGACCGGAGCTCAGAGCAGGAAGATTCATACGGAGCCGGAGTGGGCATGGTCTCTGACAGATCAGGCGCATGCGCTCGGCATTCCGGTGTTTATGAAGGAAGACCTTGTCCCTATCATAGGGGATGAAAATATGATTCAGGAAATGCCGGAAGAATTCAATAAAGTGTTGGAGGTACAGAGATCATGGCAGAAGTAATAAATGGAATCCTCATTAATGAGGTGGAAACAAAGAACATCATGACCAAGTCCAGTCTGCCTGTAGGCGGTTACTCGGTCAATCCCTATGTAGGCTGTACACATGCCTGCAAGTATTGCTATGCTTCTTTTATGAAGCGCTTTGCCGGACACAAGGAGGAATGGGGCACTTTCCTTGATGTGAAGCATTGGCCGGAAATTAAGAATCCGAAGAAATATGCCGGACAGCGTGTGGTCATCGGTTCTGTGACGGATGGCTACAATCCACAGGAGGAGCAATTCGGGAATACCAGAAAACTTCTGGAGCAATTGATCGGCAGTGGCGCAGATATTCTGATCTGCACAAAGTCTGATCTTGTGGTACGGGATATTGATCTGCTGAAGAAGCTTGGACGAGTGACCGTTTCATGGTCGATCAACACACTGGATGAGAATTTCAAGAACGACATGGATTCTGCTTCGAGCATTGAGCGTCGTATTTCTGCTATGAAGCAGGTATATGAAGCAGGCATCCGTACAGTCTGTTTCGTATCCCCGGTATTCCCCGGAATCACGGATTTTGAAGCAATCTTTGAGCAGGTGAAGGATCAATGCGATCTGTTCTGGCTCGAAAATCTCAATCTTCGAGGCGGTTTCAAAAAGACGATCATGGATTATATCGCCGGAAAATATCCCGATCTTGTACCGCTTTACGATGAGATCTATAACAAGCATAACCGCAGCTACTTTGAAGCACTTGAAGTAAAAGCCGAGAAAATGGCTAAGAAGTATGATTGTCCTTTTGTGGATAATGAAATGCCTTATGGCAGAGTCCCGCAGGGACATCCGGTGATCGTGGATTATTTCTACCATGAGGAAATCCGAGGGACAGAAAATACAGGAAAAAGAAATCGTTAAACAGAAATTGACCGCTCTTTGAACGAGGGAGACTCCTTGTCCGAAGAGCAAGAATGTGCAACCGAAAAACTTGCCCTTTCAATATTTGAATATAGCTCGAAACCGATAAAAAACATCGGTATAATAATATCAGCCTTCTGATAAACCACTTAAAAAAAAGAACTTAACTGCAATATAACACTCGTAACGAGTATCATATTAACTGAATGATGTCCCCAAAAAATCTTTGCATTTGCTAAAATGAAGGAAAAATACGGCATAAAATTAGCAGATTTTATAAGAGAAATGATTAACACTATAATTTTGAAAAAGCCAGTAAAATCAAGGATTTTCGAAGATTTCAAGGGATAATAAAATACCCTTCCGTGGCTTTCCCTAAGCGAAAGGTCGGGGGTTCGAATCCCTTTTGGCACGCCAAAAACTCCGCCGGAAAACCCAGCAAAAGGCAGGCTCACATAAGGATACTTTCAAAAAGTGACCGATTGAGAGCAGCACAACGCCACAGAGTTTTAAAACTCTGTGGCGTTGTGCTTTTTTATAGCTAACAGGAAAATGAGTCCGTACCAAGCGATATTCAGCCCTTCAATTCCGAAAAGATTTTCTATTGCATGTCGGTTCAAATCCTTGTTTCCTCGCTTTTCTCAGTCTACCCGCAGCATACGGTAACCGACGCCGATATGCGTCTGAATGTATTGCGGACAGTCCCTTTGCGGCTCCAGCTTTTTGCGCAGGGTCGCCATAAACACCCGCAGAGAAGCAATATCGTTTTCCCAGCTGCTGCCCCAAATCTGCTGCGTGATATAGGTGTGCGTCAGCACCTTTCCGACATTATGAGAGAGCAGACACAAAAGCTTGTATTCAATCGGGGTCAGGTGCAATTCCTCCCCATTTAGATAAGCGCAGCCGGCGGCATAATCGATTTTAAGCTTGCCGTTTTGGAAAACGGGTGAGTCGGCGTCGCCGCTTGCCTGAAGCAGCAGCAGCCGTCTTTGCGTGACCCGAAGGCGTGCCAAAAGCTCCTCTATGGAAAAGGGCTTTGTCAGATAGTCGTCCGCCCCGGCATCCAGCGCCGTGATTTTGTCTTTATCCTCGCTGCGCGCACTGATCACAATAATGGGCATATTTGACCATGAGCGGATGCTTTCGATCACCTGTGTGCCGTCGATATCCGGCAGCCCCAGATCCAGCAGAACGATATCCGGGTTATGGGAGGTCGCTTCTATAATAGCGCTGTGTCCATTCTCCGCGGTCAGGTAGTGGTAATCGTGAGCCTTTAGCGTTGTTACGATCAGATTGCGGATGGGGCGGTCGTCCTCCACGACGAGTACAAGGGGTTTATTCATTAAGAGTCACCTCGCTGAGTGGTAAAGTAAAGGTAAATATGCAGCCGTGCGGTACGTTATCCGTAAGCGTCAGCGTTCCGCCGTGCAGCTCTACGATAGATTTACACAGGGTAAGCCCGATCCCGAAGCTTCTGCGGCTGTCTGCGACGGTATTTTTTCCGGTGTAAAACATCTCAAAAATATGCGGTTTCATATCATCTGCAATTCCGTTTCCGTTATCGGTAACTCGGATCACGGCATCCCCGCCCTGTTTTTCCGCACTTACGCAGATCTCGGAGCCTTGTTCGGTATATTTCAAAGCATTATCAATAAGGTTGACAATGACCTGCACGATAAGCTGTGCGTCCATACGGGCAAGGATCAGATCATCGCACCTTACCGTCACCTTGTGTCCGACGGATTTTTTCTTCAAATGCGAAACGGCTTCGTTGACCACTTCGTCCACAAGCTGGTCGGTAAGCTCCAACTTCAGGCGTCCGTCATTCAGCCGTGTAACATACAGCAGATTTTCCACCACGCCGATCAGCCATTCGGAATCGTCATAAATATCTTTATAGATCTGCTGCTTGGTTGCTTCGTCCAGGCAGTTTCCGTTATGCAAAAGCGTGTCCGCATTACCCGAAACGGAGCAAAGCGGCGTGCGCAGATCGTGTGAGATCGACCGCAAAAGATCGGCGCGCAGCTGCTCGCTTTTTGCAAGATCTGCCGCCCGTTCCTTTTCGGCGGCGTTGTGAGCATTATCCATTGCCAGCGCACATTCGTTCACAACCGACAGTACGATGCTGCTCTCAAATGAATCGGGCTTTTCGGGTTTCATCGGTATCCCAATTACACCGTAGACTCTGCCGCCTGCACGGATTGCAAGATAAAGACATTCGGATTTTCCAAACTGTGCTGTCGCTGCTCCTGCACGGTGACCGTTTTGAAGCACCCATTCTGCGGTCTGCCGCTCTGCATCGCTTAGCAGCTTTTCAGCGTGTGTATCCTTTTTTTCGGCATACAGCCGCCCGGACAACATTCCGTTTTCGCCTTTCGTATAGGCAACAATACTGCGGTCAAGCAGCCGCGAGAGCTGCATACAGGTCACGCTTAAAACATCATCGTTGCTTTTTGCTTTTTGCAGCAGACGGTCAGTGTCAAACAGCACCTGCACACGGAACGCAGAGCGAGCCGAGAGCCTTGCATGATCTTTCAGCTTCGAGGCAAGCGTGCCGGTGAGAACGGAAGACGCCAGCATAACTGCAAAGGTAACGGGATAGCCTACGGCATAGGTCTGAAAGGACAACCTGGGTTCGGTAAGGAAAAATCCGAACAATACAACACTTAGAAGTGAGCCTGCTATACTGCAAAGGTATCCTTTGGTCAAAACGGAGATCATCAGCACACCTAAGATGTATACCGTAACGATATTGGTATCGGGAAAGTCGAGATGGTCGAACAGAAACCCGATCGCCGTACATACGGCAAGCGCCAGGACGGTCACGGCAATATCCCGCAGCGACGGTATCTCTGCACCAAAGAACAGACGGCGTCTGTGCGACTTTGTGTAGTTCAGTGCGTCGGGAATAATATGAATGTCAACATCGGGGGCGGAGGAGATCAGCTTTTCGGTGAGAGTCGGTCTTCCGAACAGCCCTCTGCGTCTGGCACTGCTTTGCCCGATCACGATTTTTGTGACATCGGAAAGCCTGACATATTCCGAGATCTGCAGCGCTACATTCTCGCCGTGCGTCATAACGATCTCGGCGCCGAGCCTTTGCGCGAGCTGTATGTTCTGCGAAAGCCGGGACTGATCCTCATCATTTATGACCGTATCCGTCTGCACATAGATGGCGGTAAATCTTGCATGAAGAACCTTAGCCATCTTTGCGGCGGTGTGTATAATCCTTGCATTAGACGGCGAAGAGGATAGGCAGACAAGAATATGCTCGTCTGTATCGAATTTTGATTGTTCGGTTTGTACTTTCATCGGTTTCACCGCCCTTTTTATTTTATTTTATTATTATACAGTAAAACTGTAAAAAAATCTACCGCAACCTAAAAATCATTCTTCTGCCCATCGGAAAGAATAATATCGACATTTCCGTGTGTTTCACGAAAACGGCGGATCTCACATAATATTTCACTTTCGGACAGTCCATGCGGCAGAAGGACTTC
Source organism: Ruminococcoides intestinale (assembly GCF_040095935.1). Lineage (NCBI taxonomy): Bacteria > Bacillati > Bacillota > Clostridia > Eubacteriales > Oscillospiraceae > Ruminococcoides > Ruminococcoides intestinale. The sequence continues at coordinate 13,047 of NZ_JBBMFQ010000010.1, read as the reverse complement.
GGAAGGCTCGCAGGATTCGTTTTCCTTTAACAGTGCCTTTCTGTTTTCTTCAAGAAATCGATCCAGCCTGCTCATAAGATAAAATCCGAAAACAAATACGGCAAGCAGGCTGACAATCAGCAATAGCTCAGCCATCCTCATTCACCTCTGTTAAATGCGAAAACACTTTTGCAGTTCTTTGTAAGCACCGAGAACCAAAAGAGTGATCTTGTCCGTAAAAACGGTTTCCGGTGAAACTGCCATATTGATTTTTCCGTTCTCCTTGGTTGCCATAATATTGATGCTGTATTTTCTGCGGATATCCAGTTCTCCGACGGTTTTGCCGATCCATCCCTTCGGCACCTCTACCTCAAAAATGGCATGACCCTCATCAACCTCAATGTAATCCCGAATGTGGTCGGCGGTGTACCGAATAGCAGCCCAATTTGCTACCTGTTTTTCCGGGTAAATGACCTCGTCCGCTCCGTTCCGCAGAAGGAATTTTTCCTGCACATCACGCTCGGCACGGGATACAACTAATTTTGCGCCGAGTTCTTTCAGCAAAGAAGTGGTTTCCAGCGAGTTTTGAAAATTTCCGCCGATGGTGACAATGCACACATCAAAGTTTCCGATGCCGAGCGACCTTAAAAACTCCGTGTTTGTGCTGTCGCCGATCTGTGCATTGGTGACGATCGGCAGACTTTCATTGACTCTTTCTTCGTTGATGTCTACCGCCATCACCTCGTGTCCGAGCTTATTCAGCTGCAAAGCAATATGCCTACCGAATCTGCCGAGACCTATTAACAATATGTTTTTCATAATATAGTAACTCCTTTATCCAACTGTGATTTTTTCGAGCGGCAGCTTTGCTCCGCTCTGATTTTTGTTGGAAACCGCCGCGTAAATCAGGGTAAGTCCGCCGACTCTGCCGAGATACATCAAGACGATCAAAATAAGCTGAGAAAGAACACCGAGCTGCGGTGTGATTCCAAGGGTAAGCCCGACCGTTCCGACAGCGGACGCTGTTTCGTAAAGGCAGGTGCTAAGCGGCAGACCTTCTGCCGTGCTGATAACAATGCCGCCGACAAAAAACAGCAGGAAATACATTACGGCAACGGCTGCGGCGTTTTTCACTGTCGAACCGTCAATGCGCCTGCCGCAGACTTCGGCATCGTCCTTTTTGCGACAGACGGAGAATGCACTCAGAATCAGAACGGCAAGCGTGGTCGTTTTCATACCGCCTGCCGTGGAGCCGGGCGAGCCGCCGACGAGCATGAGCAGGGTCATAATTGCCTTGGAAGAACCGGTCATAGCGGGAAGATCAGCGGTATTAAAACCGGCGGTTCTCGGTGTGACAGACTGAAAAAGCGACGCAAGAATCCTTTCGGCGAGCGGCAGCCCCGTAAAATCGCAGAAGAAAAAGAATACTGCGGGAACGATAATGAGGATTGCCGTTGTTACCAATATGACCTTACTTTGCATACGGTATTTTTTGAAATGCCACTTGTTTGTGTAAATATCGTCCCAGGTCAAAAATCCAATACCGCCCACAATAATTAAAAGCATAATTGTAATGTTTATCGCCGGATTTCCTATGTATCCCGTAAGTGACGGGTATTTGTTTTCGGCGGTACCGAGTATGTCAAAACCGGCATTGCAAAAGGCGGAAACCGAATGAAACGCCGCCATCCAAATTCCCTTAATACCGTAGTTTCCGCAAAATGTCGGCAGCATGACGATCATCCCGATAAGCTCGATCAAAAAAGTTCCCCGCACAATAAAACGAGTCAGGCGGACGATCCCGCCAACCTTCGGGGCAGAGATGGCATCCTGCATGGTACTGCGCTGCATCAGCGATATTTTTCTGCCGGACAGCATAGCGAAAAGTGCCGCAACTGTCACAACACCGAGCCCGCCTATCTGAATCAGCAGCAGTATTACCGTCTGCCCGAAAGCAGACCAATAACTGCCCGTATCCTGCACGACCAGCCCCGTAACGCAAACGGCGGAGGTCGATGTGAACAGCGCCTCGTGAAACGGCGTAACAACTCCGGCAGTCGATGAAAACGGCAGCATCAATATCAGCGCTCCAAGCACTATGACGCCGGCAAAGCCAAAAACGATCAGCTTAAAGGATGACAGCCGCTTTTTTCTATGTGTAATTTTAGGCATATATACTTCTCCTGTTTCTACTTGTTTACAAAGAGTATACCGTGAAATATAAAAAAACGGTGTAATGATTCGGCACTCTGTATTAAGATTGCATTAAGGCGCTCATTCTTTAAAAAAACAGCGCAGAGCATAGCAAACAGCACAGAGAAAGGCGGATCGTTTGTAACCGTTGTGCGGCTTGAAACAAAGCTCAGAGCCACTCTCACAGAACAACAAAAGGCTCTGTTCGAACAAATTAAAAAACGGATGTAGAAATTACAACCGGAATGAGCTACAAGCGTTCACAAACGGATTTCGATTTGCATCGCCGCTAGCATTTCAGGCTTTTCTCCAGCAGTATCAAAGCAACTCATAAATAGCTATATATAAATGTAAAAGGACGTTACGTTTGGAGCGTCCTAATTTTTCCTTGCCTATGTTTTATATTTGTGTTTTGTTTTTCTTGGGATTGTCGGGCATATCAGTCATTTTGACATTCTCACAAGCATTTCTTCTATGCCTTTTCTTCCTCTGTCTCTGTCGTCAATATTCATAACAACACTAAAATAGTAGTGTCACAATGCGTGGTACTCCTTGATTTTATGCGGATATTCAGAAATACTTAAAAATCGTAACGCAGAATTTCACAGTTTTTAACACCGAAATCTGCATACTCCTCATTTGTCATGTCGTTAAAATATGAGTTGACAACTCTTGCAATGCCGTTGTGTGCAACTAAAATACAAACCTTTCCGCTTGCTTTCACATCATCAAGCAGATTGTAAATTCTTTGTGCAAGGTGCAGCATAGACTCTCCGCCGTCATAACGGCTGACGAAATCTCTTTTGGCAATGCGAAATTCTTCGCCGTCTCTTGGCGTTCCCTCATATTTTCCAAAGTTTTGCTCGGTCAATCTCGGCTCTGCTTTTACAGGAATTCCCGTGATTTCCGAAATGTGCTTTGCGGTTTTTTCGGCTCTCATAAGCGGAGAATAGAGGATGATATCTGCTTTTATATTTTCTGAAAGAATTTTCTTGCCCGTTTCAACAGCCTGTTCATGACCTTTTTCCGTGAGGTCAATATCCGTTGAACCGCAGATTTTATTTTCAACATTCCACACGGTCTGTCCGTGTCTGACAAAATACATATGCCCCATAAGCGTTCTCCTTGCAGTTTTTCTGAACACTATTTTAATTGAGCCGACAACGAAAATCAAGTTACAAAACAAATTTTTTGCAAATAAATTGACAGCGGCAAAGTCAGCTGATATATTTGATATGTACAGTTCAAAATTAAAAACGGAGTGATTTGTATGAAAAAAACTTTGATTGTAATAGATATGCAGAATGATTTTATTGACGGCAGTCTCGGTACTGATGAGGCTGTGAAAATTGTGCCTAATATACGCAAAAAGATTGAAGAATACCGTTCAAACGGTGATGAAATTATTTTTACAAGGGATACTCACGGTGAAGATTACCTAAACACTCCCGAGGGCAAAAAACTGCCCATTGTGCATTGCGTAAAAAATACTCACGGTTGGCAGATTGCAGACGGACTTGATGTTCCCGACGCAATCCATATTGACAAGCCGTCATTCGGCTATACTCATTGGGATAAATTCTGCTTTGAAAAAATCGAGCTTGTAGGACTTTGCACTGATATCTGCGTTGTGTCAAATGCGTTGATTCTAAAAGCACTTTTCCCGAACGCTGAAATCAGCGTTGATTCGGCTTGCTGTGCCGGCGTAACCCCCGAAACCCACAATTCCGCCCTCGCAACAATGAAAATGTGCCAGATTGATGTGGTGTGATAATGGTTTGAAAATTCAAACTTTATAAAAAACAGTAGTGGCGAACCGTGTTCTCTGCTACAAGTAAATGCATAATTATACAAATACGGTCGGGAAAATTCGGTGTATTGTTTTACACATGTCTTCCCGACCGCATTTTTTATTATTACCTATTACTTAAAATCATTCTTCCATTTGCTTGCCGAGGAATGCGGCGGCTGTTTGTGCAAGCTTAATTTCGGCATTTGTCGGGATTTTGGTCTGTTCGCCTGTGAGCATAACTACCGCACCCGAAACATCTCCGGCGGCGATAATCGGATAGATTACCGATGCATAGTGTTCAATGCCCTCAATCGGCTGAATATCGCCGAGCGTCTGCTGTGTTGCCGAATAGGTTTTGCGATTTTCCATATATCCCTCAAGTACGGTTGTTACCCTGCGCTCAAGAAATTCACGCTTTGAAACTCCTGCGGCGGCGATTACATGGTCACGGTCTGTTATGATTGTCGGCATTGAGCTGATTTTTGCAAGCACATCTGCGTATTGTGACGCAAACTCCGCAAGCTCTCCGACAGGCGAATATTTTTTAAAAATAACCTCGCCGTCCGTTGCGGTATAAATTTCGAGCGGATCTCCCTCACGAATACGAAGCGTCCGCCTGATTTCTTTCGGTATAACCACTCTGCCGAGATCGTCGATTCTTCTGACGATTCCTGTTGCTTTCATATTAAAAACTCCCTTCGGACAATTTTGCCCTTTGTCTGATACATATTCAGCAAATTATTTGCAGTAATATTGTTTGATTCATACAGTTTTTTATACCGAAATTTTCTTTGGTGACATATTTTTACAACATATAAAAAATATAACTTTATCACGATTTAGTTAATCGTAAACACCTAAATTGCAAAATAATCTTGACTTAGCAAAAACAGTGGTTTATAATTTAGTTAATCGTAAATAACTAAATCGTAAATGAGTAATTTGCAAACGGTCAGAGGTGAGAATTTTGTTTATAGGCAGAAAGTATGAGCTTTTACAGCTTAACAAATTGTATAACAGCGGAAAATTTGAATTTGCCGTCATATACGGTCGCCGTCGTGTAGGAAAAACGGCTATCATAAACGAGTTTGTCAAGGATAAAAACGCAATTTGTTTCACAGGAGTTGAAACAAACGCAAAGCAAAATCTTGAAAATTTGAGCGAGTGTATTCTTGAATTTTCAACAGGGATGAAAACGGATACTGCTTTTTCAAACTTTCAGTCGGCACTTGAATATGTTTTTAAATTGTCAGAGAACAAAAGAATCGTCCTTTGCCTTGACGAATATCCGTATGTAGCAAGAGCGTCAAGAAGTCTTGCATCAACACTGCAAATGTTAATTGACAAATATAAAGACAGTTCAAAGTTGTTTCTTATTCTCTGCGGTTCATCAATGTCATATATGGAGGACCATGTGCTTGCATACAAAGCTCCTTTGTATGGCAGAAGAACGGCTCAGTTTAAGATTTTGCCGTTTGAATTTTGCGAGGCTTGTGAGTATTTTAACGGAATGTCACCTGAAGATAAGGCGCTTGCCTACGGGCTTGTGGGGGGTACACCGCAATATCTTTTGCAGATTAACAACAAAATTTCAATAGAGGATAATATAAAAAATATTTTTCTGAATCCTGTATCGGCTCTGTATGAAGAGCCTAACAATCTTTTGAAACAAGAGGTAAGAGAGCCGGCTATTTATAATGCCGTGATTACGGCAATTGCTACGGGTGCGTCAAAAATATCGGAGATTTCAACAAAGGTTGGAGAAACCTCAAGCACTTGTGTTGCTTATGTCAAAAATCTTGTTGCTCTCGGAATTGTGAGAAAAGAAGTGCCGTACGGTGAAAAATCCACAAAGAAAACAATTTATTCTATTGAGGATAATATGTTCAGATTTTGGTATCGTTTTGTGCCGGAAAATTCTTCGATAATTTCAAGAGGTGCGGTTGAACTTGCGTACAGTCGAATTGCACCGTATTTGTCGGATTATATGGGTGCTGTGTTTGAAGAAATCTGCAAGCAGTATTTGTGGAAAAGGTTGCTGAACGGTGATTCCGAAATTGATTTTACGGATATCGGCAGATGGTGGGGAACAAATCCAAAAACAAGACAACAGGAGGAAATTGATATAATCGGCTCGGCAAATAAAAATACGGCTCTTTTTGGTGAATGTAAGTGGCGTAATGAAAGTGTTGACCTCGGTGTTCTTGAAACACTTGTTGAACGCAGTAAGCTTTTTAATTTCGACAAAAAGCATTTTTATATTTTTTCAAAGTCCGGTTTTACAAAGGGTTGCATTAATAAGGCAAATGAACTCGGAAATGTCAGCCTGATTGCTTATGATGATATTTTAAAATATAATTCACATTGATGTAAGATAAAGGAGTTACTAAAATGGCTGAAATAAAATTATTTGGTATAAAAAACAAGGTTGAGGAATTACCGTCAAAACAAGTAACATTAGAAAAAGAACTACAAAATTTACTTGAAAAAAATATGAATACATTTTTTGGAGTAACCTTTTTAAAATCAGAATATAAAATAACAAACGGTCGTATGGACAGTATAGGAATTGATGAAAATAATTGTCCTGTAATATTTGAATATAAGCGTAGCGTAAATGAAAATGTTATAAATCAAGGCTTGTTTTATCTTGATTGGTTACTTGACCATAAAGCTGATTTTAAACTGCTTGTTATGGATATACTTGGTCAGGAAAAGGCTGATGAAATAGATTGGAGTATGCCATGTGTTATTTGTATTGCTAATGATTTTACAAAATTTGACGAACATGCAGTAAATCAAATGCAAAGAAACATAAGACTTGTAAGATATCGTAAGTTTGGCGATGATTTAATAGCATTGGAACATATAAATACTCCTCAGGTTTCTGCTATAGATGACGATGTGCCTTCTGCAACAGTTAAGAAAAATCACGGAAAATATAAAGGGTTTAAAGCGTATTTTGAAAATGCTGGTGAAAAGAATAAAAACTTGTACTATTCTTTTAAAGAATATGTTATGTCACTTGGTGATGATATTTCAGAAAATCAGCTGAAGTATTATGTCGCTTTTAAAAAATCTAAAAATGTAGCTTGTGTTGAAGTTTATCAATTAGGCTTAATAGTACATCTAAAATTAAATCCTGATAGTGTTGAACTTATACCTAACTTTATAGAAGATGATAGTAAAAAAGGTCATTGGGGAACAGGTGACTTAAAAGTTATTATTAGAAATACTGATGATTTTGAAAAAATACAGCCGTTAATTGATCGTGCTTATAACGAAAATTAAATGTAAAAATCCCCGTCGGAGAAATCTGACGGGGATTTGACTTTGTTGTAAGCAATTACGCTTTTTTGGATTTTGAGGTGATTTTATCTGCGATTTTGGTAACTATGACGCAGAGGATGATTGTGAAAACCATATCGGGCAGAGTGTTGCCGACGACAATGTCAACATTCATCAGGAAACGATATGCCGCAAAGCCTGCAAGCCATACTATGATGTTGCAGATGTCAACGGCTTTGTTTGCTCTGTCTTTTTTGAGAATGAAAAAGTCTGCAATCTGAATGGCAATCATCGGAGCAAATACCGAACCGATGAGATAGAGAAAATCGGTGATGTCATCCATAGGATAAACAATTGCGGCGATTACACCTACTATTGTTACTGCAACGGCAACATATTTTCCTTTGAGTTTTGAGAATATCGACTCACTCGAAATTCCTGCCGAGTAAGCATCAAGGAAGGTTGTTGTAACTGTTGAAAGAATTACAATTACAAGACCTGCAATGCTGAGTCCTGATTTAAGCATGATTTTTGCAATATCGCTTTCGCCTGTAAGGATAGATGCACTCATACCGATTATGTACATCCAACAGCTTACCGCACCGTAAACAAGTGTGCTTGCGAGAGTTGCCTTGAACGGTTTTTCCGCCTCTCTTGTGTAGTCGCTGATGAGCGGTAACCATGAAAGCGGCATTGCTACCGAAAGCTCAACTGCCGCACCGAATGACATTGAGTCATCGCCTGCCGCACCCATACCGTTGCCGTTTCCGAAAATAAAGAAACACATCACGATTGTGAGAATAAACAGTGCCGCCATTGCGATTGTGTTGAGTTTGCCGAGGTTTGAAATGCCGACAAGAATCCAAAGTACAATTAATGCACCGATTACAATACAGGCAATCCACCTGCCTGTGTCGCCCATATTCAGAATACTGTTTACCGAAAGCGAACCGTCATAAATCATAATGGCTGTCCAGCCGACAAGCTGAATAACATTGAGGACAGAGAAAAGAAGTCCGCCCTTGTTGCCAAAGCTCATTTTTACGGTTTCCATTGAGCTTTTACGGCACTTACCGCCGATAAGTCCCGCACAAAAGAGCATTGCACATCCGATTATGTGACCAATGATTACGGCTAAAATGCCCTTTTCAAAACCTAACGGAGCAAAGTATGTACCTGTGAGAATTTCGGCGATTGAAACGCCTGCTCCGAACCATATCAAACTGTTTTCAAATACACTTGTCTGCTTTTTCATTGCTCTGCCTCCGAATTTTCTTTTGTAAATTTACTTTGAATGTCAAAAGCGTGGTTCATGGGACCGCTGCCTTTGCCGAGGTCAAGCATTGCCGCAAGTGCGCCTGAAATATAATCCTTTGCACGCTTTACGGAAGCGTCAAGGTCAAAGCCTTTTGCAAGATTAGCGGCTATCGCACTTGAAAGTGTACAGCCTGTTCCGTGTGTGTTGGGATTGTTGATTCTTTTGCCGTTGTACCATGTGTAGGTGCCGTCTTTAAAGAGCAAATCGTTTGCATCGTTAATCTGATGTCCGCCCTTGCAGAGAACCGCACAACCGTACTTTTCGCTGATTATTTCAGCGGCTTTTATCATTTCTTCCTCATTTGAAATTTTAATTTCAGAGAGAACTTCCGCCTCCGGAATATTCGGTGTAAGAACTGTTGCAAGCGGAAAGAGATGCTCTTTGAGAGTGCTTACCGCCTCGTCGCTGATAAGCTTTGCTCCGCTTGTTGCCACCATAACCGGATCGACAACAATATTTTTTGCATCGTACTTTTTCAGCTTGTCCGAAATTGTTTTTATAAGGCTTGATGAAGAAACCATTCCGATTTTTACGGCATCGGGATAAATATCCGTAAAGATACTTTCAAGCTGTTCACCCAGAAATTCGGGTGTAGATTCCATAATTGCCGTAACGCCGGTTGTGTTCTGTGCGGTAAGTGCGGTGATTGCGCTCATGGCATAAACACCGTTTGTTATCATAGTTTTGATATCCGCTTGAATACCGGCGCCTCCGCTGCAGTCACTGCCAGCGATTGTTAATGCTGTTTTCATTTTAATCTCCTCTTTGCATTAATTTTTTACAGCGACAAAAGGTGGTGCCCCCAATCTGCCGCTTTTTCAAAGCTGTCTGCATAGTAATCGCAAACGGCTTTTATTCTGTTTTTGTCATTCCTGCTCGATTCGTCATACACTCCCACCGTTTTGAAACCTGCCTTGTGAGCAGTTTCTGCGGCAAAAACAGCGTCCTCGAATACAAGCGTTTCACTCGGAGCTGTTCCGAGTTTATCTGCACAGGCAAGGTAAATGTCGGGACTTGTTTTGCCTTTTCCGATTTGTGAACAGGTCACAATGTCCGTAAAATATTTTAGAATACCGAGCCTTTCAAATGCCTTTTTAATATGCGTTTTGTCGCTTGATGTTGCAATAATCATTTTGATATTGTTCGATTCCAAAAACTGCAAAATTTCTTTTGTACCGTTTTTTAAACCGACCTCATAAAAGTAAAAATCTTCAATGATTTTCAGCACACCCGAAACTATTTCATCAGTTGAAAAGGAAAGAGCATACTGCTTTTTCATATACTCCGCACCCTCCGTTAGACTCATAGCACAGAGCTTTTCAGAAAGTCCGTTTTCGGCTGTTTTGCCGACAGACGAGAGGTAACGCTCTCCTGCGTTATCCCATATCTTCATTGAATCGAGAAGTGTGCCGTCAACATCAAATATTGCAGATTTAATCATTTGCAACCGTCTTTTCCGTAAGTGCTTTAAGCTCTGCTGTTGCCTTTGTAATATCGGGCTGAGCGAAAATAGCACTGATAACGGCAATGCCTACGATACCTCTGCCCTTGAGTTCTGTAACATTTTTGGAACTGATTCCGCCGATTGCGATTACAGGAATGTCAACAGCCTCACAGATTTTCTGAAGTTCATCGTGTGAAACATCGTCTGCATCGTCCTTTGAGCCTGTTTTGAAAACTGCTCCGACTCCGAGATAATCTGCTCCGTGCTTCTGAGCAAGAAGAGCCTGTTCAACAGTCTGAGCCGAAACACCGATGATTTTGTTGTCACCGAGAATCTTGCGGACATTGCCTGCCTCCATATCACTCTGACCGACATGAACACCGTCAGCGTCAATTTCTTTTGCAATTTCAACATTGTCATTGATTACGAACGGAACATTGTACTTTTTGCAGAGTTTCTGAATTTCAAGAGCCTCTTCAAGAAAATGCTTTTGGTCAAGGTTTTTTTCTCTTAACTGAATGAATGTTGCGCCGCCTTTAATAGCCTTTTCAACCTGACTGCAAAGTGTTTCACCGTTAAGCCATGCTCTGTCGGTTACGGCATAGAGCAACAAATCTTTTTTATCGCAATTCATACTTTGCTCCTTTTTCAAGTGTTTCGGCATCCATATTATAGATAGCGTCAATAATTCGGTTGCGGTATGTTGAGTTGCCGTCTGTTTCTGCCATATTTGCAAAAGCGATTTCACCTGCAAGTCCCATTGTACAAACTGCTGCGGCAGTTGCCTCAAGAACATTGTCGGGGTTTGCAACGATAAATGCAGTTGTCATACCCGAAAGCTGACAGCCTGTTCCTGTGATTTTGCTCATCTCGGGACGACCGTTGCGGATTACATAGCACTTTTCGCCGTCACTTACAAGGTCAATAGCGCCTGTGATTGCAATTACGCATCCTGACTTTTTGGCATAATCCTTTACAAATGCAACTGCGTTATCGAGATTTTCTTCTGTTACCGCATCCGATACATCGGCATCAACACCCTTTGTTGTGCCGCTTCCGAGTGCAAGAGTTTTGATTTCCGAGATGTTACCTCTGATAACATCAAATTTGATTTCTTTTGCAAGCTTAACCGCTGTGTCTGTGCGAAGCTTGCTTGCGCCTGCGCCGACAGGATCAAGTAGAATTTTGTGAGAAAGTTCGTTAGCTTTTTTGCCTGCAATGAACATACCCTCAATTGAGTTTTTGTTAAGTGTACCGATGTTGATGTTAAGACCGCCGCAAATGCTTGTGATGTCGGCAACATCATCGGGTTCGTCTGACATAATCGGACTTCCTCCGCAAGCGAGAAGTACATTTGCAACATCGTTTACTGTTACATAGTTTGTGATGTTGTGTACAAGCGGTACATTTTTTCTTACATTTTCAAGACAATTTCCAATCATAGCGGATTCTCCTTTATAAAAATAAAACGGACGCACCAACAAAAGGTGTGTCCGTAAAGGCTCGCTGTTTCCCTCCGTTGGCATTATCCAAATCAGGTCATAGGTCGAGGCATTCAGCCTCCTCTCAGCCGACTAACTTGTCAGCTCCCTTACTTATAATATACAATTTGTGTCGTAATTTGTCAATGAAAATCTGGCAAATAGTCACCGAGAACGATTATACGAATCTATCCTCAGTAAAATCTTCTGTATTCAGTATATCATTTATGTAAAAAAACATTGATTTTTAAATATCAGTTGACTTGAAGAAGAAAAAACAGTACAATAAAAATAAACAGATAATATGGTTGAATTTGCTGTTGTAAAGGGGTTTTCCTCGAAATTATTTTTTGTTGAACAGGAGAAAAAGTATGTTTTGTAAAAATTGCGGAAGACAGTTATTGCCTAATGAAAAGTTTTGTGCCGATTGCGGAGCGCCTGTACCCGTACAGGAATCAGCTGTACAGAACGAACAGCCGATTGCAGAAAATCAGTCGGTTGAACAGACTGCCGATATGAATGTTCAAAATGAGCAGACACAGCCTGTTGAAAATCATCAGACTGACGCATATAATCAGATGCCTGCAAATGATTATTCCGCACCGCAGTATCAGACAGTTAATGCACAGGGCGGATATAATCAGTATCAGAACGGTCAGCAGGGCGGGTATTCTTATGATTATAACAATCAGGGCGTTCAGCCACAGTATGCACAGCCGATTCCAAAGAAAAAGTCAAAGACACCGTTTATAATTACAGCGTGCGGCATTGCGGTTGCACTCGTTGTTGCAATTGCGGCATTCTTTATATTTAACGGACTTAACAAAGCCACTCCTCAGGGACAGATTCAGGGTACATGGAGTGCCGAGGAGAACGGAGTAAGCCTACAACTTGAGTTCAAGCCTGACGGAACAATCGGTATTCCGAATGCAAAAGAACTTGGCAAGCTTATTTCAAGTTATGCCGGCAGTTCCGATTACGGCGATTTAATAAACTATGATGAGATTTTTAATTTGATTGATATGAAGTACAGCATTGATGATGAAAAAACTCTTTCAATCAGCCTTGAGGTGTCTTTTGTAAATCAAAGTCAGTCGCAGTCACTCAAATGGTCTGACGATCCCGCAAACGGCGGTTCGGATACATGGGGAATCGACGGTGATACTCTCTACATAGCCGGCACAAAGCTGACAAGAATCAATAACTGATATTGTCTTAAAAAATTCGTAAAAAACAAGGTCACGGTTCAAAATCGTGACCTTTTGTTGTGTGAAATATACAGGCTCTGTCAAAGGGATTCCGTCGTTGTCCGATGAACGATACTGTATGACAATCATTTTGTGTTTTTAGATAATTCTATTTATTTTATCACAAAATTTGTGTGCTGACTTGCGGGCGGATAATATTCGCACCTACAACTCAAACAGAAAAATTGCAAAAATAAAAAAGCACCTGCGGTTACAGGTACTTTTGACTTGGAGCGGATGACGGGGCTCGAACCCGCTACCTCCACCTTGGCAAGGTGGCGCTCTACCAGATGAGCTACATCCGC
>NZ_JBBMFQ010000009.1:0-48335 GCF_040095935.1 Ruminococcoides intestinale | reverse complement strand
CCGTAAAGCGTGCGGTCTTTGTTCATATAACTGCCGAAAATTTCCATTGATGCGATTCCGAGTCCGAGTGTGAAAAATGCCTGACTCATTGCGGATGTGATTACTTTGCCGAGTCCTACATCTTTAACCTTTCCGAAATCGGGAACAAGGTAAAAGCTCAAGCCTTCTCCCGCATTTGAAAGCATCATACTGTTGATTGCAAGAATGATAATCAGCGCAAGCAACGCAATCATCATAACCTTGCTGACCTTTTCAATGCCTTTTTGAAGTCCTCGACTGCATACAAAAAATCCGAATACAACGATTATCGCAAGCCATATAATCATCTCAACAGGCGATGTCATAAGGTCGTTAAACACTCCCGAAACCTGTTCTGAGTTCATTCCGCTTTTAAATGTTCCCGTTGCAAATTTATAGAAGTAATCTAACATCCAACCCAAAACAGGTGAGTAGTTCACTAAAAGTGTACCATCGTATGAGTCAAAACAAATTATACATAAAGAAGTATGTCGAATTATAAATAGTTATGTTACGAGCCAGTAGGCTCTTTTTTTATACCCAAATTTAGGTCGTAAAAGTCTATTAACAGGTAATTTGTATAAATATAAGTATTTTATATTGCCAGATTTTACAAAAATAAAACAACGTTCAAAATTATATTTACAACTTTGCATAATGTGATATATAATAACACTATGCAAAAAATATATGCTAAACCAATAACATATTCACCGTATAACCAAAGTGAGGTGATAAAAACAATTTTTAGTAAAAATTAAGAAGAGGTGATAGTTGTAAAAAGAAAATGAGATTGTTACAGGTGAGCCTGATGAGGGTGAATCGAAAACAAGATACAAGAAAAGAAAGCGAACAAGATGAAATGTAAAATTCATCAAAAACAATCGCTCTATGGTTAAGTTTGTCGAGATAAATAGGTCATTTAGAGAAAATTTCTCCAAATAAACGGATACATATTGACTTTTTTGTAATTCTCCTTTACAATATTAAATAAGAAGGAGAGATTGATAATGCTTATTAAAGTGACAGTTAAGAATTTTAAATCGTTTTCTGAACCAACAGAGATGACTATGATTTCTTCTACAAAAATTCAAAAAGGCACTGATCATAGGGTTAAAATTAAAAGTACGAATATACTTAAATACGCAGTAATCTATGGTGCTAATGCGGCAGGTAAATCTAATCTTATTGATTTTTTTTGGTTTTTGAAAAGTACGCTTAATGATACAATTCCTATGGTAGCTACAAAATGGTTTTGTAAATGTAAGGAAGAAAATATAAATAAGAATAGCTCGTTTGAAATTCAGTTCACGATTGGTGATAAATTCTATGCTTATGGTTTTACGGCTTTATTAAATCAACGAAGAATCACATCTGAGTGGTTATATGAGCTTTATCAAAATGGTAATGCAAAATGTTTATTTGAAAGAAATGAAGAAGAAAAATTTCCACACTTGGGCGAAGATGTAAAATTAAACAAAATTGATGAAGCAAAATTCAAAACATATACTGATGATTTTGATGGTAATGAATCAATTTTGTTTCTTACGGAAATGAATAGAAACAAAAAATATTCTGAAGACTCCAAGCTGGTTTTCTTCAAGGAGGTTTATAGTTGGTTATCACAAAATATAATTATCGTTAAGCCTAATACTTCTTTTGATAACTTTCAATATTATAATGATGAAACATCCTTAGAGTTAATCAATAAATTAATAAAAACCTTTGATACTGGTATTGATAAAGTTAGAGTTGAAAAAACTGATTTTGAGGAATTTAGAAAAGCTTTACCGGCTAAGGTTTTTGATTTAGTTATGAAGGACATACGAAACAAGATGGCTCACAAGTCATTATATTCTTCGGCACGAATGACCATGAGAACTGACAAAAGCTTTTTTACTGTTACTTTGGATGACGATGAACCGATTGTATCTACTTTGAAACTCTATCATGGAAAATCATTTTATGATTTTAATTTCGATGAAGAATCAGATGGTACAAGAAGAATTTTCGATTTACTCGATATGTTACTTAACAAAAACGATGACATTATTTATGTTGTTGATGAATTAGAAAGAAGTCTTCATCCAAAACTTACAGAACATTTTCTTGAGCTTTTTATGAATTTCCATAAAGGCCATAAAACTCAGTTGTTGTTTACAACCCACGAAGCATCTATTATGGAGCAAAAGCTTTTTAGACGTGATGAAATATGGTTTGTTGAAAGAGATGGAAATAACACAAGTAATGTTTATTCGTTGGATAAGTTCAAAGAAAGATATGATAAAACATTGAGCAAAGCTTATCTTGAGGGGCGTTATGGTGCAATTCCTGTGTTTTCTAATTTTGATTTGACGGAGAAATAAATATATGGCACCGGTAAGAAGTTATTATAATTGGAATCAAAGAAAGAGCGACACAAATGAGGCTATAGAGCCTTATAGAAAATATTTCTTTATTTGTGAAGGTGCAAATACTGAAACGTGGTATTTCGAAAAGCTGGTTGACTATAAAAAAGAATTGGGAATTAATCCTAATATTGATATTCGCTTTCTCGAAAAGACTCAACAAGATAAGAATATATCTTTCCCCAGAAGACTTATAGAGTTTGCCGAGGAGCAAAAACTTAACTCAGATATATCTTTTGATGCTGAAATGGATAGGATGATTATCGTTTTTGATGCAGATATTTTCGAAGAAAAAGTTAAGGATTTTGATGAAGTTGTAGCATTTGGAGAAAATAATAATATACTTGGTATATCTAATCCTGCATTTGAATTGTTTTTACTTTTGCATTATAAAGATGCTTATGAGAAATATATTAAACCAAATGAAAAGGAGATAATTTCTAACGAAAAGGTAGGAAATCAAAGATATATAAGAAATTTGTTTACTCAGGTGTCTGGTATTAATCCAAAGAAAAATAAATCTATAGGAGAACTGGTTAAGCAAGTTGATTTTGCAATCGTTGAAGAATGCAAAATTAATGAAGATATCCACCAATGCTCAGGACAGGTAACTTGTAACATTGCAAAGATAATCAATGATATTCGCAATAATAAAGCAATTTAATAATACGCAAAAGAGTTAAGTCAAGAAATGAAAATTTCTTGGCTTTTCTTTTTGCGATAAAATAACAGAAATGGAGGTATGAATAAGTGCCATATATAGACCCTAAAGTAGTGCTTGAAGCAAAGAAAATGAACTTGCTAACCATTCTTAAAAACTTTGAGCCACACGAACTTGTAAGACTTGATAAGAACAATTACACCACACGAACACACGATAGCTTGAAAATTTCAAACGGAAAATGGATGTGGTTTTCTCCTGGGATTGGAGGTACAACAGCTCTCAATTATCTAATTGAGGTTAAAGGTTATAGCTTTATTGAAGTGGTGGAAACAATCACAGGTAAACAGGTTGTAGTTGCTCCAAAACCTATCAAACAGGATAATAAATATTATGAAAGACCACTTCTACTATATCGGTTCAGTTCATTATAAAATGATTAGATTTTTTGTCTTGACAACTGAACCACTATATTCTATAATGGAGATGAAGTGAGTCCGGTGTTTTAATATTTCAAATCTTGAAAACTTTTAATTTTTTATTAACAGGAGATAAAAGATGAAGAAACTAAAAAAGATGATTGTGTTGGGTATGGTCGTTCTTTCTTTGATGTCTGCTCTTACTTTTTCAGTATTCTCTGCCGGTAATGTTTCAGATACAATTATCAACATTAGTGCGAGAAGTAACAACGGAGGTACTCCGTGCAGATCTATTTGGCGTGAGAAGAAAGATTATACATCTGTTTGGTGCGAAAACAAGAGCACATCAGGAGGTTCTCTGAGTGCTTGGGTTCAGCGTACAAATAATAAGAATACTTCCTCCGTAAAAACTGTAGACAGATATTACGGTTCATGGAGCTATAATGGGGCAACTAAGAATATGAAAAATTTACCAAAGGGTACATATTATTATTTGCCTAACTATGTTAAAGAAGACGGCTATAAATATGCTACTTTGGGCTACATTATGAATAAGGAAGCTGTGAGTTACCACATAGCATGGAGTCCTGACAGCATATAAAATATTTGTGGCTTTGTAAGTTATGCTCTGTGCCTTTTAATGAAGTTTTGACTTTATATATGCGCGCAGAGCATGACTTTTAGACTGCGGTAGGGAGTTGCTTATAGAGGTGTTTATATATTGAATAAAAAAATAACAACCGTAATTATTTTGATTATCATCTGTACTTCATCTATAATAGTTTCCATCTTATACTTGATAAAAAATGATATTATTGACATCAACGATATATACACTAATGCTGATGCAAAAAACACACAGGTCGCAAATGAAAATTCTATTTCTTCCACAGAAAATTCAGCAGTTGAATCAAAAAGTTGTGTTCTGCTTGAGGAAGGTGCTGAATACGATACTATGTACGACGATAGAACAAGCATTTATGTTAAATTAAATGATATAAGCATTTCAAAAAACAAAGCAGAACTTCCCGAATTTGACACATTTGAGGACTGGGATGAAATTAAAGATAGCCAAGGAAATATTACAAATGAATATTCATATGTAGTGCTTAACATTACAATGATGAATAAAGGAAATGAAAATGTGGAGGTATCATTGAACAGCTTACTTTTGCATTTTGGTACAGACGGTGGATATAACGAAGCACGAAGTTTTAATTCAAGTGAGAAAAAGACTTCAAAAAATTATTTTGTAGAAAAACTTGAACCCGGTAAAAAATTGAATGTTAATGTAGCATATGTTGCTGAGGACAAACAACTTAATGAGTACAAAGACCAACTTTATTTGATGACAGTGCTCTCAGGCAATCCTTTAGGAGAAGGAACTATGCAAGTCATCAAATCCGAAAAATAATAAATGGAGAATGATAAAATGCAAAGAATGATTAAATTCGAACTGAAAAGAAGTTTTAAAAACAGGCTGTTTTTAATTTCTTTGCTAATTTCATTAGCATTGGTAACATGGTATTCGATTGAAAGAATACCATACTGTGTGCAGTTGAATTCTGAATTTTTAAATGATGAAAATTTAATGGGATTTTTTGAAATTTCATATACAAACTGGATTGGCAGTCATAATATCTATCTTCAGCAAAACATTTTTTATATGGCTATTCCAATTCTCGCCACTTTGCCATTTGGTAGTTCCTTTTATGATGATATAAACAGGGGATATGCAAGGAATGTGTGCGTTCGTGCCAAGAAAAAATATTATCTTGTGGCAAAATACATAGCTGTTTTCGTAAGTGGTGGTTGCGTGGTTGCTATTCCAATGGTTCTTAGTTTTCTCATTTCTTCAATATTTTTACCGACAATGCTTCCTGAAGCATCTTATACATTTACTAACATATATCCTGCGTATAAGTGGGCTGATTTATTTTATGTGCAACCGTTATTATATACATCGATATATATTTTTATCACATTTTTGTTTTCGGGAGTAACAGCAAGTTTGTCATTGTTTATTACATTCTTTTTAGATAGAAAATTTGTGACTTTTGTTTTTCCTTTTTTCATTTACATTTTTTCATCATTTTGTCTTGAAATGTTGGGATTTGATGCCTACAGTATCAGAAATCTTGTCACGACTACAAGCGAAAGTGGGACTACCTTTTCTGTAACAATTTTATTTTTGATTTTCTTTTGCCTTTCATTTTTTCCGTATTATTTTATTGGAGCGAAAAAAGATGTTTTTTAAAGCGTGTAGAAAAACTTTTGTTGCAATGACATATTTTAAATATTTGGTTGTTTTCTGTTTACTCTGCAGTTTTGTATTGTTTTACTTTTTTGCTTTTTTAAAAAAAAATATGATGGATATAACAGACAACATATGTATGGCAGATTTTGTGGAAGCCGCCGGGGGTCACACGACAACTATCTTTTTTGTACCAACCGCCGCATTACTTTCAACGATATTTTCCGAAAAAAACAGTAACTTTACAAATGCCTATATTCGCTTTAGATTTAGAAATACATTGGTTGTCAGAAATAGTTTGAAAGTTCTTGCTTTTTCTGTGGCTTTTTGCATTTTATTCCTCGTCGCAGTTCTTGGTATGTCGAGATTTTTTTCACGAACAGTAATTAATTGGAATTCATATGAAAGCTATTATTATCTGTGTGAAGGATGCATAAGCAATGTAGGCTTTGCAAAAGTAGTGATGAAAACTTTTGTATGTCTTTTAATTCCTACAATATTTTTTTCTGAATTAATATGTGCTTTTGGCTGTATAATAAACAAAGTATTTCCGTTCTTAGTGACGGTCACAACATGTATTGCAGTTTCATTTGATGGTGATTGGAATATTGACTTTTGGCTCTTGATTTTTGGGACAATTATAGTATTCGTACTAAATTTATTGTTCATGAAAAGAAAGGATTTTTTAAATTGAAAGTTCGTCTTTTTTTTCGTTTGCTTTCGCATGATATAACAGAGGGAATCATACATAATCGTAAATTTTTTATTTTTGCTGCGTTGCTGTTCATATTTATTGATTTCGTGTATTGGCATAATATTAGCTTATATTTTAGTGATTATAATTCGGTTGTAGACTGCGGTGTTCTGGATTTTTTTATGAATGTTTTTGCCGGATGTGACCCTTTTGATCCGGAGGCAAATAAGGGTGTAGATATTCCCATAACGTGGTTTTCTTTTAATGTACTTCCTTATTTGTTTGTGGGATTATACATTACAAACGATTTGCAGACAAGTGCCGATACCTTTATTTTGCGGGTAAAATCCCGATATTTATGGTGGTTGAGTAAAATAGTTTGGTGTGTTGTTTCTTCAACTTTGTACTATTTACTGTTTTTTGTAATTTCGACAGCTTTTACATTGTTTTCCGGTAATTTTTCATTAACTCAAAACAGTTTAATAACTGAAGAATTTTTGGAGCTAAGCACTTATGGAAAAAGTATGACAGAAATTTTCATTTCCTCAGTACTGTTACCTTGGATGATTACAACTTGTCACATGACATTTGATGCAATTATCAGTATTACATTTGGACCTGTTGTCGCGTTTTTGATGATAGTCTGCCTTATGACCACATCTGTGTTTTATTGCAGCGAATTTTTGCCGTTTAACTTTTCAATGTTGATAAGAACTGATTTTTGCGCCATAAATAATATATCAATATATACAGAACTGGAGGTTGCCTTTTTAATAATCGTTATATGTTTATTTTTAGGCTTGCCAATTATCAAAAGAAAAAACATTATTTAAAGTAGGAGAGATTTATGAATATAGAAATTTGTAATTATACAAAAAAGTTATCAAAAAATCTTGTACTGGAAAATATAAATTTATCACTTTCCGGAGGAAAAATTTACGGTTTTGTAGGTAAGAACGGTTCGGGGAAAACTATGCTTATGCGTGCAATTTGCGGACTGATTTTACCTACCAGTGGTTTTGTAAAAATAAATAACAAAATCATAGGAAAAGACATATCGTTTCCTGATAGTGTTGGGGCTTTAATTGAAAATCCGGGGTTCATTTCTGAGTACTCCGGTTTTCAAAATTTGAAGATTCTCGCTCAAATACAAAAGAAAATAGACGATAAAAAAATAGTGGATACTATGAGAATGGTAGGGCTTGACCCAAACGAAAAGAAGAGTTTCCGAAAATATTCACTTGGTATGAAACAAAAACTTGGAATAGCAGCAGCGATGATGGAAGACCCTCAAATACTTGTTTTAGATGAACCTTTTAATGCGTTGGATGAAGCTTCATGTGAAAATGTCAAAAAAATGATTTTGTCCGCAAAAGTTCCCGATAGAGTTGTGTTGCTGTCATGTCATGACAAAAATCAGATTAACGCTCTTTGCGACGAAACTATAGAATTAGCGCAGGGTAAAATCATCAGGAGAGATAGTCTTTATGAGAAAGAAAAATAATTTAAAAGTTATTGTAACGCTCCTTATTGTAACAGTATTATGTATATGTGGTGTCATTAGGTTTTTTAGTATCAATTCAAAATATCCGCAAAACGAAAAAGTTGTATATAAAATGGGCGATTCATTTGTTTGTCAAAATGCAAAATTCACTATAACAGATACATACATGCTTAAGCGTATGGACATTATGAATGATGATGATTTATCAGAATATTTGGAAGAAAATTCTGACTATTTGAAAAGTGAAGATTTGAATCTTGGCTTAATAAAAATTATAATTTCCAATACAACAGATGATGAAATAACTGTTGATTTAACAGCTTTTCATATTGAATCAGGTGCTTTTTCATTACAATTTTATTACCCGCTCGTTATGTATTACAATGATTGTGGAATGTATATTAAACTTTCAAAAGGTGAACAAAAAACGTTTATTGCACCCGTTCCTATCTCTTCTGAACAATTTCTCAATTATGATTCCACCGATATTAGAAACAGAACGTATTATTTGGTATCATCTTTATATCCTCAAAAAATAATGTCAGAAGTCAAATTTAATTAAATTCAAGATATTTAAATTGGTCAAATAAATAACAATGTTGGTTTAGCATAATTAGTGCTGAATTACTTGGACATTGAAAAGTTGCCTCGTTGTATAATCATGACGAAAATCTGATTAACGCAAAACTGCAATACAGCAAGGTGTCGTAATCCGTTTCTTGTTCAAGCTTGAAAAAATATTTAAATTTCCTTTTAACGGTAAACTATTGTTTTTTCTCTTGTGTTCGTGCCGCATTGTATTTCTCGTCTGAGTTTGGTTGCAACGGCGGCGGGCATATTCACGGGCAGCTTGCACATTGATTTCATCATTCAGTTTGCCGTCAATCTCACTGTGCGGCGATATTAAAAACGGAAGTGGATTTCTTTTCATTTTGAAGTCCCTTCCGTTCATTTTTCTTTTCGTTTATCTGCTTTACGGCGGCTTTATACCGCGCCAAAGTTTCCTTTACAGACTTTGAATAATCCGTTATGCTCCACTTGCCGGTTTGAGTGTGTCGAATATGATAGTTGATGATTATCAGCCTTTCACGCAGGGTTGGTGGTGATCTGTTGACTGAGCCTGCACAATCTTAGCAAAGCATTGCTGTGCTTGGATTCAAATACCTTGTCACAGCCCTTGCAGCTAAGTGAAAACGGCTCGCCAACCTTGTGTTTTCTCGCCTTTATCAACTGATAGCATTCCCTGCTTTTTAGACGGGCTGTTTCAGCTGCTTCTGCCGCTTAATTTCTTCCTCGCTCAGCTGAGGTTGAGGAATTTCAAACTTGCCGATGAAATTGAGATAGATTTCAACCTCCTGCATACGTTCTCCGTCAATATAATACGGAGCGTGAACTAAAATTTTGTCGATAAACTCATTTATCATCGGCGTAGTAAGCTCGGAAAAATCGGTGGTTATACATCTTTGCACCGCAATCGGCACAATAAACAAGACCCGTCAGCGGATTCGCCACTCCGGTGGTGTCAACACGTCTCGGCGTTTTTGTCAGTTTCTGAGCAAGCTCCCAAGTTTCTCGGTCAATGATTGCTTCGTGCGTGTCATTGAATATCAGCCAGTTCTCCTGCGGATTTTTCACTGAGCTTTTGTCCTTATATGATTCCTTGTGCGTACGGAAATTTACGGTGTCTCCGCAGTATTCCTGTTTTGCAAGAATACTGCGGACAACATATCCGCTCCAACTGAACGGGTGGGTAAACTCCTTTTTGTTTTTCCTTATTCCAATTCCTTTTTTGTAAAGTAAACAGCCGGGGTTTCAACCTTGTCATCAAACAGCGTGCGGGCTATGTCATAAGGTCCGCAGCCTTCTATTGTGAAATGGAAAATTCTGCGGACGACTGTAGCCGCTTCCTCATCAATCAGCCAATGATTTTTGTTGTTCGGGTCTTTCTTGTAACCGTAAATAGCCGAGTTGGTTGTCGGCTTTCCCGATTCGTGCAGATAGTTTGCAATATCAAAAGCATACTATGCCCGAGCGTAAGTGTAGCAACTGGTTTGACGGTTATGTTACAAAAACAAATCCACGTCTAAAAGGTAACACAAGATAACAAAAAACTGTACAGCCGAATATGGTTGTACAGTTTTTAGTTTTATATGTTATTTTATAGGAATGTAACATTGTACAAATTTGCACAATTTGAGCCGTAGGGGATTGCTAATCCTACCCGATAAAGCCTTGAACGAACACAATAACAATCAGCACGGGGAGTGCGTATTTAAGGTACGGCTTCAGCACTCTTGAAAGTTTAAGACCTTTACCCGTGTTACATTCTTCAAAGTAATTGTCAAAGCCCCAGCCGAATTTTGTTGTGCAGAACAGGAGATAAACCATTGCGCCAATCGGAAGAAGAAGGTTGCTGACAACGAAGTCCTCAAGGTCAAGCACACCTTTGCCGAGAATGTTGAAGTCACTCCAAATGTTGAATCCAAAAATACACGGCAGACACGCAAAGAACATAATAATTCCATTGATAATTGACGCCTTTGTTCTGCTCATGCCGAATGTGTCGGTAAGAAAAGCAACAAGGTTTTCAAACACGGCAATAACCGTTGAAAAGCTTGCGAATGTCATAAACAGAAAGAAAAGCGTACCCCAAATCCGACCGCCCGTCATATTTACGAAAACATTCGGAAGCGTCACAAAAATAAGGGCAGGTCCTTGGTCGGGCTGAACGCCAAATGAAAAGCAAGCAGGGAAGATGATAAGTCCGGCAACAATTGCAACAAAAGTGTCCAATGCACAAATCTGAACAGCCTCACCGTAAAGCGTGCGGTCTTTGTTCATATAACTGCCGAAAATTTCCATTGATGCGATTCCGAGTCCGAGTGTGAAAAACGCCTGACTCATTGCAGAGGTGATTACCTTGCCGAGTCCTACATCTTTAACCTTTCCGAAATCGGGAACAAGATAAAAGCTCAAGCCTTCTCCCGCATTTGAAAGCATCATACTGTTGATTGCAAGAATAATAATCAGTGCAAGCAACGCAACCATCATAACCTTGCTGACCTTTTCAATGCCTTTTTGAAGTCCTCGACTGCATACAAAAAATCCGAATACAACGATTATCGCAAGCCATATAATCATCTCAACAGGCGATGCCATAAGGTTGTTAAACACTCCCGAAACCTGTTCTGAGTTCATTCCGCTTTTAAATGTTCCCGTTGCAAATTTATAGAAGTAATCTAACATCCAAGCCGAAACAGGCGTGTAGAACATCATCAAAAGGTAACAGCCTATCATGCACAGCCAACCGTGAATGTGCCATTTGCTCTTTGGCTTTTCAAGTGTTTTATAGCTTAATACGGCACTTTTTCTGCTTGCTCTGCCAACTGCAAGCTCCATTGTCAGAACGGGAATTCCCATAAGCACAAGAAATGCAAGATAAAAAAGCACGAACAATCCGCCGCCGTTTTCGCCCGTAACATACGGAAAACGCCAGACATTGCCTATGCCAATCGCACAGCCTGCACTTACAAGGAGAAAACCTGTTCTCGACTTAAAATTTTCTCTTTGCATAAATATTCTCCTTAAAAATACTGTTGCTTTAATTATACAAACTTTTCACCGATATTTCAAGGAATAAACTTTTTATTTATGCAATTTGACAGGAATTAAAAAGCTTTGTATACTTTTATTGACAGAAACATTTAAGTCTTGTTTAAGGTTTGAAATATATAATAGAATAAGAAAACTTTCGGGAGGTTACCAAATGCGACTTTTACTTGCAGAGGATGAAAAAGAGCTTTCAAAGGCTCTCAGGCAATTTTAAAGCATAACGGATATTCGGTTGACGCTGTTTATAACGGTAAAGATGCGCTTGATTATCTTCTCGGCAGTGACTATGATTGTGCAATTCTCGACATAATGATGCCGTTGCTTGACGGAATTTCAGTTTTGAAAGGAATCCGTCATGATGGACTTGACCTGCCGGTTATCATGCTTACGGCAAAAAGTGAAATTGATGACAGGGTTTTCGGACTCGACAGCGGTGCTGACGATTATGTTACAAAGCCGTTTGTCGCAAAGGAACTTATTGCACGAATCAGAGCTGTTACACGCAGAAAATCCGAAACCGAATCGCCTAATCTTACATTTGAAAATATAACCCTCAACCGCTCAACCTGTGAGCTTTCCTCCGATAAGGCGAGTATAAGACTTGCCAACAAGGAGTATCAGATGCTTGAAATGTTTATGTCAAATCCGAGGCAGATTATTTCGCCGGACAGGTTTATGGAGAAAATCTGGGGATTCGATTCCGATACAGAGCAGAATGTTGTGTGGGTTTACATATCATATCTCCGAAAAAAGCTTGCCAAAGTCGGTGCGAATGTCCAGATAAAAGCGGCAAGAAATATGGGCTATTCTCTGGAGGCTAAAAATGATTAAATCCCTGAGAAGAAAATTCATAGCAATTGCAATGTGCTCACTTATAGGTGTGCTTGTGCTGACAGTAGGATTTATCAACACATTCAGCTATATTGATGTTGTCAACAAAGCCGACAGCCGACTGTCCCTCATAGAGGGCAACAACGGAACTTTTCCGAAAAACGGTCAACCGCACAAGGATGGCGGTATGAGGGGCGGAGGTAAAATGTCGCCCGAAGCACCGTTTGAAACCAGATATTTTACGGTAACAATAGGCGAAAGCGGAAATGTTACAACAGTTGATACGGGCAAAATAGCTGCCATAACCACATCGGAGGCGTCCGAGTATGCAGCAGATCTTTATGCCAAAAATTCCGACAGCGGTTTTTACGGAAACTACCGATACAAAGCCGTGCCAAAGTCAAACGGTACGCTGTATATATTTCTTGACTGTTCAAGGGAGCTTTCGTCATTTTGGTCATTTCTTGTAATCAGCATACTGATCAGTATTGCAGGCATACTCGTTGTGTTTGCACTTGTATTGATTTTCTCGAAAATCGCAGTCAAGCCGTTTGCCGAAAGCTATGAAAAGCAAAAACGGTTCATTACGGACGCAAGCCACGAAATAAAAACACCGCTCACGATTATTGAGGCGAACACGGAGGTTCTTGAAATGACAGGGGCTGAAAGCGAGTGGACGCAGAGCATACGCAATCAGATTAAAAGATTGTCATCTTTAACGCAAAAACTCGTTTTCCTTGCCCGAATGGATGAAAATCAGGGCAAGCTTGAAATGACCGAATTTTCACTTTCGGACGCAGTCCTTGAAACGGCTGACAGCTTTTCGACAGTAGCAATGAACAGCGGTAAAACGCTTGATATAAATGTGCAGAACGGAATTTTGCTGAGGGGAAACGAAATGACAATCAGAGAGCTTGTATCCGTTCTCGTTGACAATGCGGTAAAGTACAGCACAGAAAACGGAAATATCTCCGTGTCGCTTGTTGAGGAGTCGGGACACAAAAAACTGACCGTCAAAAACTCGACAACATCACTTGAAAAAGGCAATCACGATATTCTTTTTGAAAGATTTTACCGTTCCGATTCTTCCCGAAACAGCGAAACAGGCGGCAGCGGCATAGGCCTTTCAATCGCCAAAGCCGTAGCCACCGCCCATAAAGCCAAAATCCACGCCAAAAGCCCCGACGGCAATTCGTTAGAAATAACGGTTGTATTTTAATTCTTTAAAATAATATTTAAGAACACAAAGTATTTTATCGGTACTTTGTGTTTTTTTATTTATTTGGTTTGATCAAATAAAATATTTTAAAATTCCCCATTTTTTAAATTTCATTTAAAGTTTGTAAATTATTATATAGCCATAGTAAAGAAAAGGTAAAGATAGGGAGGTCTTACAATGGGCGTTAAAAATATATTCAAGCGTTACGAACTTAAATTTATGCTGACAACACAGCAGTACATTCAGCTCAAAGAGCTTATGAAAAAATATATGCAGGGGGATGAATTCGGAAAAAGCACAATATGTAATCTCTATTTTGACACACCCGATTATCTTCTCATCAGACATTCAATTGAAAAGCCTGTCTACAAAGAAAAACTCAGACTTCGCAGTTACGGCACTCCGAAAAATGATTCAACCGTATTTGCGGAATTAAAAAAGAAGTACAAGTCGGTTGTCTATAAACGCAGAATCGGTATGAGTGAACAGGATGCAATGAAATTTCTCTGTGAAAGAAACCCTGTTAAGGATACGCAGATTACCCGTGAAATTGATTATTTTCTCAACTTCTACAACAATCCGAAACCTACGGTTTATCTCTCATATGAGCGAGAGGCATTCTTTTCAAAAACAGATAGCGATTTCAGAATGACCTTTGACCGCAACATTTTGTGGAGGGATTACGACCTTTCACTTTGCAAAGGAGTTTACGGCGAACCGATTTTGAAGAAAAATCAAGTTCTGCTTGAGGTCAAAACTGCGGCGGCAATTCCAATGTGGTTGACAATGTTTTTAAGCGAAAATCACATCTATAAAACATCTTTTTCAAAGTACGGCACAGCCTACAAAACCATTTTTGAAAGATCACTCAAGGGGGAAAAGCACTATGCTTAATAATTTATTTTCAGGTGTATTTGATTCGACAACGCAGAGCGTAATTTCTGTTCCGATGTTTTTATTATGCGTGGGAGTTTCACTTGCAATCGGAATTTTTCTTGCGTTAGTCTATTCCTACAAGAACCAATGCACAAAAAGCTTTGTAACAACTCTTGCACTTCTGCCGTCAATTGTCTGCGTTGTAATTATGATGGTCAACGGCAATATCGGAGCCGGTGTAGCCGTTGCAGGTGCATTCAGCCTTGTTCGTTTTCGTTCGGTACCCGGAAGTGCAAAGGAAATCTGTTCAATCTTTATGGCAATGGGTACAGGTCTTGTTGCAGGTATGGGATATCTCGGATTTGCAGTAGTATTCGCCCTCATTTTAGGAGCTGCGTTCCTAATCTGCAATCTTACAAATATCGGTTTATCAAAATCTGCCGACCGTGAAAGGTCGCTGAGAATCACAATTCCCGAGGATCTCGACTACACAAATATGTTTGACGATCTTCTTAAAAAATACACAACAAACTACAAGATGCTTTCTGCAAAAACCACCAATATGGGCAGTATGTTCAAGCTGACTTATCATGTCACACTTAGAGATCCAAGCCTTGAAAAGGAATTTATTGATGCGTTAAGATGCAAAAACGGCAACCTTGAAATTATGCTCTCGGCACAGGAGGCGACTGTTAATGAGCTTTAAAAAAATCATCTCGGCTGTATTGCTTTCGGCATTTGTAACCGCAACTTTTGCAGGTTGTTCAAATTCCGACACACAGACAGCCGATGAGGCAACAGTAAAAATATCATCAAGTTCAACTTCATCAAATGCAGACGATTCATCAACCGATGATGAAATGTTTACGGCAAGGGACAAGGAAATCGGATATGACGAATCGGAATGCGAAACGATTACACTTTCAGACAATGCAAGCACAAGCAGTCTTAAAAGCGTTAAGATTGACGGTAACACGATAACCGTAAGCGAGGAGGGAACATACATCGTTTCGGGTACGCTCTCTGACGGTCAGATTATTATTGACGGTGACAAAAATGAAAAAATCCGTTTTATACTTGACGGAGTGACAATCAATTCAAACACAGGCGCACCGATTTATGTAAAGCAGACCGACAAGCTGTTTATCACTCTTGCCGAAAACAGTAAAAATGTTCTTACAAACAATAAGCAATTCACGGCAGACGGTGACAACAATGTTGATGCGGTAATTTTCTCGAAAGATGATATCACTCTCAACGGCAACGGCAGTCTTGAAATCACAACAAACTGCGGACACGGCATTGTGTCAAAGGACGATTTAAAAATCACAAGCGGTACATATTCGATTACATCAAGTTCACACGCTCTTGACGGCAAGGACAGCGTGAGAATCGCATCGGGTACATTTACGCTCAATTCCGACAAGGACGGTATTCACAGCGAAAATGCCGATGATACCTCACTCGGATTCATATATATTGCAGGTGGCACTTTCAGAATCACAAGTGACGGCGACGGAATGGATGCGTCGGCATACCTGACAATTCTCGATTGCAACGCAACAATCAAGTCGGGCGGCGGTGCATCAAATGCCGAGAAAAAACAGGAAGAATTCGGCAGAATGGAAGATGCTTCATCAAGCACAGACAGTGATACCGCAAGCGCAAAGGGTATTAAGGCAGGCGGAAATCTCACAATTTCGGGCGGTACACTCAGCCTTGACTGTGCAGATGACGCTGTTCATTCAAACGCTGATATCAGCATTTCAAACGGCAATCTTACAATTGCAACGGGTGATGACGGTATTCATGCCGACAGCAGCCTTAAAATTTCGGGCGGTATAATCAATGTAACTGAAAGCTACGAGGGTATTGAAGGATTTGAAATTACGGTAAGCGGCGGTACAATTTCTGTTGTGTCAAGCGATGACGGATTCAATGCCGCAGGCGGTAATGATTCAAGCGGTTACGGCGGCGGAATGCCACAGGATAATTTTTCAGCCGACAGCGATGCCAAAATCACAATTTCGGGCGGAAAGATTACAGTTGATGCAAAGGGTGACGGTCTTGATTCCAACGGCTCGCTCTGTGTATCGGGCGGTGAAATCTTTGTAACAGGTCCCTCGGACAACGACAACGGCGCTCTCGATTATAACGGTGACGCACAGATTACGGGCGGTACAATCGTTGCGGTCGGTATGAGCGGAATGACTCAGAACTTCGGCTCATCTTCAACACAGGGTTCAATCCTTTCAAACACGGCAACCAATACAAGCGGTGAAGTCGTTCTCAAAGACAGCAACGGCAATGTGCTTGTTTCATTCACTCCGACGCGGGAATATAATTCGGTAGTTGTAAGCACACCCGATGTCAAAAAAGGCTCAACCTACACACTTACAACAGGTGACAGCAGTACAACAATTGAAATGTCGGATATTATCTACGGCGAATCCACTCAGGGCAGAACTCCTAACGGTGGCGGACAAGGCGGTCCGAACGGCAGAGGTCAAGCGCCCAACGGCAATATGGGCGGAGGCTTTGGCAACAGACTGTAAAGCTAAACTAACTCTTTCTCAATATTTTCATACAAAAAACAGGAGTCGCTCGCATGGACGATTCCTGTTTTTGCTCCTAAAATTGTTTTTTGTTTTCCGATTATTAAAGAATTTAGAAATTATATATAAAAACATGAAGCCCCCACACATTTTCGTGTAGGGGCGGTTTTCTTAAACAAAGAAATTGTCCTTATAATTAATATCTTTCTCCGACAGCAACAATGACACTTCTGCCTGCCATATTAATTCGTCTGTCATAGAGAATAACATTTCTGTCCTCAAGGATTACATCCTGAGGCTCGTTGCCTGTGTTTACATAAAGCTTCCAGTGGTATCCTTCGGGAAGGTCGGGAAGCTCAACATTTACATAATCCCAATAAGCATTGACGCCAAAGTAAACAAACTCGTCAAGTCCCTGTTGTTTAAGACTTACACCGGCATACATAACGCCAATCATTCTTGTATCATCGTAATACTTGGCACTCCACGCAACATTTGAATGGATGCTGACAGGCGGATAACTGCATGTTGCCTTGCCTCTGCTGTCTGTAATAATATGGAATCTCTTTCTGAAAGCAATCATATATTTAAAAAATTCAAATACATCCTTATGCTTTTCTTTTCTTGTCCAGTCAAGCCATGAGATAATGTTGTCCTGACAGTAAGCGTTGTTGTTGCCAAACTGAGTGTTGCAGAATTCATCACCTGCAAGGAAAAGAGCAGGTCCCTGACTGCACATAAGAGTTGCAAAGGCATTTTTAACCATTTTTATACGAAGTTTGTTAATGTTGTAATCATTTGTATCACCCTCGGCACCGCAGTTCCAGCTGTTGTTGTCATTAGCACCGTCAGTATTGTTCCAGCCGTTTTCGAGATTGTGCTTTTCGTTGTATGAATACATATCATAAAGAGTAAATCCGTCATGACAGGTAAGAAAGTTTACCGACGCATTGTAGCCTCTGTAGGTAGGGTCATACAAATCTCTTGAGCCTGTAATTCTCTGAGCCGCATCCCATGCAAGGTGTCTGTCGCCTTTAAGAAATCTTCTGAGGTCGTCACGGTATCTTCCGTTCCATTCAGCCCATCTGTTCCATGACGGGAAACTGCCGACCTGATAAAGTCCGCCTGCGTCCCATGCCTCTGCAATAAGCTTTACTCCGCCGAGAATCGGATCAAACGCAAGGCTCTTGAGAAGCGGAGGCTTATCCATAGGAGTACCGTCCTCGTTTCTTCCCAAAATTGACGCAAGGTCAAAACGGAAACCGTCAATGCGGTATTCTGTTACCCAATAACGCAGACAGTCAAGTATAAATTGCTGCACAATCGGCTGATTGCAGTTGAGAACATTGCCGCAACCGCTGAAATTGTAATACTTTCCGTCCGGAGTGAGCATATAGTAAATGTTGTTGTCAATGCCCTTGAACGAGAAATACGGTCCCATTTCATTGCCCTCTGCCGTGTGGTTGAACACAACATCAAGGATAACTTCAATTCCGTTTTCGTGAAGCTCACGAACAAGCTGTTTAAGCTCTCTGCCTTCGTGATGATGCTCGTGGTCGCTCTCATAGCTTGTGTTCGGAGCAAAAAAACATACGGTGTTATAGCCCCAGTAATCGTAGAGCTGACGACCCTCATAATTACGATATGAGCCCATTTCGTCAAACTCAAAAATAGGCATCATTTCAACGGCATTGATGCCCAGTTCTTTAAGATAGGGGATTTTTTCACGGATACCTGCGAATGTGCCTTTGTTTTTAACGCCTGAGGAGCCGTCCTGAGTAAAGCCTCTTACATGCAATTCATAAATAATAAGCTCTTCAAACGGAAGCTTCGGCTGAGTGCAGTTGCCCCAGTCATAGTCGCTGTTTACAACTCTTGCCTTATAAACACCCTCATGCTCCTGCTTTTTACCCCAGCCGCTCTGACCGATTACAGCCTTTGCGTATGGGTCAAGAATGTATTTCTTTTTATCAAAAATAATGCCTTTTTCGGGTTCATACGGACCGTCAAAGAAATATGCATACTCAAAATCAATCTCATCAAGACCGAACACGAGCATTGAATAGGTGTTGCCGATTTTGTAAGAATCCGGAAATCTAAGCCTTGCATACGGAATTTTTGCATAAGGTCTGAATAAAAGCAATGTACACTCAACGGCATAAACCGAATGAATAGTAAAGTTTACACCGCCGGAAACGGTTGTTGCACCGTTTAAAAGAAAGTTGCCGGGCCTGACATCGAAACCACCTACATTATCGGTTGGCTTTAAATCCCTCAACATAATATTCAATCCCCCTAAGTTACTCTCAAAAAAACAAAAATTCAGTCATAACACAACATATGTCTATTTTATCATATTATGTGATTTATTCAACACACTATTTGCAAAAATATAGTCAAATCTTGTCATCGCGATTAAAAAGCAGTATTTTTACACAAAAAAAGACCGGAATAAAAAATATATTCGGTCTTTTTAATCATTTGCTTACGCTTATTGTCAACCTATAAAAGTAAATCTGTCTGTTTTTCTGCCGTCAACATCAACTTTTTCGGCAAACATTTCGACAGGTCTTGCCCACACTTCACTTGTGTTGTGGAGATTTCTGTAAATTACAAGTTTTTCACCTGTTTCGCTGTGGGTTGCAAAGTTGATAACCTCATATTCGCCGCCCTTGAAATGTAGGTAAATACCCGGCTTGATTTCTTTTGTCGTATTTTCGGCATTGTCCGAATTGCTTTCACAGCAATTTTCTGTTTTAACAGCTTTAACTGAAGTTTCTTCATTTGCAGGAGCTTCGTCAATTTCAGATGCCCTGCAATCTGTATTGTCTGCATTGAAATCAACCCTGAAACTTCCATCATTAACAACAAGAATCCTTGACTGATACGGCTGCATTTCAATTTCATAGTAACCGTTTACATCAATAACTTCGTTGCCGTTGAGAACATCTGTAAGCTTTGCGTTGCAGCCTGTGTCAAAACCGATTCTTTCAACACGGTCTGTAAGGTTGAATGCAACAAAAACAGTCTGATTGTCGGTTTTTCTTCTGTATACAAGCTTTTCATTCTGAATATTTATGTTTTCAAAATCGCCGTACTTGAGAGCTTCGAGTGCAAGTCTTACTACACCGAGTTTTTTGATATGCTCAAGAAGTTCATAGTTCGGATTCGGGATGGAATCAAGGTCAAGACAGGGACGAAGCTCATAATCGCTGTAGGCAGTTCTCATACCCTCAATGCCGAATTCACTTCCGTAGTAAATTGACGGTACTCCGGGCATTGTATACATCATCGTGTAAACATTGTTAAGATGATTTTTGTCTTTAAGCATACTTGCAACACGGTTTACATCGTGGTTATCAACGAAATTATATGTGTAGATATTTCTGTAAATACCGCCGTTAGCAAACTGTCTGTTAAGAGAATGAGCAATTTCAAAATAGTTGTGGTCATTATGGCTTGAATAAATGCCTTTGTAGCATTCGTAGTTTGTAACCGAGTCAAGCACATCGGGATTTGCCCAATGATTGTAATCGCCGTGGGTAATCTCACCGTAGAGCCAGAAATCGGACTTTTTCTCTTTGCAAACATTTTTTAATTTCTTGAAAAATTCAATGTCAATGCAGTCAGCCGCAT
This sequence comes from Ruminococcoides intestinale, assembly GCF_040095935.1. Taxonomy (NCBI): domain Bacteria; kingdom Bacillati; phylum Bacillota; class Clostridia; order Eubacteriales; family Oscillospiraceae; genus Ruminococcoides; species Ruminococcoides intestinale. The sequence continues at coordinate 27,648 of NZ_JBBMFQ010000009.1, read as the reverse complement.
CAAGGCGAAGTCCGTCAATATCAAACTCATCAATCCAAAATCTTGCACAGTCAAGAAGATAGTTTACTACCTCGTCATTGTGGAGATTAAGCTTTACAAGGTCGTAGTGACCTGCCCAGCATTCATAGCTGAAACCGTCGTTATACGGGCTGTTGTTCCAGAAGTTTACATTTTCAAACCAAGACGCATATCTTGAATTTTCACGGTTCTGACGAACATCTTTGAAAGCGAAGAAATCTCTTCCCACATGATTAAAAACGCCGTCAAGCATAATTCTGATGCCGTTATCGTGAAGTGTTTTGCAAATTTTTTTGAAAGATTCGTTGTCACCGAGCCGACAGTCGATTTTTTTATAATCAATAGTATCATAGCCGTGTTTTGAACTTTCAAAAACAGGGTTGAAAACAAGTGCGTTTACCGACATTGACTTCATATGGTCAATCCAGCCGTAAATTTTGTCAAGTCTGTATTCCTGTTTGAAATCATTTTCCTTTGGTGCTCCGCAAAAACCGAGCGGATAAATATTATAAATTACGGATTCATTTATATATCCCATTATATTATCTCCTTTTTGCACAGAATAAAGCAATGTACGAATGCAGTGTTTTGTGTACATTAGTCATAATTATAACACTAAAATTTCTATTGTGCAACTGAATAATTTGTGTTACAATGTAACATATTGATGATTTAAAAATGATTTTAAAAAAATCTCGGAGGAACAAAATGCTCAAAATACCCGAAAACAAAACAAGAAAAAAATTAAGAATCACACTTTGCGTGCTTTATCTCGTTGAAATCGTACTCTGTGCGTTGCCGTATTTCCAGTACATTGATGAAAAAAATGTACTCCATTCTTATTCCGTATTTGATATTATGTCTGTATGGGGACTCAGCGGTTCAAATGATGCGGTTTTTAAGTATTCGCTCTTTATGCCGATTTTCTTCATTATTCCGATTGCAGGATTTTTCTTCTGCGCTCTTGACAAAGAACGCAATATGAAGAATATCGTTTCAATCATCTGCTGTCTGCTCGGTGTGCTTTCAATTATCACAATGGTAAGCTATACAATCAGCCTTGCTTCTGTAATTGCACTTCTTTTGTACATTCTCATCTGCTTTCTCACAACGCTTTCAATCTTTGCAAGATTTTCCGACAAAGATGCTACGAAAGCTCCTGTTAAGCAGAAAAACACAGACCCGAACAGGGAAGTGTAATTTTACAAATTGAAAGTTGAAAACGAAAAATTGAAAATTTCGGTCGGGAACACAGCTTGCTTAATGCAAAACATTGTTTTCCCAACTTTATTTTATAAAATTAAAACACGGCAGTTCATTATCTGAAATGATTGCCGTGTTTATTTTTGCCGATTTTATTTTTAAAATTCCGTCAAAACAATGTGTGCCTGAGAATTATCGAGGACTAACGGCTTATCCATATCAACTCTCTTTAGTTCTCCGTAGAGTCTGCCGAAAATTACGGTTGTTTTGTCCATATATGCCGCCATAGCCTCGCCTTTTACGGTGAACGGCTTGAATGTAATGTCAACTGCCGAATATCCCGCCTTAAAGTACCACGGTCTGTCAAGCTTTCCGCCTGTGCTTTTAACATTTATCTGCGATAGTTTTACAAGATGACCGTCTGTGAAAAAGCAATTTTCGTTGCCGTAACGGTTGTCACCGACTCTGCTTGCAAGACAGAGGGAAAAGCGTTTTCCGTCAATAAAGCAGTCGGAGCTTAATCTCTGATAATTATGCTTTCTCGGCTTTGAAAAGCGTGTCCAGTCAAAGTAAGCGTTTGTGGTTGTTTCGTTTAAAGAATATTCCATACCGCCAACACGGATAATTCCGCCTGCGACAAATTTGGGAACAAAGCGTTTGAGATAAAAATATTTTCTGTCTCTCTCAAACGGTGCAATTTCGTTAAGACTTTCGCCCGCCGTCTTTTTGAGATTAATGTTAAAGTAAAGATTTTTTATGCCGCCAAAGTCGATAAAATCACATTTTAAAAATCTTCCGTTCGGTGTGTTTGTCAACTGCAGCTGAAGCCTTTTGTCCGTGTACAAAAGCTCTCCCGAACTGCCCGATTCGGGAAGCTCGTTCTTGCTGAAAACAAATTTCTTTACAACACAATCATAAATCACACCGCCTCTTTTAAGGTCGGCAACCGCAATTTTTACCGCAAATTCCATGCCTAAATTTTCAACCGAAAGATAGAGCGAAACCTCTGTGTTGCTTATGAAATAGCAATCCCTTTCGCTGTGTTTTCCGCTTGTTTTGCTCTGTTCGCTGTTATATTCAAAAACAGGCGTTCTTGCCCAGCCTGCACACATAACCTCTCCGTTTTCTTCAAAAACATTATGCTTTTCGGTTATCTCATGTTGCAAAACAATCCCTCCGTGTTCTCGTTTTTAAAATTTTCCATAAAATCACACCATACAATATACACAAAACAATTATGCTTTTCAAGAATTATAACAAAACTGTAAATTTCGTTTTCTGCCGTCAACGGTATATGTACTAATTTTCGGATTTCATGAATAATCTGTAATAATATCATATACCTGTGAGGGCGGTTTTTATGAAGAAATTTGTCATTTTGCTTTTAATCTGCTTATGTTTTCTGCTTTGTTCATGCAGTGCCGACACATCGGGATATCAAAACGAGCTTACCTGCACAGACTGGAGTGCAGAGCTTGACGGCGGCGGAAAGATAAACCTTTCGTTTGACGGTGAAAATGCGTCCCTTATTATGATAAGCGGAAAAGACAAGGCGGAGCTTTGCGGAAAATATGTTGCCGATGATACAACGCTTGTCATATTTGTGCCGAAACTTTACCGAAACTACACCTTTGAATATATTCCCCACGGAAAAAAGCTTGATTTGTCATACAACGGTTCAAAAATCACGCTCAGCCGTGCCGATAACACGCAAAAAACCGAGTAAATCAGCCGTTCAATGTTTCTTATGTACATTTTGAGCGGAATACGCAGATTAACGAATAATTTTATTGATAAATAAAGTTGTGTGTGTTATAATGTTTTAAGCTATGTTATTATGCCATTTTTGGATTTTTTCGGAGGTATTGTTTTGGTAGTGTTTGGAATTGATCCCGGATATGCCATTGTAGGTTGGGGAGCAATCAATTTTCAATCGAATACATATAAAACTCTCGGTTACGGTGCAATTGAAACCGTTGCCGGAACTGATTTTAACAAACGGCTTGAGTACATCTATGACGAAACCTATGCTATTCTCAACAGATGTCGCCCCGACGCCCTTGCAATCGAAAAACTTTACTTTCAGACCAATCAGAAAACGGCTATCAATGTTGCTCAGGCAAGGGGAGTAACCCTGCTTGCGGCACAAAAACTTAAAATACCAATCTTTGAGTACACTCCTCTTCAGGTCAAAACGGCTGTAACGGGATACGGCAAGGCTAAAAAACCACAGGTTATGGAAATGACCGCAAGACTTTTAAAGCTGAAAGAAATTCCGAAACCCGATGATACCTGTGATGCACTTGCAATTGCAATCTGTCACACACAGGCGGCAGGCTCACAGCTCAGAAGAGTAATGTACGGAAAGGGACTTTAAATATGCTTTATTCCGTAAGAGGAAAACTTATTGCTATAGAATCAAATGCGGCGGTAGTAGAGTGCGGCGGTGTCGGCTATATGTGCCAGACAACAATGAACACACTCAAAGCCGTAAAGCTTAACACAGAGGTAACGCTCTACACCTACCTTAATGTAAGGGAAGATGCGGTTGACCTTTTCGGCTTTGCAACAAAGGCAGAGCTTGAAACCTTTAAAAACCTCATCAGCGTAAGCGGTGTAGGTCCAAAGGCAGGACTTGCGGTTTTGTCGGAGCTCAGTCCCGAACAGGTTGCAATGGCAATTGCCTCCGATGACCTCAAAACAATTACAAGAGCACAGGGAATAGGCAAAAAAATTGCACAGAGAATTGTTCTTGAACTCAAGGACAAGCTTGCAAAAGCGGCTAAAGAGGACAGTTCCTTTGCACAGGCGGCACAGAACAGCGTGAATGTTTCAACGGGAAATGTTCCGAAAGCAATCGAGGCACTCGGAGTTTTGGGCTATTCTCCTTCGGATGTTTCGCCCGTACTCGCAACACTCGACAGCGCCCTGCCTGTTGAACAGCTTATTTCGCTCACATTAAAACAGATGGGAAGACAGTAACATATGAGTAAAATGGAATTCTCGGATGAATTTGATTTTGAAAACAGAATAACCGATACTTCCGAAATTCCCGAAGATACGGCAGAGAGCGACAACCCTCTGCGGCCGAAAACACTTTCGGAATACATAGGACAGGAAAAGGCAAAGGAAAACCTCAAGGTCTTTATCGAGGCGGCAAAAATCAGAGGCGAAACCCTTGACCATGTACTGCTCTACGGCCCTCCGGGACTCGGTAAAACAACTCTTTCGGGAATCATTGCGAATGAACTCGGTGTGTCAATGAGAATAACCTCAGGCCCTGCAATTGAAAAGCCGGGCGACCTTGCGGCATTGCTTACCAACCTTAACGAGGGTGATGTGCTTTTTATTGACGAAATTCACAGACTGAGCCGTTCCGTTGAAGAAATACTTTACCCTTCAATGGAGGACTTTGCAATTGACATCATCACGGGTAAAGGTCAGATGGCGGCTTCGTATCATCTGCCGTTGCCAAAATTTACACTTGTCGGAGCAACCACAAGAGCAGGTCAGCTGACCGCTCCTTTGCGTGACCGTTTCGGTGTGGTGTTAAGACTTGAGCTCTACACTCCCGAGGAGCTTGCACAGATTGTTGAAAGAAGTGCCGGAATCCTCGGAATAAAAATTGAACATGACGGTGCGCTTGAAATTGCGTCCCGTTCAAGGGGAACACCACGAATTGCAAACCGACTTTTAAAGCGTGTGCGTGACTTTGCACAAGTTATGTCAAACGGCGTCATCACACTTGAAACCGCAAGGACAGCACTTGACAGACTCGAAATTGACGAACTCGGTCTTGACCGCAACGACAGAAGAATGCTTGAGGCAATCGTTCGTTTTTACAACGGCGGTCCTGTCGGACTTGAAACACTTGCGGCGGCAATCGGTGAAGAGGCTGTAACAATCGAGGATGTCTATGAACCGTATCTTTTGCAGATAGGTTTTGTCAGCAGAACACCGAGAGGCAGATGCATAACTGCCGAGGCTTGCAAGCATCTCGGCTGTGAATTTCCTAAGGGCGTTGTAAATGCACAGCCTACACAGCCGACTCTCTTTGGTGACAGGGAGTCATAAATCAGTCACAATATGAGTGTATAATTCAACAGAGTGCAAGGTTCTTACTTGGGTTATATCGAAAATTTCAGTTTTGAAAATTTACAATCTACAAATTATTTAACGGAGGAATATATATAATGGGAAGATTATTCGGTACAGACGGTGCAAGAGGTGTTGCAAACGCAGAGCTTACACCCGAACTTGCAATGAATATAGGCAGAGCGGCGGCAATGGTTCTTATCAGCGATGAGGTTGAACACCCCACAATTCTAATCGGTAAGGACACAAGACTTTCGGGCGATATGCTCGAGGGCGCACTTATTGCAGGACTTTGCTCGGTAGGTGCAAATGTTCACATTCTCGGGGTAGTTCCTACTCCTGCGGTTGCTTATCTTGTAGGCAAATACAATGCCGATGCAGGTATTATGATTTCCGCATCACACAACCCGTTTGAATTTAACGGTATCAAAATTTTCAGTTCTGACGGATGCAAGCTCCCCGATGCCCTCGAAAACAGAATTGAAGAAATCGTACTTGACCATGTTGTTCCGTATGCATCCGCAACAGATGAAAATATCGGCAGAGTAACATATGATACAGAGGCGGCTGATTTGTATATTGACCACCTTGTTTCGGCAGTTGACTGCGACTTTGAGGGTATGGAAATCGCACTTGACTGCTCAAACGGTTCTTCTTCAAGAACAGCCGAAAAGCTTTTCACAAAGCTTGGTGCAAAGGTTCATATGCTTTTTGACGAGCCTGACGGTGTGAACATCAACCGTGACTGCGGTTCAACTCATATGAGCAAATTGCAGAAGTATGTTCGTGAACATAAGCTTTCATGCGGTCTTGCATTTGACGGTGACGCCGACAGATGTCTTGCGGTTGACGAAAGCGGAAACCTTGTTGACGGCGATTACCTTATTGCAATCTGTGCAAATGATATGAAGCAGAGAGGCGTACTCAAAAAGAATGCCGTTGTCGGAACAATTATGACAAACATGGGCTTTAACAAGTTCTGCGAAGAAAACGATATGCACTTTGTTTCAACAAAGGTTGGCGACAGATATGTTCTCGAAGCTATGATGCAGGAGGGCTACAACATCGGCGGTGAGCAGAGCGGTCACATCATTTTGCTTGACTATGCAACAACAGGCGACGGTCAGCTTTCAGGTGCAATGATTCTCAGCATTATGAAGAGAACAGGCGAAAAGCTCAGTCAGCTTGCAAAGATTATGGAGCGTTTGCCGCAGGTGCTCATTAATGTAAAGGTCAGCAGAGAGGGCAAGCTCTCATTCTATACAGACAGGGAAATCAAGGCTGAAATCGAAAGAGTGAGCGAAATCCTCGGTGACAGAGGCAGAATCCTTGTTCGTGTGTCGGGAACAGAACCTCTCGTAAGAGTAATGCTCGAGGGTGAAAACCTCGAAGAAATTCAGAACCTTGCGGAAGAAGCCGCACAGGTAGTAAGGGAAAGACTTGCATAATGCGATTATCTGATAAATGGAAAGATTATGAACTTATAGATACCTCTGACGGGGAAAGACTTGAAAGATGGGGAGATATAATCCTTATCCGTCCCGATCCGCAGATTATCTGGTCAAGCGAAAAGAAAAATCCTCTTTGGTATTCGGCACATGCCCGTTATCACCGCTCAAATCGTGGCGGAGGAAGTTGGGAGCAGTACAAAAAAGTTCCCGACCGCTGGACTGTAAATTACGGCGACCTCGTTTTCAACATCAAGCCTATGGGATTCAAGCACACAGGTGTGTTCCCCGAACAGGCAGTTAACTGGGATTTTGCCGCAGAAAAAATTAAAAACGAAAACAGACCGCTTAAAATTCTCAACCTTTTCGGTTACACAGGATGTGCAACTCTTGCGTGTATGAACGCAGGTGCAACCGTTTGCCATGTTGACGCATCAAAGGGTATGGTTCAGTGGGCAAAGGAAAATGCCGCATCAAGCGGTATTGCCGACAGACCTGTCCGTTGGCTCGTTGACGATTGCGTAAAATTTGTACAGCGTGAAATCCGCCGTGGCAACAGGTATGACGGAATCATCATGGATCCTCCGTCATACGGCAGAGGTCCGGGCGGTGAGGTCTGGAAACTTGAAGAACAGCTTTATTCACTCGTAACCCTGTGCAAACAGGTTCTCTCAGACAATCCGCTGTTTTTCATTCTCAATTCCTACACAACGGGACTTTCTCCCGCTGTAATGGAGTATTTGCTCGGAGTTCTTTTGCAGAAGGACTTCGGCGGAAAAGTATCAAGCGATGAAATAGGACTGAAGGTGAGCGACACGGGACTTGTATTGCCGTGCGGCTCAACCGCAATATGGGAGAAATAATAAATGAGCTTTATTTCACTTGACAACATCAGCTTTTCATATTCCGACATTGAAAGCGGTCAGCCGTACAAAAATGCGGTTGACGGTGTTTCTCTCAATATCGAAAAGGGTGAATTTGTTGCCCTTCTCGGTCACAACGGATGCGGAAAGTCAACTGTTGCAAAACATCTCAACGCAATGCTATTGCCGGATAAGGGCAAAGTGTATGTTGACGGAGATGACACATCAGATGAAAACAAGACATATGACATAAGAGAAAAAGTGGGACTTGTACTTCAAAACCCCGACAACCAGCTTGTTGCAAGCGTTGTTGAGGAAGATGTTGCTTTCGGCCCCGAAAACCTCGGAATACCGCCAAAGGAGATCCGACAGAGGGTTGACGATGCCCTCAAAGCCGTTGATATGTACGATTACCGTGAACACGCTCCGTTCAAGCTTTCGGGCGGTCAGAAACAGCGTATTGCAATTGCCGGAATTCTTGCAATGCAGCCGCAATGCATAGTTCTTGACGAACCTACGGCAATGCTTGACCCTAACGGCCGTGACGAGGTAATGACAACGCTTTTAAAACTCAACCGTGAAAAGAATATGACGGTTGTCCTCATCACACACTATATGGAAGAGGCAGTCCTTGCCGACAGAGTTGTCGTTATGGACGCAGGAAAAATTCTCACTCAGGGTACACCCGAAGAAGTTTTTTCACAGGCGGAGCTGCTCAAAAAGCACCGTCTTGATGTTCCGCAGGCAACAGAGCTTGCATACAGACTCAGGGGGTGCGGAGTGAAATTTGACAAACTTCCTCTCAATGCAGAGCAATGTGTAAAAATGCTTGAGGAGGTGCTGTCATGAGCAAGGTGCTTGAACTGAAAAATTTAAGCTATGTTTACGGAACAGGCACTCCGTTTGAGAAAACCGCTGTCAATAATTTGAGCCTTTCAATTGAAAAAGGCGAGTTTATCGGTATTATGGGACACACGGGCTCGGGCAAGTCAACACTTGTTCAAATGCTCAACGGACTTATGAAACCGACTTCGGGACAGGTTCTTCTTGATGGCGAGGATATCTGGGCAAATCCCAAGGATATCAGAAAAATCCGTTTCAAAGTCGGAATGGTATTTCAGTATCCCGAATATCAGCTTTTTGAAGAAACCGTTGCCAAGGATATCGCATTCGGCCCTACGAATATGGGCAAGAGCGGTGCAGAGCTTGAAAAAGCGGTAAATGACGCTGCAAGATTTACCGGACTTAAAGATGAACTTCTTGAAAAATCTCCGTTCGACCTTTCGGGCGGTGAAAAGAGAAGGGCGGCAATTGCAGGCGTTATAGCAATGAATCCCGAGGTTCTCGTTCTTGACGAACCGACCGCAGGTCTTGATCCTATGGGCAGAGATGTGCTGTTGAGCCAGATTGTGCAGTATCACAAGGAACGCAAAAACACAGTTATCCTTGTATCCCACAGCATGGAAGATATTGCAAGGGTTGCCGATAAGATAATCGTTATGAACAAGTCAAACCTCGTTATGTTTGATAAGACGAAAGAAGTTTTCTCAAAGGGACGAGAGCTTGAAAAAATAGGACTTCGAGTACCGCAGATAACAAAGATTATGCTTGAACTGCGTGAAAAAGGTTTTGATGTTCCCGAAGGAATACTTACTGTTGATGAGGCAATGGACTGTATTTCCTCACTGCTTGACAAGGAGGGTAAAATATGGTAAGAGATGTTGCGTTCGGTCAGTATTTTCCTGCGAACAGCGTAATCCACAAATGTGATCCCCGTGCAAAGCTGATTATGCTTGTCGGATTTCTCGTAATTATTTTCTGTACTTTTAATTATGCTTCGCTTGCGCTTGTTGTGCTTTTTACCGCGCTTTTTGTTGCGGCAAGCAAGGTGCCTGCAAAGTTCTATTTCAAAAGCATGAAAGTAATTATATTTATTATAATAGTAACCTCAATTCTCAATGTGTTCTACGGTTCGGGTGATCCGCTTGTACAATGGGGAATTTTCAAAATTACCTTAAACGGCATTAACAGAGCAATTTTTGTTTCGGTAAGAATTATCTGTCTTATACTTGCAAGCTCCTGTCTTACATTCACAACCTCTCCGACAGAGCTTACGGACGCAATCGAAAGACTGATGAAGCCGCTTGCAAAACTGCACTTTCCCGTTCACGAGATTGCAATGATGATGTCGCTTGCTTTAAGATTTGTTCCCACACTTCTTGAAGAAACCGACAAAATTACTCAGGCTCAAAAGGCACGAGGTGCCGATATGGAGTCGGGTAATATTATTCAGAGGGTAAAGGCGTTTATCCCTATTCTCATTCCGCTTTTTGTTTCGGCATTCAGAAGAGCCTATGAGCTTGCAACAGCTATGGAGTGCCGTTGCTACCGTGGCGGAACAGGAAGAACACGAATGAAAACTATTCATATGGCAAAGCGTGACTATGTATCTTTTGTAATGGTCGCACTTCTAATCGGCGGAGTGATTTTATGCAACATATTCCTTCCTGCGGCAGTTTAAGAAATCTTCTTCTCACAATTTCATATGACGGAAAAGAGTTCCACGGCTGGCAGATTCAGCAGAACGCAATGACGGTTCAGGAGGCTTTTCAAACTGCTCTTTCAAAGATTATCGGCAATGACTTTGATGTAAAGGGATGCAGTCGCACAGACAGCGGAGTTCACGCAAATATGTACTGCATCAGCCTTAAAACAGAGCACCCCATAAAGCCCGAAAGGCTCAAGGCTGCGCTTAACCGCTGGCTGCCGCTAAGCATTGCGGTTCTTGACTGCAAAGAGGTTGCACCCGATTTTCACGCCCGCTATTCCTGCACAAGCAAGGAATATATCTACAAAATCTGGAACAGCGAGGTGCGAAATCCGTTTCTTGACGGATACGCACTTCATTACAGATACAAAATTGACGAAAATTTGCTCGACAAAGCCGCTCAGGCATATGTCGGCAGACACGATTTCACTTCCTTTTGCACGCTTGATAACCGTGAAAAAGGGGATATGACCAGAAATGTAAAAGCCTTTTCGGTAACCCGTGAGGGCGACCTTGTTACAATGAAGGTTGAGGCTGACGGCTTTTTGTACAATATGGTTCGTATTATGGTGGGAACACTTCTCAGGATTCAGCAGGGTAAAATTGCTCCCGATGAAATTCCCTCCATTATAGAAAAGAAAAACAGAAAATATTCGGGTCCCACCGCACAGGCTTGCGGATTGTACCTGAATCGTGTGAATTATGAAAATGACAACAGTTCACAAAAAGGAGTGAACGCTGATGTTTAAAAAATTTAAAGGACATTATTCAAAACGAAAGACACATAAAACCGACAGAGATGTAATGAGCTATGAGGATATGCCTCTTGACGATTATGAACAGGAAAAAACCGAAATGTCGCCGCAGGCTGTCAAGAAAATCGTACTCGGTGCGTGTATTGCCATTGCGGCAGGACTTATAGTTTTTGCCTTTGCAAACCGTGACAAGCTCACATGGGAGAACATCTCAAACTGGTGGACTTATGATGTACTCGGAAATGCCGGTCACGGCTATCCCGTTGACATTATCGGTTCCGAGGTTTCATCGGGCAACTTTGCAGTGTCACAGGGACATGCCGTGTATGCGTCGGACACCTCGTTCGTAACCCTTACAAATTCGGGTACAGAGGTTGCACGACTTCAGCTTACACATTCAAATCCCGTAATGAAAAACAATGAAAACAGATTTCTCACATACGGAATCGGCAGTGCAAGCTATGAGATAAGCAGTTTTGACGAAACGCTTTACTCAGGCAATGCCGAAAATAAAATATACACAGGTGATGTTGCCTCAAACGGTACATACTGTCTTGTTACCGAGGACAACGGTTATCTTACAACGCTGTATGCCTACAGCAAAAATAATAACAGAATTTACAAATATTCTTTTTCGGAGTATTATATAACATCGGTAGCAATTAACAAGGACGGCTCCGGTTGCGTTGCCACAGGTGTGTCAAGTGATAAGGGTTCGGCGGTAACGGGCGTTTATGTGCTTGATTTTTCACAGGAAAAGCCTGTTTCAACCTACAAAATTTCAGGTGACAGCGTGCTTGATTGCAAGTATCTGACCTCAGATACGGCGGTTCTTGTGGGCTCACAGGCAAGCTATATTGTTAAAAAAGGTGAAAAGAATTACAAAACAGTAAGCTATGAGGACAAAACTCTTTCAAATTACTGCTTTAACACAGATACATCAACCTATACAATGGCTCTTTCAAGGAGCGGTGACGGAAGAAGTGTTGCTCTCATAAGCTATAACAGTAACGGCGAGGCACAGTACACAATAAATACCGAACACAAAGCCGATTCGCTTTCTGTCTACAAGGGTACGGTTGCAATCCTTGACGGAAATGTTGTTTACGGTTATAATCAAAATGGTGATTTGCTTTATTCGACAAATTCGGGAACCGGTTCAAAAAAGATTGTGCTTGCCTCGGACTACACCGCTTACATTCTCAGCGTAAATCAAATTAGGTTTATTGACCTTGACAGTGTATCGAGTGACGATACCGCTCAAACTTCAAAACAGGAGTAATAAATTTGGTTGCAGATATAATTATTATTGCCGTGTTTGCGCTTTTGTTTTTTATTGATTTCAAGCGTGGCATAGCAATTACAATTCTCAATGTTGCAGGTGTGGCTCTCACGGGCTTTCTTGCATATCACATTTCAAATTTTCTTGCATCGTGGGTTTATACGGCATTTGTTCAGCAGACCTTAACAACAAATCTGCAACAAATGATTGACACTCAGGGCATCAACTCAGCCATTGCAAACAGTTTTTCGGCTTTGCCAAACTGGGTTATGGGAATGCTCGGATTTTTCCTTTCAATTTTCGGATTGGATTCAAGTGTCTATACAAACGATTTTCAGGTTCCGAACTCTGCCGCAGCGGCGGTGTCAACTTCGGTGGAAAATCTTATTCAGCCGGTTATCACAGGAATGTTCCGCTTGGTTATCGGTGTAGTTATATCAATAATTATCTTTATAATTATAAAAATTCTTGTTAAAAAACTTGCAAGAGTGTTTAAAATACCCGTGGTGAAACAGATTAATAAGCTTCTCGGCGGTGTGTTGGGACTAGCGGAGGCGGCAATCCTTGTGTTTTTTGCCGTTAATATCTTTTCGGGAGTGCTTGAGTTTTCAAATCCCGAAATGCTTAATAACCCGATGATTTCGGGTGCTGTTTTTAAATTTTTCAGCGTTGCAGTCTGAATGAAGAAACAGGAGGGAACAGTAATGGAAAAAGAAAAAGATGTGTGGAGCTTTAAAACATCCGATTTGGTTACTATACCTAATATTATAACTTATGTAAGATTTGTGCTTATAATCCCGTTCGTATATTTTTTCCTTGCGGAACAGTATATATATGCGGCAATATGTATAGGTTTGTCGGGACTTTCCGATTGCTTTGACGGAATGGCTGCCAGAAAACTCAATCAGGTAACTCCTCTCGGAAAAATCCTTGATCCCATTGCAGACAAGGTAACGCTTTTTGCGGTCGTTATCTGTATGGTGATTTATGTGCCTATGGTTCTTCCGATTCTTGTAGCACTTCTGGTCAAAGACCTTCTTATGCTCCTCGGAGGTGCCGATTTAATCAAAAAAAGACTCACTCCGCCTTCTGCAAACTGGTACGGAAAGGTCGGAACAATTATTTTCTACTTTTCCGTATGTCTTATCGTATTTCTCAAGGCCTTTTTTGCCTACGAAAATATGGTGCTTGATCTGATATTGCTTTCGGTTACAGCCGCATCCATGCTATACGCTTTGTATCGTTACGGCAAAATCTATTTTGCAATGATTAAGGAGTACAACGAATCACTTAAAAAGACAGCTGACATTAAAAATAAATAAATTCCGACAAATAAATATTGAATTATTTGTTAAACAGTTGTATAATTCTTATATTACCATGACAGCAAATGTGCAATTTGGTGTCCTAAAAAGGAGTATGCTATGCTTTGTACAAGATGCGGAAAACGGCCTGCGGTTGTTTTCGTTTCAAATAATAATTCCAAAGACGCCCCAACGGCAGGTTATTGCCTTACCTGTGCAAAAGAGCTTGGAATCAAGCCGGTTGAGGATCTTATCAGCAAAATGGGTATCTCGGACGAGGACCTTGAAAATGTTCAGGATCAGATGAATACCCTCATGAATAGTATGGGTGACGGCGATATGTCACAGCTTATGGAACAGCTTGGTGCGGATAACCTTGCCGAGCAGATGGGCGATTTTGCTAAAGACGGTGACGGCAGTGAGGATGATGACTTCTCTCACGGTGCACCTGCATTCCCTGCATTTTTCAACAGTATGTTTGGCGGACAGAACAACAATGCGACAAATCAGGATAATAATAAAAAGGGCAAAAAAGAGAAAAAAGAAAAGAACAGAAAGCACATCAATCTTTACTGTGAAGACCTCACACGCAAGGCGAGAGAGGGCAAAATTGACCGCATTGTCGGCAGAGACAGCGAGATTGAGCGTGTAATTCAGATTCTTTCAAGAAGAACAAAGAACAATCCTTGCCTTATCGGTGAACCCGGTGTAGGTAAAACCGCTATTGCAGAGGGGCTTGCTCTCCGCATTGCCGCAGGAAATGTTCCTCAAAGACTTAAAAACAAGGAAATTCAGCTTCTTGACCTCACATCACTTGTTGCAGGTACTCAGTTCAGAGGTCAGTTTGAAAGCAGAATCAAAGGACTTGTTTCCGAAATCAAGGAGAACGGCAACATAATTCTCTTTATTGATGAGGTTCACAGCCTTGTCGGCACAGGTGACAACGAGGGTACAATGAATGCCGCAAATATCCTCAAACCGGCTCTTTCAAGGGGCGAGGTTCAGGTCATCGGTGCTACAACATTCAATGAATACAGAAAATATATCGAAAAGGATTCTGCTCTTGAAAGAAGATTTCAGCCCGTAAAGGTCGGTGAGCCTACAATTGCTCAGTCAATTGATGTTATCGCAGGTGTAAAAGGCTATTATGAGGCACATCACCGTGTAATTGTTGACGATGATATCGTTCGCAAGACGGTTGTCCTTTCCGAAAGATACATAACAGACCGTTTTCTTCCCGACAAAGCAATCGATCTTCTTGATGAAAGCTGTGCCTGTGCTGCTCTCCGCAATAAAAACATGGAGCGTCACGATAAGCTTGAGGACGAAAGACAGAAGCTTCTTATCAGGAAGGACGCTCTTACAAATGCCGATGAGGTAAACTACGAACAGCTTGCCGAGGTCAACACAAGCCTTGCAAGAATTGATAGCGACCTTAAAGAAATTGATCCCGAAACTCTCGTTTCAAAGGTTACAGAGGAGGATATCGCCAAGGTAATCGAACTCTGGACAGGCATCCCCGCATCAAGAATCAAGGAAAATGAGCTTTCAAAGCTTGCCGACCTTGAGAACGAGCTTAAAAAGAAAATTATCGGTCAGGACGAGGCTGTAAAGGCTCTTGCATCTGCAATCAGAAGAAGCAGAGTTCAGATTTCACCTCGCCGCAGACCTGCATCGTTCATCTTTGTAGGTCCTACAGGTGTCGGTAAAACAGAGCTTGTAAAGGTTCTCAGCAAGGAACTTTTCGATACCCCAGAAACTCTTATCAGACTTGATATGAGTGAATTTATGGAGAAACATTCGGTTTCTAAAATTATCGGTTCACCGCCCGGATATGTCGGTTACGATGAGGCAGGACAGGTAACGGAGAAAGTTCGCCGCAGACCTTATTCGGTTCTCCTCTTTGATGAAATCGAAAAGGCTCATCCCGATGTTCTCAATATTTTGCTCCAAATTCTTGACGAGGGCAGAGTTACAGACGCTCACGGCAGAACAGTAAACTTTGAAAATACTGTTATCATTATGACATCAAATGCCGGTTCTGCATCAAAGGACAGTGCATTAGGCTTTGGCAAGACTGAAGAAGATGCCTCAAAAGAAAAGATTATGAAGGCACTTTCCGAGTTCCTCCGTCCCGAATTTATCGCAAGAGTTGATGAGGTTATCGTATTCAACAGCCTTAAAAAGGACGATTTTGTTAAGATTGCAGACCTTATGCTCTCTGAGTATGTACCGACTCTCGAGGAAAAGCACATCAAATTCACATTTGACGAAAAGGTTTGTCAGCTCCTTGCAGAAAAGTCATGCAACGGTGCAAGCGGTGCTCGTGACCTCAGAAACACAATTCGCAGAGAGGTTGAGGAGAAAATTGCAAACGCAATGATTGAGGCAGGTGCAGGCGGTGTTACTGCAATGCACCTTACAGCCGAAAACGGTGAGCCTGTTCTTCAGTCAATCTGATTTTTACGGTAAAAGTTAACACATAAAATTTCCGCATATCGGGCAGTCATCACGATTGCCCGATTTTTTGTTACAATATAATTCTATTAAAGAACAATCCCACATGGCGAGCCACCGTACCCTGTTCGTGTAGCTAGTTTGTAATATCAAAAAACATATTGCATCATTACTTTCGGGAGTCCAAAGAACGCTAATACGGTTGGATTACACAGACAATTGCAATGTTACGCTCGGGCATAATTTGTTTTGCATTATACAAACTGTCTACACGAGAGAAAAAACACAAGAGAAAAAAACGGCTGTGTAGCATAATGTACACAGCCGTCTTTTGAAAATAAAATGAAAGAAAGATTAACCTTTTACAGCACCTGAAACAACACCCTCGATGATGTATTTCTGACAGGCAAAGTAGAAAATAATAATCGGAACGATACTCAGAACGATAAGCGCCATAATAGCACTTGTGTCCGTATGACCGTAACTGCCGTTAAGATACTGAATGTGAATCGGAATAGTTTTGTAATCCATATCAAGAATAAGATAGGGGAGAAGGTAGTCGTTCCAAATCCACATTGTTTCAAGGATTGCAACCGAAATAAAAGTAGGTTTCATAATCGGAAGAACAATACCGAAGAATGTTCTCAAAGGACCTGCTCCGTCAACATCTGCGGCTTCCTCAATTTCAACAGGAATTGATTTAACAAATCCCGAGAACATAAATACCGCAAGTCCTGCTCCGAATCCGAGGTATATAATCAAAATACCCCACGGAGTTGTAAGCTTGAGACTGTCGGCTGTCTTTGAGAGGGTAAACATTACCATCTGGAAAGGAATAACCATTGAGAAAATGCAGAAATAGTAGATGATTTTGCATATACGAGAATTTGAACGCTGCAAGTACCACGCACACATTGATGTGCAGAAAAGAATAAGCACAACACCGCCGATTGTAATGAAGAAGCTCCATACAATTGACTTCCAGAATGGATAGTTGCCGTGGAACATACCTGTCATATAGCTTTGAAAGCCCTGAAAACTGTCTGCATTCGGAAATTCAAAGATTGCACGGCTGATTGCCGCATTGCTCTTGAAGGAGTTCATCAGTACAATGAAAACGGGAGCAACATAGAATACTGACACAATAGAGAAGAGAATTGTTAAAATCTTCATTCCTACGGTTTGTTTTTTCTTTACAGGCCTATCCTTAGCCTTTGCTGCAACTTTTGCCATTACTGCTGAACCTCCTTTCTTCTTGTGAAGTAAAGCTGAATAAGGGCAATGATAACAACAATTACGAAGAAGATAACGCCCTCAGCCTGACCTACGCCACGAGAATTCTGGTTTGCATAGAATGTATTGTAAATATTGAGAGCCATCATTTCCGTCTGATAAACCATTGTACCGCTTCCCTGTGATACAATACCCGGAGCACCGCCTGTGAGGGCAAGGTTCTGGTCGAACAGCTTAAATGAGTTTGTAAGTGTAAGGAATGTGCAGATTGTGATGGAAGGCATCATCATCGGCAATGTTACATTTGTAAGCAACTGTTTTTTGCCTGCGCCGTCAATTTTAGCCGCCTCATAAAGATCATGAGGTACGCTCTGGAAACCGGCAATGTAAATAATCATCATATAACCTGCCTGTTGCCAGCACATAAGAATTACAAGTCCCCAGAAGCCGTAGTTTGCGTTAAGCGCAAGGTTTGTTCCGTAATACTGAAGAATACCGTTAAAAATGTACTGCCAGATGTAGCCGAGAATGATACCGCCTACAAGGTTAGGAACAAAGAAAACAGTTCTGAATACATTTGAACCCCTGATTCCGAGCGTGAGTGCATACGCCACAAAAAACGCAATGAGGTTAATGAGTATAACTGATACTATAACAAACAGTACCGTAAACCAGAATGAATGTAAAAAGCCCTCATTCTGAAAGGCCTTGACATAGTTTCCGAACCCAATGAATACTGCGTCGCTTGTTGTTCTGAATTTACAGAATGAAAGGTAAATGCCGTTAAAGAACGGATATACAAAACCTATAAGGAAAGCAGCAAGAGTAGGAAGAACAAATATAAGAAAATAAATTTTTCTTTTAGGTTTTCTAAACATAATATTTTGCCTTTCCGTTCATAAAAAAGGGGGGCGGATGCCGCCCCCCTACCGAACCTGTTAAATTAAAACAGAAATCTTACAATCAGCCGTTAGCCTTTGCATATTCTGTTTTCCAACCCTGTACAAATGCAGTCTTAACAGCGTCCCAGTCGCCTGTACCTGCTGCATACTGTGTAAGAGCTGTGCCAACACCGTTTTTCCAATCTTCACTTGGCATTGTTGTGAAGTTCCAGCTTACCGGAGTTTTGCCTGCTGCTGTGAGCTCGTTATCAGCCTTAACAAATACATTGGTTGCTTCCTTAGCATTCTTGAAAGGAATTACAAAGCCCATATCATCAGCAAGAGCAGATGTACCTGTTTTGTTTGTTACACACCAGTTCAAGAATTCAAGAGTAGCTGCCTGATCGTCAGCACTTGCCTTGTTGTTTACACACCAGTAGTTCTCTGAACCTGTGCAAAGACCCTGATTAGCTTCATCGCCTACGCCGATGTAAATCGGGAGCATGCCGAGTTCGTCGTCCTTCATACCTGCCTTGGTAACTATTGAATATTCCCAGCTGCCGTTCTGGAAGAATACTGCTTCGCCTGATGTGAACTCAGTTTCAGCGTCTGTACCCTTCTTGCTTGCGAGGTCTGCAGGATCACATGTTGAATCTGTGATGTAGAGATCCCAGATGTTCTTATAGTTTTCAAGGTATTTACCCTCGATAGCGTCTGTTGATTTGATGCCCTTATCCTTGTACTCAAAGTAGATAGGAAGGTTAGCAAGGTGAGTTTTGAATCTCCAGTCAGATGAAGAATCCATACCTGCTGATGTGAACGCACCCTTAACGCCGAGCTTATCCTTATTCTTCTGGATTTCATCGGCAACAGTCTTTAACTTCTCAAAGCTGTTGATGTCCTCAATCTTTTTAACCGAAGCAAAGTCAGAATCGCAATACTTCTGGAGAAGAGTCTTGTTGTAGATAATGCCGTATGTTTCAATTACATAAGCAATACCGTAAACCTTGCCGTCTTCTTCAAGCGCATAATCCTTTGAAGTAAGCTGATTGTAAATTTCTGATGAACTGAGGTCTGCACAATAGTCTTTCCAGTTTGCAAGACCTACAGGACCGTTAACCTGGAAGAGTGTAGGAGCGTTGTCCTTGTCCATCTCTGCTGTAAGTGTTGACTCATAAGTACCCTCGGCAGCTGTCTTAACAGTTACCTCAACACCTGTTTCGTCCGTGTACTTCTTAGCAAGAGCCTGCCAATCCTTGTCCTGCTCAGGCTTAAAGTTAAGATAGTAAACTTTACCGTTTTTTGCGTTGCCTGCTGCATTTTTTGAATCATCTTTTGATGAACCTGATGATGAAGAACCGCCGCAGCCTGCAAGAGCAGTAGCAGTCATCATACCTGCAACTGCAAGAGCTGCAGCTCTTTTGAGTGTTGATTTTTTCATAGCTTTCACCTTAATTAAAAATATTTATCCGCTAAACCCGGATATTGGCGAGAGAACAACATTCTGTGTTCTCTCTATTGCCACAATCATAACACACTATTTATGAAAATACAATAGATTTTTTTAAAAAATTTCTCTGTGATTAGTCAAAACGAAGGTATTGACCAAATGTAATTTCAAAATCAAACAAAAAACAACCGCATATTTTCTGAGTTTTTTGACTTATTTGTCAAATAAGAAATATTAAAGCAACATTAAAGTTACAATATTGTAACCTGTCAAATATGGTCATTCTATTGAAAATGACAAGCGTTTTGTGCTAAGATTATGTCAAATTTGTTTTTTAAGAAGGTTAATTTAGCAATTATGAAAAATTTCAATCAATCATCACTTGCACGATTTTTCACCCGATTTCCTAAACTGTTATTTGCGGGATTGATGTACTCAATTCCGTTTGCCGTATTTTCCGGAATATTCATTCTCATAAGCTTTCTGTCCGGATTCAACAATGTAATATTATGGAGCTTGGGTATAATTCCCGCAATGCCGTTCTATTCCGGACTTGTAATGGTAATCCGCAAAATTTCGGTTGAAAAAGAGGATGTAAATGTTTTCAAAACTTTTGTACAGGCATTTCGTGAAAATCTGAAAAAATCAATCTTCAACGGATTTGTCGCTTACCTCATAGTAGCATGTTCATTTTTTGCAATTCTCTATTACGGAACACTTGCTCAGACAGACATAGTCTACGGCTCTGTCTTTACCATATATATAGTATTCTCAATTGCAATGCTGATTATGTTGTTCTATGTACCCCTGCTAACAATTACCTATGACCTCAGACTCCGTGACATTTATAAAAATTCACTCCTGTTGATTTTCGGTAAAATTCTCAGAAATATTGTAGCACTTGTGCTTGTCGTAATAGTTTCATTCGCAGTATTCCTCGCAGTAATCTATGCAAAAGGCGCAATGCTTGTTGTTGCAGTTGCTCTCTCGGTGATTTTCTACCCGATGATTGCAACCTATATAATAGTATCCGTAATCGCAAAAGGCGTACAGGAGTCTGTCGGTTACTTTACAGGTGATAATGTGCAGTATGTCCTTACGGAAGAAGAAGTTCAGCGTGAAACCGAAGCAGTCGAAAACGCAAACTCCGATGATGACTACATCTTCGTCAACGGCAGAATGATTAAAAATCCGGCTAAAACGGATACGAAAGAGTAATTTTTAAAGCACTTTGCAGAATGCAGGGTGCTTTTAGTTTTATATGCATAATGTGTTAGGTATATATGTGTGATTGATGTGA
This sequence comes from Ruminococcoides intestinale, assembly GCF_040095935.1. Classification (NCBI taxonomy): domain Bacteria; kingdom Bacillati; phylum Bacillota; class Clostridia; order Eubacteriales; family Oscillospiraceae; genus Ruminococcoides; species Ruminococcoides intestinale. The sequence continues at coordinate 6,811 of NZ_JBBMFQ010000009.1, read as the reverse complement.
TTGCTGCTTTTTGACTGACATTTGACTAATATTTAAGCAATATTATGCGATATTTCGCAATATTTTACGGTAAAAATAAACAAATAAAAACCGCACCAAAGAGCCTGAAAACGGCTTTCTGGTGCGGTTTTTGTTATGGAGCTGAAGAAGGGACTTGAACCCTCGACCTACTGATTACGAATCAGTTGCGCTACCAACTGCGCTACTCCAGCGTTTAATTTTTCGGTTGTTCGGCTGTAATAAAGCAAAAAATACAGAACGCAGAAATTGCATAAAAACATACACACTAACTGCCGCTACATGATTATACATCAAAAATTTAAAGATTTCAATACCAAATTTGAAAAAGAGGTTTACAAAAACCGGAAGAGAGGCATAAAAGTTTTACGAATCAATAATAATAGATGCAGATATAATTCATCAAAAAAATATTTATGAATACAAAATAATGCACAAAAATCGTGCCGATTTTTGTTTAGTGAAGTGTTATCACATTTGTGGAATATTTTATTTAAAAGTATTATAATTGAATCGCAGTGTGCAAAGCGGAAATACTTTTATGTGATAGGATGTGCAGAAGATGCCCAAAAGAAAGTGCAGTAATATCGACGCTTCGGTAGGACTCAGAATGCGTTATTACAGAATTCAGTGCGGACTTACCCAACAGCAGGTTGCGGACGCATTAAAGATAAACAGAACAACTTATACAAAATATGAAACGGGAGTTTCCGAACCAAGCCACGAGCTTCTAGGAAAAATCGTTAAAATGTTCGGTATCGATTATAACGCAATTCTTGACAACAGAGATTATTTTGAAAGAAGAGTTGCCGACGGTGACATGACGCTCAATGTACTGACTCTTTCCGAAAGAGCAATCATTGCAAGATATCGCTCAATGTCTAAAGAAGATCAGAAGAAAATTTGTGAATATATAGATATGCTCTACAATGAAAAAGCAAAGAAGATTTTGTAAAAAACACTTTACTTTTGACTTTGATTGTGATAATATAAAACAGATGACCGTGTCTCGGAACAGGGAGTATGCCGTTTGTCGGATTTTCACAGCCCTGCCCTGAGATGTTGGCGACTATTTTTGAAAGGTGGAATTTTTAATGCTTAAAGAAGAAAAGCAGGCTATCATGACTGAGTACGCAACTCACGAAGGCGACACAGGTTCTCCGGAGGTTCAGATTGCTCTTCTTACAAAGAGAATCAATGACCTTACCGAGCACCTCAAGGTTCACAAGAAGGATCACCACAGCAGAAGAGGTCTTCTCAAGATGGTTGGTCAGAGAAGAAGCCTTCTCGCTTACCTCACAAAGGTAGACATTGAAAGATATCGTTCTATCATTGCAAGACTCGGTATCCGTAAGTAATTTTTTAAGTACACAAGGGCAAGCGAAAGCTTGCCCTAAATTCGATTTTCTGCGGGATTTTTATTTGCTGTTTTTTAGCGGTAAAACGATTAAATAACATATGCTTTTGTGTGTTTGTCAGTTTTGTTTAATGGTTTTATTGCTAAATCGGCGTAAAATCCCGTTTGAATAAATTTGGACTTTATTTAAAATGTGAAACTTATGTTTCGGAAAGGATTTTACTAAAATGAATCGACTTATGACATTCGACAAATACAGAGTATTTGAAACAGAATTTGCAGGCAGACCTTTAAAGGTTGAAACAGGCAAGATGACACAGCTTGCAAACGGTGCGTGTCTTGTTCACTACGGTGACACAACAGTTCATGTTGCTGTTACAGCATCAGAAAAGCCAAGAGAGGGCGTTGATTTCTTCCCGCTTTCGGTTGACTATGAAGAAAAGATGTACGCAGTAGGCAAAATCCCCGGTTCTTACCTCAAAAGAGAGGGCAGACCTTCGGAAAAGGCTATCCTCACAAGCCGTGTAATCGACCGTCCTATCCGTCCTCTTTTTGACAAGAGCATGAGAAACGATGTTTCAATCGTTTGTACGGTAATGAGCGTTGATCCCGACTGTCAGCCTGAAATTGTTGCCATGATCGGTGCTTCAATCGCAATTTCAATTTCTGATGTTCCGTGGAACGGACCTATCTCGGGTTGTTCTGTAGGTATGATTGACGGTGAGTACATCATCAACCCGACAGAGGAGCAGAGAAAGGTTTCTCAGATGGCAACAACAGTTGCTTCAACAAGCACAAGAATTGCTATGATCGAGGCAGGTGCAAACTGCGTATCTGATGACGATATGTACAACGCTATTATGGCAGGTCACGAGGCTAACCAGAAGATTATCAGCTTTATTGAGGAAATCAAGGCTGAAATCGGCAAGCCTAAGTTTGAGTTTGCAAGTCTTGAACCCGACCATGATATGTTTGAGGCAATCAAGGCATTTGCAGAAGAAGATGTTAAGGTTGCTCTTGATACAGATGATAAGAGAATTCGTGACGAAAGACTCAAGCCTATCTATGAGGCAGTTCATGAAAAATTTGACGAGATTTATCCCGAAAGCGAAGCCCTCATTGACGAGTGCCTTTATAAGACACAGAAGTTCATTGTTCGCCGTTGGTTACTCGATGAGCAGAAGCGTGTTGACGGCAGAGGAATGGACGATATCCGTCCTCTCGCATCAGAGGTTGGCGTAATTCCGAGAGTTCACGGTTCGGGTATGTTCACAAGAGGACAGACTCAGGTTCTCACAATCGCAACACTCGGTCCTGTTTCCGACAAACAGCTCCTTGATGGCATTGACGGTGAAACAGAAAAGAGATATATCCACCACTACAACTTCCCAAGCTACTCAGTCGGCGAAACAAAACCAAGCCGTGGTCCGGGCAGAAGAGAAATCGGTCACGGTGCTCTTGCAGAAAGAGCACTCGTTCCTGTAATTCCTTCGGTAGAAGAATTCCCGTATGCACTTCGCCTTGTTTCGGAAGTTCTTTCTTCAAACGGTTCAACTTCACAGGGTTCAATCTGCGGTTCAACTCTTGCTCTTATGGACGCAGGTGTTCCGATTAAGGCTCCTGTTGCAGGTATCTCATGCGGTCTTATCACAGAGGGCGACCGTTGGATGACAATGGTTGATATTCAGGGTCTTGAGGACTTCTTCGGTGATATGGACTTTAAGGTAGCAGGTACACATGACGGTATCACAGCTATTCAGATGGACCTCAAAATCAGCGGTCTTACTCCCGAAATGATTAAAGAGGCTCTTGCCAAGACTCACAAGGCTCGTAACTACATTCTTGATGAAGTAATGCTCAAGGCTATTGCAGAGCCGAGAGAAGAGCTTTCAAAGTACGCTCCCAAGATGTTCACAACAACAATTCCTGCTGACAAAATCAGCGAGGTTATCGGTAAGAGCGGTAAGGTTATCAAGGAAATTCAGGCTGAATGCGAAGTTAAGGTTGACATTGAGGAAGACGGCGAACTCGGACAGGTATTTGTTTCGGGTATTGATTCCGACAAGTGTAAGCGTGCAATCGAAATCATCAACACAATCGCTGTTGATCCTGAGCCGGGTGCAATGTACCTCGGTAAGGTTACCCGTATTATGGACTTCGGTGCTTTCGTTGAAATCGCTCCGGGTAAGGAAGGTCTTGTTCACATTTCTCAGCTTGATGTTAAGCGTACAGAGAATGTAACAGATGTTGTTAATGTAGGCGACATCATCCGTGTTAAGGTAATGGAAATTGACGATAAGGGCAGACTTAACCTCTCTCGCCGTCAGGTTCTTATTGATGTTGACGGTCTTGTTCCCGAAAACGACATTGACGCAGAAAGAGCAGCTCGTCCACGCAGACCCCACAATGATCGCAGAGGCGGCTTTAACAGAAACAACAGAAAGTAATTTTTGTAGTCTGAAATCTAATACTTTTTAATATTTATACAATCAGTCCCTTTCAATTTGCAAATGCATTGAAAGGGACTGTTTTGTTAATTGAAAATTGAAAGTGGAAAATTGAAAATTATGTTCGAGCTGATAATTTGATAAAAAAACAAATTAAGTATTTAATATGTGATTTGTATTCAATATAATTATCATCTTGATTTCAACTTGATAACATAGTATAATTGACTTAACAAAAATTTCCGACAAATACGGACACAGATTTATAAAGGAGAGAATACAATGCAGGTTAAAATTTCCGATTCTATAAAATACATTGGCGTTGATGACAAGACAATCGACCTTTTTGAAAGTCAGTATCTTGTTCCCAACGGAATTTCTTACAACTCATATCTTATTGTTGACGAAAAGGTTGCAATTATGGATACGGTTGACAAGAGAAAAACTGATGAATGGCTTGAAAATCTTGACAGAGAGCTTAACGGCAGAACTCCCGATTATCTTGTAATCAGCCATCTTGAACCTGACCATGCGTCAAATATTAAGGTTGTTTCCGAGAAATATCCGTCAATGAAGCTTGTTGGTAATGCAAAGACTTTTTCAATGCTCCCACAGTTTTTTCCGGATTTTGATTTTGCCGATAAAACCGTTACAGTCAAAGAGGGAGACGAGCTTGAACTCGGTTCACACAAGCTTACATTCATAATGGCGCCCATGGTTCATTGGCCTGAGGTTATGGTTTCATATGAAAGCGCAGAAAAGGTTCTTTTCTCTGCGGACGGCTTCGGCACATTCGGCGCACTTGACGCTCAGGAGGACGATTGGGCTTGCGAGGCAAGAAGATATTACTTCAATATCTGCGGTAAGTACGGTGTTCAGGTTCAGAATCTTCTCAAAAAAGCCGCAAAGCTTGATATTCGGAAAATCTGCCCGCTTCACGGCCCTGTTCTTGACGAAAATCTCGGTTGGTACATCGGTCTTTACGATACATGGAGCAAGTATGAGCCTGAAACCGACGGTGTGTTCATTGCATATTGTTCGGTTCACGGCAACACGGCCAAGGCAGCCGAAAAGCTTTGTGAAATCATCAAATCAAAAACCGACAAAAAGGTTTCGATTGCAGACCTTTCACGCACAGACCTTGCTGAGGATATTGAGGACGCATTCCGTTTCAGCAGAATGGTTGTTATCGCACCGAGCTATGACGGCGGTGTGTTCCCGATAATGAACGATTTCCTGCACCACCTTAAAATCAAGGGCTACAAGAACAGAAAGGTTGCTATGGTTGAAAACGGCTCTTGGGCTCCTTCAGCCGCAAAGACAATGAGAGCATATCTTGAAGAAATGAAAAATGTTGAAATTTGTCCTACTGTTGTGACAATCCGTTCTGCTATGAAAGAAGAAAATATTCCTCAGCTTGAACAACTTTCTGACGAAATTCTTGGATAATATCATAATAAATTGACATAAATGCAATAATAAAAGGATATAAATATATATTTATAGCTTCAATAATTACACCTAAAAGATGGCGAATTTTGTTCTGCAAAGGTTGAGATTGTTATTTTTGTAACAATTAGATAAAAATTCCAAAGGATATTTTACATCAAAGATTTAATTCCGTTGCAAATGCAATTGAATTTAAAACTCTTTTGTTGTACAATAAAGCTAAAGTTGATGCCCACGGAATAAGCATTGAAACAGATTCGTTTTTAGGTAATTTGTTTTGGAGTTTTGAAATTAGTCGTGAAAAGTTCTTTCTTCTGCCTGTATTCAAGGCTTATTTCGTTCATTCATATTGATATATTCCTTCTATAACCCAATATACCCCGAAAATGACCGACGCTTGTTGTCGGTCATTTCACTTTTCGGCAACCGTTTGCTTTGCGAAGGATTTATAACACAGCCTGTATCAATATGATTCAAGCAAGTTTTCAATTTAAAAAAATTCATAAATAATCATTTTCCGCCTTTGATTTCGATCGGAGGCGGATTATTTTTGTCCGAATCAAAAATATTTTGCTGAAATCTTGTTTGTTATGCGTCATTTATCTTGTAGAATGCGGTTATACAGTGAAAAATATAAAGATGCACATCATTTGTTATAAGATTGTCGATTGGTAATATTGTCAGCCTTATGTTGTTAAATATCGTGAAAAATTGGTTAAGATTTTATGTGCAGATTTATTGACTTTAGCGTACTGAATTGTTATGATTATGTAGTATGTGTAATGTCTGATGAAATATTGTATTCTTTTGCGGAATGGTTTATTGCTTTGTATATAAAGCATAAGTATGCAATATCTCATGACTTTTACTGCCGTAAATCAACAACATATTTTTCGTGCAAGGCTTTTGTGTGCGTTTCAAGCTGTCCTGTTGTGCGCATAAAGCTTGAACACGGAATTTAAGGCTTGATTTAGGCAGAACAAGGGGCATTACGAAAAACAAAAAATTAGGAGAGAAGTACATGAAGAGAGTAATCAAAAGAGCGGTTTCTTTTGTTCTTGTGTTTATGACTGTTTTCAGCGTGTTTACAATCCTGCCGAGCGAGGTTTTTCACACGGCATATGTAAAAGCGGCTGAAATGTTTTCTTCGGAAACAGGCGCAAGCGCACAGGAAACCTACACAACCGACGATTTCACCTACACGCTGATTGATGAGTATTCAAAGGTTCAGATTCTGAGCTACATCGGCAGTGACACAGATGTCGTCATTCCGGACAGAATTGACAATAAGAAAGTAACCTCGATAGCCGACAGCGCTTTCCGTGAAAAGTCAATCACCTCCGTAGTTTTCGGACAGTATATAGAATCAATCGGCAACTATGCGTTCTATAGTTGTCAGTCACTTAACAAACTCGATTTTTCAAAGAGTTCGGTTAAAACAATCGGAAGTTATGCATTTACATTATGTAAATCACTTGAAAGCATAGAATTCCCTGATAGTTTGGAAAGTATCGGATATGGTGCTTTTTCTGCTTATACA
>NZ_JBBMFQ010000008.1:0-54219 GCF_040095935.1 Ruminococcoides intestinale | reverse complement strand
AGATAGGGAGATGCCAACACAAAGCATACACCCAAACGGGTGTTTTGCTCTATATTCCTCCATAGCTCAGTCGGTAGTGCGAGTGTACAGAAATGTACCGGAAACTATTGATTAGTTTGAGGAAACAACCAAATATGTTGTTTAAGTCCACTACCGGAGACTTAAGTAACAAAAAAAGATTGCTCTTTGTGCAGTCTTAATGGAAATCTTTGAGCGATTCAAAGAAAATTGTATAATCCTCCATAGCTCAGTCGGTAGTGCGAGTGTACAGAAATGTACTCGAAACTATTACTTAGCCAGAGGAACAAAAAATATGTTGTTTAAATCCGCTACCGGGGATTTAAGTAACAAAAAAGATTGCTTTTTGTGCAGTCTTGACAAAAATCTTTGGTAAATCTCAAAGAAAATTGTATATTCCTCCATAGCTCAGTCGGTAGAGCGCATGACTGTTAATCATGATGTCACTGGTTCGAGCCCAGTTGGGGGAGCCAAAAGAGGCTCATAGTTTTTCTATGAGCCTCGATTACTTATATACAAAATTTATTTCCGGTAGAAGTGATAATTGTTTTATCGGAAAGGAAAAGATATGGAGTTCGAAAATATGACAGACAAACAATTTGATGTTCTTATGAACTCAATTATCCAAATAGTAAAGGATTCTGAAACTAAAGATGAAGCTGTTGAAAAGCTACAAAATTTAGTTAAAGGTAAAGAAAACTGATTACTTTCGCTAATCTGCTTAATTTAATATTATCAAATATATGAGTCAATCATTATATTTCTTATTTTAGAGATATAGTAATTGGCTCTTTTTTTATTTGGCAATCGTTTTAATTTTTTTGATTAGAACGGTTGCCTTTTTTTATTTACAAAAAATTGAAAGGAATGATTTTAAATGTATTTTACCGACACACCCGAACTCAGGAAGTTTGAAAGAGAGATGCGTCAGAAACCGAATTTTGACAGGCGCAATGATGAGTGTGATGAAAATGAAATCTCACATTTCTCTGACAACAAAAATGTCAATATAAACAGAAAAAAAGAAGGAGGTTGATTTTATGACAATAAAAATCAGAAGTCCCACTAATGGATATTGCTTGAATCAAAACTAAAAAATAGGAGATGTATAACTTGAACGAATATGAAAGACAGCGCAGAATCGCTGAAAGTACAAAGAAATTGTATCCGCCGGGTACAAGAATTGAGCTTATCAGTATGAAAGACCCTTACGCACCTGTTCCGGCAGGAACAAGAGGAACAGTAAAATTTGTTGATTCAATGGGAACGATATTCCCCGAGTGGGACAACGGTCGTTCACTTGGAGTTGTTCCCGGTGAGGACTCATTCAGAAAGCTCACTCAGGAAGAAATCGAAGCAGAAAACCAATCTAAATCAGAAGTTGAAAATGAAACTCCTGATGAGGATAGCGGAATGACTATGGGAATGTGAGGTGAGTTTTAATCTATAAATCTTCGTTGGAATGAAGATTTATGGCAATCAAATTTTTTGATGTGTTTGCAGGCATCGGCGGTTTCCGTTCAGGACTTGAAGCCATAGGCGGTTTTGAGTGCATCGGATACTGCGAAATCGACAAGTATGCAAAGCAGGCATATGAAGCAATGTATGACACGGGAGGTGAACTTTACTTTGATGACGCAAGAAAAATCGTACCCGAACAGTTACCCGAGTTCGACCTTATTACCGGCGGATTTCCTTACCAAAGCTTCTCAATCGCAGGAGCAAGAAAAGGATTTGACGATACAAGAGGAACGCTGTTTTTTGAAATTGCAAGAATTGTTGCCGTTAAAAAACCTAAGTATATCTTCCTCGAAAATGTTCCCGGTCTGCTTAACCATGACTCAGGCAAAACATTTGAAACAATCCTCCTCTCCCCAAAAAGCTGTAAGCTTTTTGGGGAGAGGAGGCACAGCATAGCGGACGAGCTTTTGACCGCTTGCGGTCGAAACGAGTAAGCAGAGCTTGTGCCGACGAGGGGTATGATGTATGCTGGCAGGTACTTAACAGCAAAAATTTCGGAGTTCCACAGTCACGAAATCGAGTGTTCATTATCGGATATCTTAGAGGACAATGTGCCGGAGAAGTATTATCTTTCACGCAAACAAGCGGAAAAACTCTTATACAAAGAAAACCCAACGCAAGGTGAACGAATCTACTCATCAAAAGGACTAAGCTGTACGCTTACAAGCGGTTCGGGCGGATTCGGCGGTCATTCGGGACTTTATCTCATTGAAAATACCGAAAATTTTGGTCTGCCGATAAAATCTAAAACCAAAGACGGTTATCAGATCGCATATCCCGGCGACAGCATTGATACTGCCTTTTCAGGACAAAATTCAAGGCGTGGCAGAGTAGGAAGTCAGATAGCGCATACTCTGACAACTTCCGCAACTCAGGCATATTATTTCATCGACCTGAACCCCGAACCTAAGCTGACAGAAATTGCAAGGTGCATAACTGCAAGACATGATTCGGGAATCAGTAACCACAAGGCTGAACATTCGGGTGTTTTCGTAGAAAGCACGAATATTGCAGATGATGAAAAATTCGCAGTTGCTTTTGTTGAGCCAAACGGTGAAGTTCATATCGGCAGAATAAGAAAACTTACTCCGAGGAAGTGCTGGAAATTACAAGGCTTCACAGATGATCAGTTTGACAAGGCAAAAGCGACAGGACTATCCGACAGCAGGCTCTACAAGATGGCAGGAAATGCTGTGACAGTGAAGGTAATCTCTGAAATCGGGAAGATTATCAAAAAGGTAAACGATAAAAATTAAATAACAACTAATATCAATCGTTCCGAACGACTGGTATTGGTTTTCATATATAAGCCGTTGGTTGAGTTAAAAGCTTAATCAACGGCTTTTTGTCGTTTCTGGGGCGATTGGTATTCAGAAATGGAGTGATGAATATCAAAACCCCTGTGAGTTGGATGGGTAACAAAACATCCATCCTTCATATTTTGTACGCCCTGTTTCCTCTGAATTACGAAAGGTATATTGAACCGTTCGGAGGCTCGGGAGCTGTACTTTTAGGCAAGAAAAAGCCTGATAAGTTCGAAGTTTACAATGACTATAACCATAATCTTGTAAACCTCTTTCGCTGTATGCGTGACAGACCTATGGCATTCATAAAAGAACTCGGATTTTATCCGCTTAATTCAAGGGATGATTTTAATGCAATCAGGGATTTCTTCAGACAGGAGAAGTTTGAGGATAAGTACCTTGATGAAGAATTGGAACTGACGAAGATTATCCTGCCTGACTTGAAAGCAGAAGAAATCATAGAGCTATATGTCAGAATGAAACAGGACTACGATTTGCGCAGAGCCGTAATGTTTCTTAAACTCTTACGATACAGCTATTCAAGCGGAGGAAAATCCTTTGCCTGTCAGCCATTTTCAGTAGTAAGCCTTTTTCAACTTATAGAGCAAGTGGGAAAAAGGCTTGAAAATGAGGTGATTGAAAATCAGGATTTCGAGGTATTAATCAAGCATTATGACCGAGATAATGCCTTTTTCTACTGCGATCCGCCGTACTATTCAAGCGAGTATGTTTATCATTGCGGATTCACTTGGGATGACCATCTGAGGCTGAAAAACACGCTTGCAAATTCAAAGGGTAAATGGCTTGTTCCATACAACGATTGTGAAGAAATCCGCAATTTGTATGACGGATATCCATTTTTTGATTTCACAAGGCTTCACAATATGAAACAGCGAATCAACGCAGGCGAACAATTCCCCAAACTGCTAATCAGCAACTACGATATGTATGAAAGGCAGAGAAACAAGCCGTTACAGTTAAGCCTGCTTGACTTAACAACCGAACAACAAATTGATTTAGAACAAATTTTGAAGGAGTGTATTATTAACAATGGAAAATAGAATTTATGTAAGCATACCGCTTGACGCACTTATTGTATCAGGAATCACATCCGACTGTGCTGTGCAGATTTCAGCTGTGGAAGGAGCAATTCTAATTGAGAGGTGCGATGATGATTGCGAAAATTTTGATGACAAGTGTAATTGTAGCAACTGTATCTGTGATGAGTGCAGAGCAGAGCTTGCGGAAAGCGAGGACGAGTAGTGCTTAAAATATACAGAGTTCTCGGTAAAAAAGGAAGAATTACAATCCCTTTTGTAATCCGTCAGCGAATCGGATTCAGATACAACGATGTTTTATCATTCACCCAGCAGGATGACGGCTCGGTAGTTGTCAGGAGAGAAAAAATCTGCGATAACTGTAACGAACTTACAGAAGAATTCGAGGAAAATTTCACCCTTGAAGATTTCCTTGACAGCCTGTCCGAGGAAGAACAGAGAGATGCACTTTTACATCTTTCTCTGCTGTGGGCAGAAAAGCAGAAACACTAAATCGGAGGTAAATTTATAATGGCACAGAATACAAATTACAAAGGAACCAAAAACAATAATCAGAAAAAGAAACTGCCGTATATCAAGGTAAGAATTGATAAGCTCTTTGATATTGATAATTGCAACACAAAGGCGTTCGCAAGCGTTACTGTCGGAGGTGCGGTTGCAATTCACGGAATCAGAGTGATGAACTCAAGAAAAGGCTTATTTGTTGCAATGCCTGCAAGTAACTATGTTGATGAAAACGGCGAAACGAAGTTCAGCGAGATTGCTCACCCGATTTCAAAGGAGTCAAGAGATATGCTAAACAGCAAGGTTATGGAAGTGTATCATCAGGCACTTGATGAACAGCAGAGTGAAAAGGAAACCGAGGATATGTCGGAAGATGAATCAGAAAGCTTTACGCAGAGTATGTGATTTTGCCTTGACTTTTACTCTAGACTTATGTATAATATCTTTCAATTTGAATGGTAATTTCGGGAGATAAATAAAATGAAAGTTTTAGTAATGAATTGTAGTCCAGTAAGAAATGGCGCGACTGCTGAAATAGTAAATATTGTTTCAGATTGTTTGAAAGAAAAATATGATGTCAGAAGTATTTGTATTGATGATTTTGATATAAGTTTTTGTAAAGGGTGTAGAAATTGTCATAATACAGCTAAATGTATTCAAGATGATGATGTAGTCAAAATAATTCAACAGTATGAATGGGCAGATATTATTATATCAGTGTCTCCTTCATATTGGGCTGACATTCCGGGACAATTTAAGGCTTTTATTGATAGGTGCACACCTTGGTGTAACACTCATGACCCTCATGCTACCATAAGTAGCGGAAAGAAAGGATATTCAATAGCTTTAAGAACTGGTCCAAGTATGAGAGAATGTAGCCGAGTTATTGAAAGCATCGAACACTTCTATGGACATTTGGAGATTGAGTGTTGCGATAGTTTAGGCTTGTGTTCAGTAGAGTATAAGGAGGCAGTGAAACAAAGAAAGAATGAAATTATAAAGTTTTGCGATAAAATTTAAGAATATGCTCTGGACATTTGAAATTCTTTGGATATACTTGTTGCTTGAAAGGAGCGATGAGAATATGAAAAAGAAAATCGCAATAATGCTGACATTGATTTTAGCAACAGGAACATTCACAGCTTGTACGGCAGAAGAAAAAATGGATAATAGTTCTTTATCACCCACGGTTTCAACTTCCGTGGGTGTTTCTGCATCTGGGAAAAGTTCTGAAATGGCAACAACCGAAACAATGCAATCCACCGAAAAAGCAACCGCTTCAAATGAAACAGAGCCTTCGGAAAAGGATACAAAATCCGAAGAAAAAACCGACAGTGGGCAAAATTCGGCGGTTGTTTCAGCAACGAATCCGATTCAGAAAACGCAAACTGAGGTTCAGAACAACAGCAAGAATACAGTGAATAGTAATCAGTCCGAATCAAAATCGACTACTAAAAAAGAAACTGAAACTCCTACTCAAAAGCCTGCTGTAAAACTGACGCAACCGCCTACCAAAGCAAAAACGGTTGATGTTCATTATGCGGTGAGTGCCTGCATAGCCTACGGTCAGCAGCTTGGAATGAAATACGATTCCTCACTGAACACAGGCAACGCAAGCTGGTTCTCGCCCACAAACGCATCATATTATGATGATACGCAAAGCCTGACAGCAGATTGCTATGGTGATGTTGAGTATGTAGCCTACTACTTCCAAAGCAGTGGCATAGCTCCGAGAGACTTATCATTCAATGTAATTGCAGAAAACAACAAAATATATGTAGTCTACTGTTGAGCATACGATTAAGCAAGGCACTCACTTCATTGTGGGTGCTTATTTTTATGAAAGGAAGATGACAATGAAAATCAATAGTATAACACTCTCAGACCTCCGCCGTATGAACGGTAAGGAAGGACTCATCTTGCAGGGCTGTGGAGGTGAAATTAAAGAATGGATGGACGGCATCAATAAAATGCTTACGGACAAAGGAATACTTCTTGACAACACAAAGTTTGAGAATATTTCGGTGTTCATGAGTGACGGCGTAACCTGTATTCTCTATCCCTTTGAAGATGTCCACCTTGACATCGGCAAGCTTGCAATGTGGCGATTGCAATCCTACACAGCCTTTGCAGGAATGTGGCTTTCCGATTATGTAGATAACAAGCTCGGTGGTTTTATTATCGATGAACAGAGCAAAGCAGAAAAGGTCAAACCCGACTGTGCATTGATAGGTCAGGACGGCAATATATTCAATCTGTTAGGAATTGCAAGCTGTACATTAAAGCAAAACGGTATGGCTTACGAAGCAAAAGAAATGTGCAGTCGTGTTACGAGTTCGGAAAGTTACTGCGAAGCGCTGAACATTATCGGCGAATATGTAAATATTACGGATGGCAGTGAGCAGTCCGATGATATAGATGAAGATTTCAATGAAGGGCAGGCGATGAAATTATGATTGTATTTAAGCAGAATAAGACGTCAATCGGGGCAAGGGTAAAATCTTGCCCCATATTTTTTATGAAAGGATTTTTAAAATGACTAAGTTAATCAGAAATAAGAAATTCACAAGAATAACTGCACTTTTACTCGTGGTTGCCGTAATATTCGGAACAATGTTCTCGCTCCCTGTAAGTGCAGCAAGCGGTGATGAAGTTACAATTACCTTTGACTACTGTTATGACAGTACAGGAAACATAATCAAATTTCAGCAGACAACGGTCAGCAACGGCTACACAGTCGGTACTCCCGGTGAGGAGCTGTGCAAGATTTTTGCAGACGGCAAGGAAGCCTACTGCATTGAACCCGGTCACACTCTCTATTCGGGCAATACGCTGACCGAGGACGGTTCAACCGTTTGGAAGAATTTAGGCTCTGCAAAGCAGAAAGCAATCAACCTCGCTCTGCTCTACGGCAAACCCGGTTCAGGAAAAAGCTTAAGCGGAACAGAGGATCAGAAATGGGTAGCAACACAGCTGATTGTATGGGAGTTTGTTTCAGGTTGTCGTTCTACAAGCGAAGGCTATAAATGCACAAATACAAAGTTTATTGACGGTATCTGTGCAGGCGGAGCAAACCCCGGAGTTAAGTCAGTTTACAATGCTATCTCAAAAAGCCTTGCCAATTACTCAATTGTTCCAAGCTTTGCATCGGCAATCGCTTCAAAGGCTGAAACCTATGAGATGAAGTATTCAGATGGAAAATATACTTTAAAACTTACAGACAGCAACAGTATTCTTTCGGATTTCAGTTTCAAGACAACAGGCGGTGTGAGTGCAACGGTATCAGGCAACAAGCTGACGCTCACCTCCTCAAATCCCGTGAACGATGCAGTAACATTTAACTTTGCAAAGTCAATGCCAAGCGTAGGAAATACAACTCTTGTTCCATATGGTGACGCAAGCCTTCAGGATGTAATCACAGGAGTTGAAAATGACGCTGACCCGATAAGAGCATATTTCAAGGTCAAGACAAGCTCAGGCAATCTCAAGCTCATTAAAACTTCCGAGGACGGCAATGTTGCAAATATTGAGTTTACCGTAAAAGGCGATGGTTACAGTAAGACAGTTAAGACAAACTCAAAGGGCGAATTTGAATTAACTGACCTTTTTCCCGGAAGTTACACCGTTACCGAAATTACAGACAGTAAGTACGAAACCCAGAAATCGCAGACCGTTAAGGTTGAAAGCGGTAAAACTGCAACGGTGACCTTTAAAAATGTGCTTAAAAAGTGGAATCTTACTGTTACAAAAACAGACGCTGAAACAAAGTCTGCACAGGGTGATGCAACACTCGCAGGAGCAGTTTACGGTATCTACAATAACGGCAAGTTGGTTGACAAATACACCACAGACAAGAATGGCAGTTTTAAAACTTCATATTATGTTTGCGGAGATAACTGGACTCTGAAAGAAATTGAGCCAAGCGAGGGTTATCTGCTTGACGAAACCGAGTATCATATCGGCGCAGAAGCAAAGAAATACACCATTGAAAACAACAGCATTTCAATGGGCGTTACAGAGGATATTTTAAAGGGCAAAATCTCCATTATCAAGCACACTGATGACGGCAGTACGAAAATTGAAACACCCGAAAAATGTGCAGAATTTCAGGTGTATCTGAAATCATCGGGAAGCTATGCAAAAGCAACAGAATCCGAAAGAGATAATCTTATATGTGACGAGTACGGCTTTGCGGAAACAAAGGATTTGCCTTACGGAACATACACAGTTCATCAGACCAAGGGTTGGAACGGTACAGAGTTCATTGCTGATTTTGATGTGTTTATTTCTGAAAATAATAAGACTTACAAATACCTCATCAATAATGCAAGCCTTGAAAGCTATGTAAAGATAGTAAAGGTTGACAGCGAAACAGGCAAACAGATTCCGTATGCAGGCGCAGGCTTTCAGATTTATGATCCTAACGACAAGCTCGTGACTATGACCTACACCTATCCCGAAGTAACGACTATTGACACCTTCTATACAAATTCTGATGGTTACCTTATCACACCTGAAACTCTGCCCTACAGCAAAGGCTATTCAGTCGTTGAGGTGCAGGCTCCTTACGGATATGTGCTTGATTCAACACCGATTTACTTTGATATTACAGCAGAAAACACAACAGAAGAAAACGGTGTCACAATCGTAAAAACCGAGAAGAAAAACACTCCGCAGAAAGGTACAATTACCGTAGAAAAAACAGGCGAAATTTTCTCAAATGTAACTTCTTCGGGAGAAAAAGAAATAGTCTATCAGCCTGAATATTCTTTAAACAGTTTGTCGGGTGCTGTGTTTGAAATCTATGCAGATGAAGATATTACAACTCCTGACGGAACGGTCAGAGTAAAGGAAGATACGCTTGTAGATACCATCATCACAGGGACGAATGGAAAAGCCACAAGCAATGAGTTTTACCTCGGTAAATACCGTGTTGTAGAAAAAACAGCTCCTTACGGATTTGTTCTGAACAAGACTGTAAATCATATAGAACTCACCTACTCAGGACAGAACGAAAAGGTGACAAGCACATCAACCTCATTTACAAATGACAGGCAGAAAGTCATAATTGACCTTACAAAAATTCTTGAACAAAACGAAAAATTCAACATTGGCAGTAATGACGAAATCCTCAATGTTTCATTCGGGCTTTACGCTGATGAAGATTTAAAGGCTTCAAACGGCACAGTCATTCCGGAGAACGGACTTCTTGAAATCATCACCTGTAATGAAAAAGGTAAGGCAACCTTTACAACCGACCTTCCGATTGGAAGTTACTATGTTAAGGAAATCAGCACTGACAGCCACTATATCCTATCTGAGAAAAAATACCCTGTTGTGTTTGAATACGCAGGACAGGATACAGCAACTGTTCATATCTCGGTTAATGACGGTAAAGAGATTGAAAATGAAATCATCTACGGCGCAATCAAAGGACTAAAGATTGACCGTGAAACAGGCGAAAATATTGCAGGCGCATTATTTGGATTGTTTAGTATTTATGAAATCAAATTCACAGAAGAAATAGCAATCCTTACAGCCGAATCAAATGAGGAAGGAATCTTCACTTTTGAAAATGTTCCATACGGCGAATACATTGTCTGTGAATTAAAGCCTGCCACGGGATATCTTCCAAATGGTGAAAGCTATCCCGTGACAATTTCAGAGAACAAGGAAGTTGTTGAAATTAACGTACTGAACGATAAAATTCCTGAACTGAAAACTACAGCAGCCATTGACGGCAAAAAGGAATTTACGGTAAACGGCGATGTAACTATTGATGATGTCGTGTCATACAAGCACCTTGTACCCGGCAAAGAATACACGGTTAAAGGTATTTTGATGGATAAAGCAACAGGCAAACCATTTCTTGTAGACGGTAAGGAAATCACCTCAGAAGTAACCTTTACAGCAGAAAAAGCAAACAGCGAAGTGACAGTCTCCTTTACCTTTGACGGCTCGATAATTACAAAAGATACTGATGTCGTTGTGTTTGAAAGTCTTTATTATGATGGTGTTGAAATCGCCGTACACGCCGACATTGATGACACAGATCAGACAGTAACAATTCATCCACAGCCTGAACCCGAAAAACCGCAGACTGGTGATAACTCAAATCTCGGCTTTTATATCGGCTTGGGTTCTGTTGCTGTCGGCGGTTTGATTGCATTTCTTATCATAAAATTTAAAAGGAAAGATGAGGACGATGAATAATGCACAGGGCATATATCTGTTCGCCTTTGGGCGGTAATGTATCTGTAAACATTGAAAACGCAAAACGATATGCCCGTTATGCGTTAGAGTGCGGTATGGCTCCGTTCATACCGCATTTTTATGTGCTGATTTTAGATGACAG
Source organism: Ruminococcoides intestinale (assembly GCF_040095935.1). Lineage (NCBI taxonomy): Bacteria > Bacillati > Bacillota > Clostridia > Eubacteriales > Oscillospiraceae > Ruminococcoides > Ruminococcoides intestinale. Next base: position 43,459 of record NZ_JBBMFQ010000008.1, on the reverse strand, counting down.
AAATGATAAAGAAAGGAATCTCGGTATGAACGCAGGACTTTCTATGCTTTGGGTTTGTGATGCGGTTTGGGTTTTCGGAGATGAAATAACTGAGAGTATGAAAACAGAAATTCGCTTTGCAGAAAAACTGAACATCGAAGTCAGATATATATCGGAGAATGATTTAAGAAAATCGGAGGTAAAAAATGATAAAGTCAAGAAAAATTAAGTTATTGAAGTGGTTGGCAGGAATATCAGTAATACTGTTAATGCTCGGAATATCGGCGGTAACAGTCTTTGCCGCAGGAGATGTATCATCAGCCATCGAAAGTACATGGACCTCGGCGCAAACACAGATTAAAAATGTTGTAAATAATGTTGTTTTTCCTGCTGTAGATATGATTCTTGCTATACTTTTCTTTGTCAAACTTGCAACCGCGTATATGGACTATCGCAAGCACGGGCAGTTTGAGTTCACGGCGCCGGCAATTCTTTTCGGTTGTCTTGTGTTCTCGCTGACAGCACCACTGTACATTTGGACGATACTCTGATAACAATAAAAATAAGGCTGTTGTGTTAAGTCATAACAGCCTTTTGTGGAGGTGATTTATATTTTTGACTGGTTAGGAGATTTTATCGGTGGTATCGGAAGTGCCATAGGCGGTGTGTTCGATTACCTCGGTGAGCAAATCTCAAACGCTATATGGAACACGATGTTACAGTGGTTCTATGAAACGATTTACAACGCTGTCGCAGACTTTTTCACTATGATGGGAAATATGGGCGCAGATGTGTTTGACCTTGAATGGGTGCAGGCGACAATAAATCTGTTTACGCTGTTTGGCTGGGCATTGTTCGTCGCAGGCACGGTCGTCGCCGTGTTTGATGTTGCAATAGAGTATCAGAACGGCAGAGCAAACATAAAGACAACTGCAATTAATGTCTTAAAAGGTTTCTTTGCCTGTTCGCTGTTCGGCGTTGTGCCTGTGGAACTGTATAAATTTTGCATCAGCCTGCAAAACACATTCTCAAAGGATTTGTCATCTATAATGGCAGGGCAACAAAGCATTGATTTAGCCGGACAAAGCACAAGTGTTTTAGAGGGCAGTTTTGCAGTAGCAACACAGACAACATTCGGCTTGCTGAATCTGTTATGCATGATAGCCTTTGCCTACTGCGTAATAAAAATCTTTTTTGCGAACATCAAGCGTGGAGGAATTCTGCTCATACAAATGGCGGTAGGTGCACTGTATATGTTCAGCGTTCCGAGAGGATATCAGGACGGCTTTAATCAGTGGATGAAACAGATAGCGGCACTGTGCCTTACGGCATTTATGCAGACAACTCTGCTGTTCCTCGGGTTGCTAACCTTCCCCGGTAATATGCTTTTAGGACTTGGAATAATGCTTGCATCAAACGAAGTTCCTAGAATTGCACAGCAGTTCGGACTTGATTCATCAGTTAAGGTTAATATGACGAGCATTGTTCACGCAACCACTACTGCCGTAAATCTGACGAGAAGTGTTGCAAGGGCGGCTAAATAACTTAGTGCCAATGTTCTACTCCACTTATGTTGCGTAGAACATTACTGCTTTTTAGCGTAAAATTTCCGCTAAAAAGCAGAGGCGCAATGCTCCTTGGCACAAGTTGCAATCTATCGCAAAGTTCTAATCAAACAAGCTTGTTAGAACTTTGCTCCGATTTAAAACGAAAGGAATTTAAAGATTATGACCACTTATTTATATCCGCAAAACCTAAAAGCCACAGCCAATCTATGGCTGTGGAGCTTACGGGATTTTGCAATTATGAGCATAGCACTTTTGTTATCAATACTGATACTTGCACAGACGAGAATAATAGTACCTCTTGCGGTAACTCTCTGTTTCGGCTTTTTGTCAATAAGACTGGAAGATACAACAATTCTTGATTTCATACGCTATGCCGTAAAGTATTTTATATCAACTCAACAGATATATTTCTGGGCAGAAAGGGGCAAATAAATGAAGAACAAGCAGAAAAAAACAAAACAAAAAGGTAAATCTGTTCAGGATTTGATGGGCATAAAAACCTTTACGAAAAACGGTTTAAAGGTCGGCAAGAAAGAATTTATTTTCTATATGGTTCAGCCTACAAATATTTCTGTGCTTTCCCACACGAATATCGAAATCAAGGTGCGCCACCTGATGATGGTGCTTTCTGCTGTGCCGGATATTGAGATCACCTGTACCGATTCCTGCGAGTGCTTCGATACAAACAAAAGCTATATCAAAGGCAGAATTGAAGCTGAACAGAATGAAAAAGTCAGAAAAATATTGAATAAGGATCTGGATTTTCTCGATAGTATTCAGACCGAAACCTCAACCGCAAGACAGTTCCTGTTCATTGCAAGGTGTAAATCTTCAAAATCAGAAAATGTTTTGCAGAAAGCAAACAGAGTTGAGAAGATTATTTCAGACCAAGGCTTTGAAGTAACCAGAATGAAGAAAGCCGACATCAAGCGTTTTCTTGCAATATATTTTGACGCAAGTATGAACGGCGATTTGATGCCCGACTATGACGGCGAACAGTATTATGAAAAGGAGCATACCTATGAAGAAACATAAAGAAAAAATCAAAATAGGAATTGTGATAGGCGTATTTTCTGTTGTTATAATTGCCTGCCTGGTTTCAATATTTTCGCAGGTGTTTAAAGAGTACAAAGAGAATGAAAGTTTTAAAAACCTTGCAGAAATTGTTACTGAGGAATCGACAGGTAATGATACTGAAAAAGAACAATTCATAAATCCAAATTTATTAAAAGTCAGTGATTGTGATAATGATGTTCAAGACGAATCGTCTATGTATTTCACGACATATTACGAACCTCATTCAATATCGGAACTCATTTCGATGAATTCCGAATGCTTCGGCTGGATCAACATATCAGGAACAAACATAAACTATCCTGTTATGCACACACCCAGTAATCCGCAGAAGTATCTGAATAGGAATTTTTACGGTGAGTACAGCTATAGCGGTACACCGTTTCTTGATGCAAGGTGTTCAGCCGACAGCACCAATCTCATAATTTACGGACACCATATGAACAACGGCACAATGTTTGCAGACCTCTACAACTATACCGATTATTCTTATTTTACGGAACATCCGACAGTTGTGCTCAAAACGAAAGACGGGGCATTTGCTTACTCCGTCTTTTCTGTTATGAAAGTAAAATCCGATGATGATTGGTACAGATTCACAACAGTTGGAACGGAAAAAAGCTATAACTCAAGAATTGAATATGCAAAAGAGAAATCCATATACGACACAGGAATTACACCTGTTTACGGTCAGCAGATTCTAACGCTTTCAACCTGTTACGGATACAATCAAGATGACCGCATACTTGTGTTGGCAGTTCGAAATTAAAGGGGGTAAAAATTATGGGACTATTCAATAGAAAACCAAAGGTGCTCACACCAGAACAGGCAGAGGAAATTTACACAAAAGATTTCTTTGATATGATTCTGCCGTCAACAATAAAATTCTTGACAGATCACTACATTGTCGGCGACTCATACCGCAGTGTATGGGCGGTTCGTGAATATCCGCCGTCAACTGAAGAACAGGCGATTCTTTCACAGCTTGCAGACAGAAACGGAGTAACTCTCCGCATCTATCACAGACTTGTGGAGAGTATGGAACAGCGTAAAATCATACAGAACGCAACACGCAAAAATAAGCTCAAATCAAGCGGTAACGATGTAAACGAAACCATTGAAGCACAGGGCAACTTGCAGGATGTTGTCACGCTGATGGCAAATCTGCGAAAGAACAAAGAGGCTTTATTGCATTGTTCTGTGTTCATCGAACTTAAAGCCAAAAGCAAACAGAAATTAAAAGAGTTGCAAACTGATATTGCAATGGAGCTTACTCGCTCAAAAATTGAAGTTGACCGTCTGACTTTAAGACAGAAAGAAGGCTTCTTGTCGGTGAACCCCATAGGTTCAAATCAATTCGGAAGTTTGTATGAGCGTGTTCTGCCTGCTTCATCTGTTGCAAATCTGTTCCCGTTTAATTTTTCAGGTAAGACAGACCCTAACGGCTTGTATATCGGGCGAGATAAGTACGGCACTAATATCCTTGTGGATTTCGACCGCAGGACAGAGGACAAAACTACATCAAATATCCTTATCCTCGGAAACAGCGGTCAGGGCAAATCGTATTTATTGAAACTCATCCTTACAAACATTCGTGAAAGCGGAAAGAAAATCTTATGCCTTGACCCCGAAGCGGAGTATGAGGATCTGACAAATGCCCTCGGCGGTTGCTACATTGATTTTATGTCGGGCAAATACAAAATCAATCCCCTTGAGCCTAAAGCTTGGAATGACGGACAGGATGAGATTGACAAAGACGCACCGCCTGCATTTAACAAAGTTACCCGATTATCACAGCATATTGCATTTCTAAAAGACTTTTTTAGAACCTACAAGGATTTCACGGACGCACAGCTTGATACAATTGAAATTCTGCTTATGAAGCTGTATGCACGATTCGGCATTACAGACACAACAGATTACAGTACAAAAAAGCCTACTGACTTCCCTGTGATGAGTGATTTCTATGATTTGTGCGAGGAAGAATATATGACCTACGACCACAAGCGAAAGTATCTTTACACAGAAGAAATCCTGCAAGAGGTTTGTCTGGGTATTCACAGTATGTGCGTTGGTTCTGAATCAAAGTATTTCAACGGTCACACGAATATCACCGATGACAGATTCCTGTGTTTCGGAGTTAAGGGTTTGCTTGACACTAACAAAAGACTCAAAGATGTTAAATATAATTATTGTTCGAAACCGAATAGGATGTAATTAAACGAGATGACCTTTATTGTTTATCTCGTTTTTATTTAGTGAAAAATATGTTTATATTTCAAAAACTATTTTAATTAACTTGTTTGCAAAAAAAGTATTATTGATTTTCTTGACAACTTTGAATTTATACGCTAAAATTATATATAGAACATATGTTCTATGTGATCGATCAAAAATATTAATTATTTATTAGGAGGAAAAAATTATTGAGTAAGCAAGCATTTCTCTTTCATATTTATACGGTGGAAAGTGGATAGGTTTTAGTGATCAGACAAAATCTACTATGGACTGCTTAAAGATTAAAACAAGTTCAAATGAATCTTTTTATTTACAATATAGAACTTGGAATAAGGGAATGAATGGATATTATCCATATGTAAAAAGTACTGAAAACGATTATGCAGGTTCTTCAGGTAAGCCAATTCAACAACTTCAGATTCAAGCATACAGGAATGATGGTACGAAGTTAGTATCAGGTATTGTTGTTATGTATAGAGCCTTTGTAGAAAATAAATGGCTACCATGGGTAAGTAATGCTGACCCTGAATGGATGGATAGTGTACAGAGTAAATATAATCTGGGTGGCACTTTAGATACCAGCAGCTCGTATGCCGGTATCTCCGGAAAGAATATTAGCGGAATAGAAATTCGTGTTTATAAAGAATCATCGTTAGGAAACTACTCTGGTGGTGAATCAAATCCTTCGCTAAGCTATATGGTTGGAAATGAATCTAATTGGAAGTCTTTTTCAAAAAGCACTTTGTCATCCAGAATAGATGGAATAAAAATACAGACAGGCAGTAACAAGGATTATTATTTAACTTATCGAACATGGAATGAAGGACAGTCATCTTATTATCCTGCCGTAAATAGTACAGAAAATGATTATGCAGGCTCCCCTGGAAAAGCTATTCAGAGGTTAAGTATCAATGTATATAGAAATAATGGCACAAAACTTACTTCCGGAATTATTGTTATGTATAGAGTATATACTGATTCAAGGTGGTTGCCATGGGTAAGTAACGCTGATCCTGAATGGATGAGAAATGTAAAAACTAAATATAGTTTGAATGGTACTTTAGATACAGGTTCATCTTATGCCGGCATAGACGGTAAAAATATTGGTGGCGTTGAAATTCGTATTTTTGAAGAAGATTCGTTAAATGCGGGTTCAGGTAGTTTCGTTGGTTCTGAAGAATTAATAACAACCCAGTATATGGCAAATAGTACATCTAATTGGAAAAGTTTCAATCATAAAGTAATGGCTTCTCCTATTGACGGTATTAAAATTCAGACCAATTCAAATTCGGATTTTTATTTGCGTTACAAAACATGGAACGAAGGACAATCATACTATTATCCTGAAGTAACAAGTTTAGAAAATGATTACGCAGGTTATCCAAATAAACCAATTCAGGGACTGAGTATAAGTGCATATAGTAAGGATGGAACAAAGCTAACTGCCGGTGTTGTTGTAATGTATCGTGCTTATGTTGATGGAAGATGGTTGCCATGGGTTAGTAATGCTGATCCGGAGTGGATGCAGGATGTTCAAGAAAACTATAATTTAGGTGGAACATTGGATGTCAGTTCATCATATGCCGGAATTATCGGTAAAAATATAAGCGGTGTTGAAATCTATGTGTTTAATGGCAAATCCATCTCATCATCAATCGGTAATTTATCCGGAGGCAAAGTAGCTTCAACACTTAGCTATATTGACGAAGATTCTAATTGGCATAGCTTTACTTCAACTGCAAGCTCTGTTCATATTAATGGTATAAAAATTAAAACCGACAAGGATAAGCCATATTACCTTTTATACAGGACTTGGAATGAAGGAAAATCATACTATTATCCTTTTGTTAAAAGCACTGAAAATGACTATGCAGGATATCCGGGTGGCATTGTGCAGTTATTGAATATTCAAGTATATAGTAAGGATGATGTAAAACTAACATCAGGTGTAGTTGTTATGTACAGAGTGCATGTAGGAGGAAGTTGGCTGCCTTGGGTAAGTAATGCTGATCCAAAATGGATGCGTAGTGTACAGACAAAGTATAATTTAGGTGGCACTTTGGACACAGGGGCTTCCTATGCGGGTATAGATGGCCAAAATATAAACGGAGTAGAAATTTATATATATGAGGAGAATGAAATTTATACTAAGCCGCAAACACCTATAGGTAATAGTAAAATAATTCAAGCCCCGTTTATTTCCCAATTAGGCAAATATCCAACAGGATGCGAAAGTGTTACAACAGTTATGGCACTAAATCATATTGGCATAGATATATCTGTAGATAAATTTATTGATTCGTACTTAACTAAAACAGGAGTTCCTTTTGATCCCAATATTTCATTTGGAGGAAATCCCAGATATACGAGTGGGTATGGATGTTATGCACCGGTAATAAAAAAGGCATTGGATAAAGCTTTATCCGGACAAAAATATACTGCAAAACAATTATATGGTGTTTCTCTGAAAAATTTATGTTCTAACTACATAGACAAAGGAATACCGGTAATTCTTTGGGCTACTATGTATATGAATACTCCATACATAAGTTCTACGTGGACCTACAACGGAAAAACAATTAACTGGATAGCCCCCGAACATTGTTTGCTGTTAGTGGGATACGATAGTAGCCATTATATTTTTAATGACCCTTTGACTTATCAACCACAAACCTACTATAGCAAATCTTCCGTTGAAGTGGCGTATAAAGGTTTAAACTATCAGGCTATTGTTCTTGAAAAAAAGGATACTAGCACTCCTGCACCAACGCCTGCTCCTGTATATAAATATGGTGCAGTTAAAAATCCCATAAATGGAAAAATATATCCGATTGAATACTATGAAAATGGTAAGTCTTATTATAAAGAAGAGCATATAAATGAAGAAAAAACAACCAGATTAGTAAAAAATTCATTTGATGTAGCAAAATTTATTTCAGGACTTGCTTTTGATGATAGTTTGGTAGATAAAATGGATAAAGCTCCACTTATTGGCAGTATTTATGGTATTGTTATTGGCGGTATTACATCGTTTTCTGAAAGCTGGGAGTCATTATATATTGATGTTAAATACTACAAGGCAAAAAGTTCAGGTAGAAGATGGGCTAATATTGAATGCGGTGAATCAAATTATTGTAATTTCTTCAACAACTTAATATCACTAAAAAATCTATCTATGAAAGATATTCATGGATATTGGTCGGGAGCTAATATATATTCTGCAGTAGTTTGGGAAACTACTGTTAATGATTTTGCAAAGGGTGAGTATGGTAAATATAAAGGAATAGTACCAAATGATTCATATAATTATGATATAGTTTTTACATTTGACGAAAGACGAAGAAGTGATAAACATGTTTCGTGGATCTTTTGTGGTGAAAATGGAAAAATGTACGAATATGCGACTATATATGATAGCGAAAAAATAGAAATTGTTGTTAAAAATTTTTGGGGGACAGAAGTTGATCGCATAAATATTATGCCTCAAATTAATCCTGTAAGTGAATTACCTCAAGATAAAGCGGCACTTTTTGAATTTGTGAAAGCATAAATATATTCATAACATAACAGCCGAAGTAGAAAAATACTTCGGCTGTTATTACAATAAATAGATTTTAAAAAATATAAAATTTAATAATCTACGCCCTCTTGTTTTAGCATATTATCTTCAATTTTATAGTGTTTGGTAATTTCCATATTATCAGCAACCCACAGCGCTAAATCGCCCGAAGAAAGTTCTGTATTATCGTCAAAAGCTCCGCATACGGAAAAATCGTCATCACGGTAGCAATTAATAGCTTTATATGTTTTATCTATAATTATGTAGGAATATTCGACCGCAATGATATTTCCGTTCTTACCGTTATATTCACTGAAAGTAAAATCAAATGCCCATTTTTTGTCATTCCATGACTCTGGCGTTGTAACATCTGGTGTACTTATACCGTTAACAAGCATATTAAAGTAATCCATAATGCTTTCAGGAGTTTCAAAAGTAACATCTGGGAAACTGTCCATTACCTTACCTATGTTTATATATTCAATATTATCGCAAATTAAATCTTTTATACCATCATATTTGCCATTAAATAAATCTTTATAAGCTTGTTTATATTTGTCATCAATTGGCATTAGAGATGGAATGATATAGTTTTCTATACTTAACTTGTAGGGAGAAATTTTATCGCTGGCATTTGTTTCATTTGCTTTAGAACTAAAACAGGCAATAGAAACATAATCTTGAGTTAATACTTTCCAATCTGATGGCACGTCAAGTGAAAAAGTTACATAATCTTCTTGGCTGTTTTCCGTTACCGTTTTTGTTTCTACATCAGGCCTAATAATTTTATTATTCTGCTGACATCCTACGAGTGAAATCATAAGCACGATGGATATTATTGCTGATAAGATTTTGTTTTTCATTTGTATGCTCCTATTCCTATTATATATTTTAACTGGAAATTATTTGAGATTTTTGATTTTATGCATTTTTTACTAAATTGTGATATCTATTATACTTCTTGTATTGCTTTTTGTAAAGTAATAATAAAAATAAATTTCAAACTTAATTAAAGTAATAAAGGTAAGTATATCAGGACTTATGCAAAGTTATGTGGGATATGTTTGTTCTACGAAAGGTGGCATAAGATATGGATATACTTGAAGATTTATATTATGGAAACTTATTCCCTCACGAAAAATGTTCAAGGCTTGACGATGAGGTCAAAGAACTATTGAAACTGCTCAACAGGAATGAAGAAAAGTTTGTGGCAACCCTGACTGAGGTACAGAAAGAAACCTTCGAAAAATACAAGGACTGCAATCGTGAGATTTCTGAAATCAGTGAGCGAGAAATATTCCTGAACGGATTTCGGATGGGTGCAAGAATTATCATTGATGTAGTAAATAATTAAGAAATCGGATAAGCAATCAATGAAATTTGACTGCCTATCCGATTACTTTTTGCAAATTTTACTCAATACAAATTATATTCAATGCTTCTTCCTTGGAAATTTTATCCTCAAGATAATTATCTCTCGCAGTTCTCGCTTTTTCAAGCCAATCGTAATATTCCTCAAAACTTAAAGGCTTTTCCACAGTACCAGGTGTGTTAAGTGTTCTTTCATAACGCTTATACATTTTGCCTCGCTGTGTGTCAAAAGTTTTCAGCACCTCATTTCTGTTTGCCAAGATTCGGTGCTTTAATTTCGGCGCAAATTCCTTGCAAGTTTTACCATTATTCAGAACTCTGTCGCAGTACAGGGTTTTCTTTTTTGTCTTTGGCACAAAGTATCTGCCACAAAGCTGACAGCGGCAGAGGCGGTATCCGTTCTCAACAAATAAATGTAACAGCAGAAAATAATACTCTGTCAGGTTACGGATATGGTACATCTGTCTGGATTTGTTATCCTCAAAATAAAATACGGTGGAAATCTGTACGCTGTTGTAATTGAAATCTTCGTTAACATCAATTTCTATTTGATTTGATAAATCGCTGAAAAAGTGCAAAACAAAAAACTGCACGGTTTTTATCTGGTCAAGATAGCTTGCATATTCACGCAGATAATGTTCAGTTCCGTCGTTCTCTCCTAAAAAATCCTCAATCATAAGTCTGTTCAAAAGACCGTAAAAAGTTCTATATTCCGCCAATGCCTTTTCTGCTTTTGCAGTTAACTTTTTAATCAGTGCAAATCTTTCTTCACTTTCATCAGGATATGTTCTGTAAACTTTTCTTATTTCATTTTGCAGTTCAGAATACTCTTCAAAATCTTCTTCTGAGAAACTAATCAACTCATTTTTGATAGTAGTATTTTCAATTGGAATCTTATTGTTATTTTCCTGCATATAGCCGGAAATATTTCCTTTGGAATCAATTTTTAATAATAAACCTTCGTGCTTTGCCATATACACCTCTGTCCTGAAGTGAAAATTATAAAAATCACTTCAATTCATTTTGTCATATATTTTTCTTGAAAAGTATGAGATTATTGTATCACACTGGTGAAAAAATTCCAACAGCTTTTGGATTACAACTGAATAACCATACCAAAGCTAAAATATTTTGAAATCATATGAGGTATGAGTAACAGGGAAAGGAGAAAAATGATTAAGAATTTAAATTTGGAGTTGAGCAGTAAGGCAAGATTTGATTCAATCGACGGTGCAAGTCTTGTTGAAAAAGATTTGCCGAGAAAGAAGTTTATAATCAATTCACTTCTTGCAAGCGGTCTTTCGATTATAGCCGGCTCACCAAAGGTAGGTAAGTCGTGGCTTGTTCTTGACTGGTGCGTTCGGATTGCAAAAGGCAAAGATGTATGGAATCTGCATACCGACAGCGGTACAACTCTGTATCTGTCACTTGAAGATGATGAAAGCAGATTGCAGGACAGGCTGACAGCGATAACCGATGAAGTGCCGAGTGATGTTCATTTTGTTACGGATTGTTCAAAACTTGATGAAAGGTTGGAAGAACAGATTCAAACTTTTGTTGATGAGCATATGGATACTGTCTTGATAATCATTGACACGTTTCAACTTATCCGTTCTGCAAAAAATGACTCGAGCTATTCAAATGATTATCTTGAGGTACAGAAACTCAAAAAACTTGCTGATGAGTTGAAAATTGCTATTCTTCTGGTTCATCATTTAAGAAAGCAAGGCGACTCTGACCCAATCAATGAGATTTCAGGTACAAATGGTATAGCTGGCTGTGCCGATGCTCTATTTGTTTTGAAAAAAAGCAATCGCACGCAGGGCAACGCAACTTTATTTTGCACGGGAAGAGATATTGAGGACAGAGAAATTGAGCTTGCATTTTCAAAAGAGGATTGCACTTGGAAAATGACTGCAGACAGCGCAGAGAATCCGAATATGCTTTTGCCTGATGAAATGAACTTGCTCATTGAGATGATGAAAGCAGAAAAATATTTCAACGGAAGCAATGCAGAATTTCTTGAACGATATAATGCTTATTCAGGCAAAAATCTTTCGGCTCGCATTCTGAAAAGGATGATGAATAAGTGGAAGTATGACTTGAATGACAATCATATTTATTTCAAATCGTATAAGGAAAATAACATCAGAAAGGTTGAAATCAAATATGATTTTGAGATTGATAATTCAGATAGCGAGTACGTTAGGTACGATAAGTACGATGAAAATATAGCCGTTTGATTTATCGTTTTTATCGTCCTTATCGTCCACGATGCAGATGTTGGGCAGAATTTGGCGGTTTGTCCGACTTTCAAGAGAAAACGGATAAAGTACCCGACTTCAAGCAAAAATCAAAATTTGGGCGGTTTGTGAGCGAAAGTAATTCTATATAACGGATTATGAATTCAGCGTAAAGTTGGGGTTCACATTTTCACAGCTTTTAAGCTGTGGCAAGCAACGCATTCGGCTGGTCGCTGACCTGCCGAATGCAATATACGGGCAGAAGCCCGAACCCACTTTATTGGCAAAGGAGGAAACCTAAATGAAAGACAGAAAAATGAGCATAAGAATATCGGAATCCGATTTACAGAAGATTCACAATAAAGCAGACAAGGCAAATTTAACTTTAACCGAATATATAACGAAGGCTTGCCTCGGAAAACAAATCTTTGTTGTTGACGGACTTGATGAAATTATCCGTCAGCAAAAGGCTATCGGCAGAAACTTAAATCAAATTGCAACACTTTGCAATATGGGTAAAGTCATTTGCTTTAATCTTGCTGAACTTACAAATCAGTATGCAGAGATGAATAAACTACTTACCGATTTGCTTGACAGAAAGAGGTGGTCATAATAGCAACAGTAAAATTTATCGCAAGCAAACAAATGCAGTCACGGCAAGGGTTAGCTTCAATCCTTGCCTACTGCAAACAGGATAAGAAAACTTTGTACGATGGCAGAAAGCTGGTGAGCGGAGTGAATTGTGTAGCAGAGTCAGCGTTCAATGAAATGATGAATACTAAAATTCAATATAGAAAAACTGATGGCAGAATGTACTATCATTTGTTTCAGTCGTTCCACCCCGATGAACCTATAACACCCGAAACTGCTCACGAAATTGCTTTGAAGTTTGCACAAGAGCAATTCAAAGGTTATGAAGTTTTAGTTGCTACTCATATTGACAGAGAGCATATACATTCACACTTCATTTTAAATTCTGTCAGTGCTGAAACAGGATTGAAATATCATCCAGATAAAAATGAGATACAACGGTTGAGAGATTATTCTGACAACCTATGCAGAAAATACGGTTTATCAGTTGTAATTCCTAAGCAACCAAAAGTAAAACAGATGTCGGCAAGAGAATATCGTTCAGCAGACAAAGGTCAAAGCTGGAAGTTACAGCTTGCAATAGCTGTTGATGAAGCTATGAAATATGCAACCTCAAAGGAACATTTCATAAGCCTGATGGAGAACGAAGGCTATGAAGTTAAATGGACGGCAGAAAGAAAAAGCATTACCTACACTACACCAAATGGAATGAAGTGCAGGGATAATAAATTACACGAAGAAAAATATCTTAAGGAGAATATGGAAAATGAATTCAGAATACGGGAAGAAATCACCACAGGAATTAAAGGAACAAGCCAAAAAGCAAATGCAAATCGCCTCAAAAGCAGAACCCTGCGTAGCGGTTACGGAGCAGAACTGGAAAGCATTAATTTCAACTCAGACAGCACAGATAGATATGCTGAAATCAATACTGGACGAAATTTCAGAACTGACTACGAAAGAGGAAATACGGATATACCTCAACCGCCAGATGAATTCCTTGCAGAAGTCTATCGACAATTCCAATGCAATGGCGCAGACCTTCAAGAAGGAGCTTCAGGATATGACGAACAATTACGTCAGTCAGATAAACAATGCGGCGAAGAATGCTTCACAACAGGTTGGGAGCACGAGCGAGAAATATTCATACAGTATCAGTCAGGCGGAGGAGAAACTGAATCATCATGTGAGGATACTGTTTTTCCTGGCTTTGATACCGACAGCTATTACAGCAATAACGGAAATGATATTGCATATCTGGTCGCAAATCTCACAAATATTTTAGACAGCAACCACCCTGTAGAGGACTGCACTACAATGAAAAAACCTCGTAAAGAGAGAAAGAACATACAAGAAAATCCACAAGGCGGATTTGGTATGAAGATGTAAAGAAAGGATTGCCATGAACGAAACTGAAAATAGAATAACACCAATCACAAGAAACGATATTGCGTTTAACCGCCGTCATCTGTACGAAAGCGATAAGGTTAAAATCGGCAAAAAGACATTTTTAGTCACATAGGTATTTCCTATCGGAACCGAGAACGGTGACAACCCAAGTGCCGATGAAAAAATTAAAAATTTACTTGAACGAAAAACGGGATAAATATTTTACTGGACATTCAAACCGAGTAGGAGTATTGTTGACTTGCAATCCTATTCGGTTTGATTCAACAGAGCCTGAACGGCTCGGAAAGGATGAAAAAATTATGAAATCAAACCAACAAAAGATTACCGCACTCTACTGCCGTCTTTCTCAGGAGGACGAGTTAGAGGGTGAATCAAACAGCATTAAAAATCAAAAAAGTATGCTCGAAAAATATGCCGCCGATAACGGCTTTGGCAACTGTCGGTTCTATATTGATGACGGTTACAGCGGAGTATCCTTTGAACGCCCTGACTTCAAGCGTATGATTGCCGATATGGAAAAAGGAGAAATCGGAACTGTTATCACAAAAGACCTTTCCCGACTCGGCAGAGATTACCTTAAAACCGGTACATATATTGAAATTATATTCCCTCAGAACGATGTGAGATATATTGCCGTAAATGACGGTGTTGATTCCGAAAAAGGCTGTAATGAATTTATCGGAATCCGTAATTACTTCAATGATTTCTTTGCTGCTGACACATCCAAAAAAATCAGGGCAGTCCAAAGAGCAAAGGCAGAGCGTGGTGAAAGGATAGGCTCTAAGCTTCCTTACGGATATATGAAATCCGAAGATAACAGGTTAGTACCCGATCCCGACACTGCTCCCGTGGTAAAACGAATCTTTGATATGTATGTCAACGGAGTGGGAACCCGTACGATTGCAATGACTCTTGAAAGAGATAAAATTATGTCGCCAAGCGCATATGCCTACTACAAATACGGCAGAAAAGAAAATGGCTTGAAGCTGAATAATCCCTATCTGTGGAGTGATGTTACACTTAGAGGAATGCTTGTAAACGAGGTATATATCGGCACAACGGCGAACTACAAAACCACCACCAAATCAAATAAGCTGAAAAAGCAAATTCACAACGACCGCAAGGATTGGCTAATATTTGAAAATACCCACGAGGCTATCATTGATAAATCCACCTTTGAAATGGTGCAGAAGTGGTTTGCAGGAAGAAGAAAACCGAATAAATCAGGTAAGACAGATGTGTTTGCCGGGTTAGTTTATTGTGCCGATTGCAAAAGCAGAATGTATCTTCGCCGAGTGCTTAAGTATCCTAAAGAAAACAACTACCTTTGCAAAACCTATTAGCGATACGGTAATAATCACTGTACGGCACACAGAATCAGCGAACAGGATTTACACGCTGTGATACTTCAAAAACTGAGAGAGGTAACGGCATATGTACGTGAGAATCCCGAAGAATTTTATGAAATAGCAAGCCGTAATGCAAGAGCCGAAGCCGAGCGTGAAATGAAAACTTATCTGAGGGAAAAAGAAGCGGCAGAACAAAGAATAGCAGAGCTTGAAAGTATCATCCGTTGTCTGTACGAAGACCGAGTGCTCGGACGAATTTCTGTTGAACGCTACGAATCATTGTCATCAGGATATGAAACCGAGCAGTCAGAACTGAAAACTAAGCTTAATGAGATGAACGCCTTTCTTGATGAGAACGAAAAGCGAGAGCAGTTGATTCAAGACTTTATTGAAAATGCAAAGAAGTACATTGACATTCAGGAACTGACGCCTGAAATTCTCAGAGCATTCATCAGCAGAATTGAGGTGCACGAAAAGGCAAAATGGCATTCAACAGAATGCGGAAATGATATTGTGATTTACTTCACCGTTGAGCGCAAGGAACAGCTTAATGTATGGCATAAAGAGATTAAAACCGCATAAATCAAGATGCCGAGGGGCGAAATTTCCCCTCGGTTGTAAAAGAAATATTTTCTGACAATAATGATATTACGCAGATGCAATGCTGTTCAACATTCTTTCCTATATGTCAAACAAGTTATTGGGTGAGGGAAACACTGTTGCATCGATAGATGAATTGTATTTGTTCCTTTCAAATCTTACAGCTATTGAATATATCCGCAACGCAATGAAGCGCGTACGCAAGAAAGATTCAGCCATGATTTTAGCCAGTCAGAATATAGACGATTTTCTGATTCCTAGCGTTAAAGAATATACAAAACCGCTGTTCTCAATTCCTACTCATCACTTCTTATTTTTCCCCGGCAATATCAATCCGAAGGACTTTGAAGATGCACTAATGGTTGAGCCAAACGAGTATGCCTTAATCAAATTTGGTGAGCGAGGAACTTGCCTGTATAGGTGCGGTAATGAAAGGTATCTGCTTCTTGTTCAGGCTCCTGAATATAAAGCAGAGATTTTCGGAAGTGCAGGTGGAAGATAAAATTTTGAATAGACAGAATTTTAAAATTGTGGTATGATAATTACAAAATAACAGGTTAATAAATTGATATTTGACACATTCTCTGTTTGTGGGAAAGAATTCTCATAACCGTTGATGTACCATATTTTCGGAGGTGAACGTCATGGATCAAATAAAAATCGGTAAATTTATTGCTACGCTTCGTCGGCAGAGCGGACTAACTCAAGAGAAGCTCGGAGAGAAAATTGGTGTAACAAACAAAACAATATCTCGCTGGGAAAATGGTAACTATATGCCAGACATTGAAATGCTCCAACTACTTGCAAAGGAATTTAATGTTAGCATAAATGAATTGTTGGCTGGACAAAAGATGTCAGACGAAGAGTTTCGGAAAAATGCAGATGAAAACA
Source organism: Ruminococcoides intestinale (assembly GCF_040095935.1). Classification (NCBI taxonomy): domain Bacteria; kingdom Bacillati; phylum Bacillota; class Clostridia; order Eubacteriales; family Oscillospiraceae; genus Ruminococcoides; species Ruminococcoides intestinale. Next base: position 26,586 of record NZ_JBBMFQ010000008.1, on the reverse strand, counting down.
TAATTGCTGTTTCAAAAGAAAGTGCATTCTCGTTTGAGGAAAGAAAAGCATATTTCAAAAAGAAATGGCGTAAGGAGCATATATCACTTTTTGTTGTTTTATTGTTAATTATAATTGTCGCTTTTGTATTGCCATTTGTTGTCAGTAAACCATGGTTTGTTGGATTAGTGCCATTGATAGCATTTATTGAATATGGTTACCAGAATAACAGAATGATGATTTATGTAGAAAACTGTCTTTATAAGTGAGATAGTCAATATCCTGTTTAAGATTATTTTTACAATTAAAAAATATTATAATCCGATTGTTTTTCTTAAATGAAAGTCAATCGGATTTTTATTTGCGGAGGTGATTCAATGAGTGCAACCATAGGTGCGGCACTAAAGAAAATAGCAGTTGCACTGCTCACAGATAAAAAGGTAATAAAAATAATAGGCGGTATAATAATCGGCATAATCATAATTGTGGTTATGCCGATTGTTGCAGTTGTGTCAGTTTTCAACGGCAGTATGGATATTGACACTGACAAGCTCTATCAGTCCATACAGGAAAATATCTCAGCAGAGCAGATGGAAAATCTACAGCTTATCAACGATACGATGACAGAGGTTGAAAATCAACTGAAAAATAAAAAGTTGTCCGACTATAACACACAAGCAGAGGTTATCTATCTGTTTTCTCTGTCCGATAAATCAGAGGATGAGGACTTTGTAAAAAACTTTGTATCCTGTTTCAAGAAGAATCAGTCTGATGAGGATTTGATAAAAACCGTCAATCAGAAATTCGGAACGGAGATAAAGTATGACGAGTTCCAAAAGATGATGCAGTCAATCAAGGGTGCGGAAATCAGTACCGCAGGCTTTACTGACAAGACCACGAAGAACAATCTCGACCTTGTCAAGTGGTGCGAGAACGCATACAAAAATGACTGGGGTTATGTGTACGGCGGTTACGGTCAGGTCTGCACAAAACAATATCTCGACCAACAGGCGTCGTTGTTTCCCGGAAATAACGAGGCAGGAGGTGAGATGAGAAAGTTCGGTGAAAAATGGCTCGGCAAGAGAGCTTGTGATTGCATAGGTTTGATAAAATCATATACTTGGTACAACTCTGACAGCGGAGAAATTGTCGCAGGCTCAAACGGTTTTAACGACTGCGGAGCAAACTCCATTTGGAGTAGAGTTACAGAAAGCGGCCCGATTTCAACTATGCCCGATACGCCCTGACTTGCTGTCTGGATGGACGGTCACATCGGTGTATATATCGGCAACGGAGAAGTTATCGAAGCACAAGGCACAGCCTACGGAGTTGTCAAAACTCAGCTCTCAGGTCGAGGATGGACAAAGTGGCTGAAAATACCAAATATAAAATATGTAAACCAAAGCAAGAAATGACGAGGTGATTTTTTATGAAGAAAACAAGCGTAGGCATAATGTACGATGATGAAAAGCTGAATGCAATCAGACTGTATATGTCACAGCGTGATTTGGATTTCAAAGAAGAGCTTGAAAAATCCGTTGATTCTCTGTATGCAAAATATGTTCCTGCAAATGTCAGAGAGTTTATTGATATGAAGTCTGTTTTGGCAAAACCGCCAAAGCCTAAAAAGCAAAAGCCACAAGAAGAAAATACAGAGGTGGCAACTTGAAAAATCAAAACTTTGGAATAGAAATAGAAATGACCGGCATCACTCGAAGTACTGCGGCGAAAGTGATTGCCGGTTATTTTCATACGGACGCAACGCATGTCGGCGGCTGTTATGATGCGTATTCTGTTCGTGATAATGACGGCAGGATGTGGAAGATTATGCGTGACGCAAGCGTCCGTTGTGAAAACCGTTCAGGGCAGAATGCAAGCTCACTGTACTCGGTTGAATTTGTCACTCCGATTTGTAATTACGATGACATTGAAACCATACAGGAGTTAGTGAGAAAGCTTCGTGGTGCAGGAGCGAGAGTCAACTCAAGCTGTGGTCTGCATTGCCATATTAATGCGGCTCCGCATACCCCGAAAACACTTCGCAATATCGTAAACATTATGGCGGCGAAAGAGGACTTGCTTTATAAGGCGTTAAAAGTGAATGTGTCAAGAGAACATTACTGCCAGAAGATGGACACACGCTTTCTTGATGAAATCAATAACCGTCCTCCGATGTCTATGGAGCAATTCAAGTCAATGTGGTATGACGGCGAGGATTACAGCTACCGACACTATGATGACACACGCTACCATGCACTGAATCTTCACAGCGTGTTCTACAAGGGTACGATTGAATTTCGTCTATTCAATTCCACTTTACACGCAGGAAAGGTCAAAAGTGCGATTCAGCTTTGCCTTGCAATCAGTCATCAGGCGTTGATTCAGAAGTCTGCAAGACACGCTAAAACTGTATCAAATAATGAAAAGTACACTTTCAGAACGTGGCTTTTGAGATTGGGTTTGATAGGTGACGAGTTCAAAACAGCTCGTCATCATCTGCTGAAAAATCTTGATGGTAACATTGCGTGGAAGGATCCTTCGCAGGCTGAAAAGCAAAAGGAAAGACTTGCTCAAAAACGAGCCGCAGAACTTAATAACACAAACGAAAATATAAATATCAACGAACCCGAAGTCAATCTTGTCCCAAATGATGAACAGGAAGAAACTTCGGGTTTTATTATGAGTATGTAAGGAGAGAAATCTATTATGAGTAAAAAATTATACATTGCCTACGGCAGTAACCTCAATCTTGAACAGATGAAATTTCGTTGCCCCACAGCCAAACTTGTTGGCAAAGGTACAATTGAAAATTACGAATTGCAGTTCAAGGGTATGCCTCACTGTTCATACGCAACAATCGCACCTTGCAGTGGCAAGTCCGTTCCCGTTGCACTGTGGGAGCTTCAGCCGAGAGATGAAAGATTGCTTGACCGCTACGAGGGTTATCCGTCACACTACTTCAAACAGGAATTACCTGTGAAACTGAATAACGGTTTGGAACTTACTGCAATGGTTTACATTATGAATCTTAAGCAGGATTTCGGCTTGCCAAGTGCAAGCTATTACGATACAGTATCGCAAGGTTATAAGGACTGCGGTTTTGATATGAAAGTTTTAAACGAAGCCGTGAATGACAGTGCAGAAAAATTCTATGAAAACCTTGAACAGAACAATCTGTTTGATTCACCCGATGAAGATGAGGTTGAAGATTTTACAAATGAGATTGGCGGTATGAGTTTATGAACGAGAGAAAGAAATTGAAAAAGCAACTCGGTAATAAATATATTTTCAAAATGTATTTGTCGGTGAACGAAGTCAAGAAATTACTTTCTGAAAATCCAAAGGACAAGCACGACACTCTCTTTGCTTCACTCACAGTCGGCTGTGTAAAAATCAATGCTGTTGTATTTCCAACTCCCGATAAAATGCTCCTCGGCTTTGACATTCTTGTAAAGGACACACCCGAGAGCGAGGAATGGATTTGCTATGATACGCTATCGGACGAAATTAAGTTATCCCCTCGAAGTATTGAACAATCAATGTTCGATATTCTGAATCGTGAGGTTAAGGAGTACGGACTGTCATATACAGAGTGTAATTTTGAAGTAATAAACGGTAAATCAATAAAAGCAGAATAACGGCGGTATTCTCGCTACACTCGCCCTGTGTCGGCTTTTAAAGAAGAAGTCGGGAAAGTATCCGAATTCAAAGAAAAAATGAAACAGGGCGGTTTGTGGCAAGGTGTGAAAAATCGAAGTTTCGGCAAATCGGGCAGTTTTTCAAGGGTGGAATTTTAAGCAGGAGAAAGACACGGGGTTGCAGTCGCTCCCTCGTGTCGGTTTACGGCAGACGGCAACGCCGACTGCCATGCGGTTTTTCGCACTTTTCAGCCTCAAAAATCCATAGGGGTTAATTTTCAGCCTTGGGGTTGTACTTGTGGGTTTAACTGCCCGATTAGCCGAATAAAATGCCAAAAATAAAGGAGTTGCAACTGTGGGTTGTGACAAAACAGGAGGTTTTGCACTTGAATGAAACGGATAACAGAAAAGAAGTTAAGCGGAAGTTTGCACTCTGGATAAAGGAATCCACGCTTGACATGGTTCAGAATATCTACGAGGAAGATAACTGCAGGAGTCGAAGTGAATTTATTGAAAAGGCAATAATTTTCTATGTGGGTTACCTGTCCTCAAACGACAACAGTCAGTATCTTCCTAATGTGGTTACCTCTACATTGAAGTCTATAGTCGCTGAGAGCGACAACCGAATGAGCAGACTGATTTTTAAATTAGCTGTAGAGCTGGCTATGACAATGAATATTATTGCCTCGTCACAGGATATTGACAAGATGACTCTTACAAAACTTCGTGGTGAGTGCGTCAAGGAAGTCAAACGGCTCAACGGTTCGTTCTCATTTGATGACGCATACGATTGGCAGAAAGGATAATTATTTGTGGCAAGGTTAGTTACAAAGTTTAAATATCTCAAGCCGAATCGAAAAGTTAGCGCAGGCGGTTATGCAAAATATATTGCCACCCGTGAGGGAGTTGAGAAAATTGATGACACTAAAAAGTTTGCTCCTGCAACAGAAAAACAGAAGAATCTAATCGAAAAAATCTTAAAGGATTTTCCCGACAGCAAGGATATGTTTGAATATGTCGATTACCTTGAAAAGCAAAATCAAGGCTCGGCATCTGATTTTATCTCAAGAGTTATGGAAGATTACGCTTATGAAATCTCAGGCAGAAAAGCATATGCTGATTACATTGCTACCCGTCCTCGTGCCGAGAGATTCGGCTCGCACGGACTGTTCACAGATGACGGTGTGCAGGTTCAGTTGAGTAAAGTAACAGAAGAACTTGACAAACACAAGGGAAATATCTGGACTGCGATAATTTCTATTCGCAGAGAGGATGCGGAACGGCTTGGTTTTAATACCGGAACTCGTTGGCGGGATATGCTCCGCACTCAGACCGAAGCACTTGCGAAAAATCTGAAAATACCAATGGAGAATCTTCGTTGGTATGCGGCATTTCATAATGAATCGCACCACCCTCATGTGCATTTGATTGCGTATTCAACTGTGGAGAACGAAGGCTATCTCACGCAAAAGGGACTTGAAAATCTGCGTTCGTCATTTGCAAAAGATATTTTTCAGCAAGATTTATTGTGCACATATGAAAGGCAAACCGAACATAGAGATAGGCTCCGTGCTGAGGCTCGTGACATAGTAGAGAATTTGGTTTCAAAGATTAACTCTGAAATATATATCAGCGCGTCAATTCAGCATAAGCTGTTAGAGCTTGCCGACAGGCTTTCAAAAACGAAAGGTAAAAAGGTTTACGGTTATCTGAACCCCGATGTAAAAGCAATCGTTGATTCCATTGTTGATGAGCTTGCCAACGACAATAGAATTAAAAAGCTGTATGACCTCTGGTACGAGCAAAAGGAAAATACAATCCGCACCTACACAGATGAAATGCCTGACAGGATTCCTCTTGCCCAAAACAAGGAATTTAAGTCAATCAAGAACGCTGTAATTAAGGAAGCGTTGAAACTAAATCTCACTGAAGATGTGGTTGAGAAAAGCGAAAATTCGGACAATGAATCTGTTTCAAGTCCCTTTAAATATGAAGAAAACACCTCTGCCAAATCAGTTTTTGATTCAGACAAAGGTGTTCTGTATCCTCATTATTCAATTAAAACCAACCGCAACAGCGTTGCAGTTTCTTCTCTTTATCTCCTGCGCTACCTCGGCAATATGATTCAGAATCAACTCCGCTTTGAAGAAAAGCAGAAAGCGCAAAGGACGGATAAAAAATTACAACAGAAGATTAATGATAAAAAGCAGGGATTGGGGATACATTAGTAGTTCGAAAAAAGATCTTATTTATACTCAATATTTGGGAAACTTAAAGGTTTTATATTTAGATTTTCTTTATTTACAAGTTGATATTCACTCGTAAAAAATATGGTGGTTTCATTTGTATCATCATATTTTACAACTAAATAATCGCTTTCATATTCGGATAAAATAACATATTTATTATTGTTTATTGTAGTTGTTTCATATGATTTGCTAATTGGAGTTGCATTGAAAAATAGAAAAATATAACTTATTGTTATAGATGCATATATAATAACAGAAAAGAATACAGTTGATTTTTTTATTCTTTTTTTGAGTTTCAGGTGTCCTGATATACTATCTGGAATTTTCACAAACGAGAATGTGCTGACGATAAGCATTACAATGTAAATTACTGTTACAAAAAGAGGAGTTAGAAAATTTTCAATCCAATTGAATTTTAATGAAAATATATAAAAAAGCGTGAATTCAATTATAGAGAAAACAAGACCAGGAACTATTGCGCCACTTAAATAAAAAATCTTACTTGATAGATTGTTTCCTAAATTATTGTTTTTATAGAAGAAATAATTATAAATAAAGGCAACAACAATAAAGAAAAATAGGATAGCATATGGCATGATATCGTGCATAGTAATACTAAAATATTTTGATGGTATGCCGTACAAATTTTGGCAGTTAATTGAAAACATAAAAGAATTAACATAAAAAAGTAATGGCAGGACTGATGATATAAGAGCAAAGATTTTGATACCAAGAGTTTTATCTAATCGATTAGAAAATTTAGCAAATTTGTTTTCTATTCCATTCATCACTTCACAACCTTTCAATGCTTTTATAAAATTATAGCACAGTATGTTATTTTAAACAAGAAAGATATTTAATTCCCGCCAAGGAGTAACTGCACCAAAACGCTGACAGGTGCCACCTGTCACAGTGATAAGAGAATAACTACCCACTATAAGATATTACAGCAGAAAAGAAAAATATATACAAGGAAGTGATTAAAATATCAACCTACATTCATTTTACAAAAGAACAGCGAGAACAGGCAAGGAGAACAGACCTTGCAAATTTTTTAATCAGTCAGGGTGAGCAAGTCAAGCGTTCAGGCTCAGAATACGAATGGCTTGACGGCTCGCAAAAGGTTACAATCAGAGGTCACCTCTGGTATCATCAGTACGAACAGATAGGCGGCGATGCGGTTGACTTCGTCCGCAGATTTTACAACAAGGACTATGCCGAAGCGGTAGAAATGCTTTTGAATAACTGTGGCGGTCAAATCATAACCTCACCGCCCATAGAAATAAGTCACAAACCATTTGAACTGCCGCCGAGAAATGACAGAATGAGCAGACTTTTTTCTTATCTGCTGTTTACTCGTGGTATTGATAAAGATGTGCTTTATGAATTTGTGCGTAGAAAGATGATTTATGAATCTGCCGATTATCACAATGCTGTATTCATAGGTTATGATTTGAACGGCAACCCTCGCAACGCACACAAGAGAGGAACTGCAACAAGCAATCCGTATAAGGGAAATGTTGCAGGCAGTCAACCTGAGTTTAGTTTTCATTGGCATGGAAAAAGCGACAGATTATATTTGTTTGAAGCACCGATAGATATGCTGTCATTCATAAGTATGCATAAGGAAAATTGGAAAAGTCACAGCTATGGGGCATCCTGTTCAGTTTCGGACAGGGTGCTTTTTCAATGTCTGCAAGACAATCCGAACATCAAAAATGTGTTTCTCTGCTTTGACAATGACGAGACAGGACAGACAGCAAACAAACGCATAGCCGAAAAATTAAATTCAATGAATATCAAAAACGAAATCCTTATTCCAAACCACAAGGACTGGAACGAGGATATTTTAAACGGTGAAAGGACTGATGAAATATGCCCTCAGGTATTATAACGCTGATTATTGTCACAGGTTCAATGTTTGCTTTGTTCATAATAATTTCTACGGTCGGCAATTACTATTCTCTCAATCGCATAAAGAACAAGACGGTCGGACAAGGGCAATATGGTACGGCTCGTTGGGCAACTAAAAAGGAGATAAAGAGAACCTACAAACACATAAATTTTCAGCCGAACAAGTGGAGAAAAAATCCGAAAAGCAGACCAACACAACAAGGAATCGTTGTCGGTTGTAAAAACAGGACAATAGGTCGCTTGATTAACCTTACCCACAAGGTATTTTATGTTTTTAGAAAATTCAGAAATTTGTTCCGAAAGAAGAAAAACAAAAAGGTAATCGTGAAAAAAGAACCTGTCAGCACCACAACAGCAATGGTTGATACAGGCGATGTTCATGCTCTGATGATTGGTGCGGCGGGTGTCGGTAAGACTGCATTTTGGCTTTATCCGTGCATTGAATATGCCTGTGCAACGGGTATGTCATTTTTATCAACTGACACTAAGGGCGACATTGTTCGCAACTATGGAATGATAGCAGAAAAGTATTACGGCTACAAAATTTCCGTAATCGACCTCCGCAATCCCACACGCTCTCACGGAAATAATCTTCTGCATCTTGTGAATAAGTATATGGACTTATTCAAAGCTGAACCCGAACAGCTTGTTTACAAGGCAAGAGCAGAAAAGTATGCAAAAATTATTTCAAAAACAATTATTCTTTCCGGTATGGACTCGGCTTCGTTCGGACAAAACGCTTACTTTTATGATGCGGCAGAGGGACTTTTAACAGCAACTATTCTGCTTGTTTCGGAATTCTGCAAACCCGAAGAACGGCATATTGTTTCGGTATTCAAAATCATTCAGGAATTACTCGCTCCGACCAATAAGAAAGGCAAAAATCAGTTTCAACTTTTAATGGACTATCTTCCCGACGACCACAAGGCAAAATGGTTTGCAGGGGCGGCTCTAAATACCGCTGAACAAGCTATGTCAAGCGTTATGAGTACGGCACTTTCAAGGCTGAATGCTTTTCTGGATTCCGAGCTTGAACAGCTTTTGTGTTTTGATACAGAAATAGACGCTGAAAAATTCTGCAATGAAAAGTGTGCAATATTCATTGTAATGCCCGAAGAAAACCCCAACACCTTCTTTATGGTGTCACTCATAATCCAACAGCTCTACCGTGAAATACTTTCAGTTGCAGATGAAAATGGAGGTGTGCTGAAAAATCGTTGTGTGTTTTTCTGCGATGAGTTTGGAACTTTACCAAAGATTGATTCAGCAGAAATGATGTTTTCAGCCTCCCGTTCAAGGCGGTTGCAGATAGTACCAATCATTCAATCCTTTGCACAGCTTGAACGCAGCTACGGCAAAGAGGGTGCTGATGTTATCATCGACAACACACAGCTGACTATCTTCGGTGGCTTTGCTCCTAACAGCACAAGTGCAGAAGTGCTATCAAAAGCACTCGGCTCAAGAACAGTTATGAGTGGTTCTGTAAGCAGGAGCAAAAACGATCCGTCACAATCATTGCAGATGATAGAAAGACCTTTGATGACTCCCGATGAGTTGAAGTCACTTCCAAAAGGCACATTTGTTGTTATGAAAACAGGTTTTTATCCTATGAAAGTAAAACTAAAGCTGTTTTTTAAATGGGGTATTAAATTTGAAGAAAAGTATGAGGTCATGGAAAACGGCAACCGTGAGGTTCACTATGCCAACCGTTCTGAGTTGTTCAACAACATAATCCAAACATACTGCCATCACTATCTTGAACAGACTGTTACTGATTCGGATTTTGATGAAGCAAGCGGTGAAAAAAAGAAGAAAAATGAAAATCTTAAAACCTCGCCAAATGCGGAACAAGCCGACAGTGGAAATACTATCGATTCTGAACAGAAATATGAGCCAACAGAAGAACCCGAAAATTCAAGTGTTGAACAGAACAGAAATAAGCAGGGAAAAGTAGTCGTCAGAACCGAGCGACCACCACAGGGGGATAACAGCAATGAGTAGATTAACTTTTTTGTATCAAATGGACTTGCCTCACCGAGCTGTTGCCGTATATACCTACCTCCACGACCGAGCTAATAAAAACGGCGAATGCTGGCCCTCTGTAAAAACAATAGCAGGCGACATAAAGCTGTCGCCTGCTACAGTAAGAAGGGCAATTAAGGATTTGAAAAATGCTAAACTAATTACAACCAAGCAAAGATATAGAAGCAACGGTGAGAAAAGTAGTTTACTGTTTAAAATAATTCCAGTTAACTTAAGGTTATGACACTACGCCGGTGGCACTACACTTTATTGTAACTGACATTGAATAATCTTTTGATCCAGCACTTGTTTTCCATGTAGCTGTTGCTTTTGCTGTTGCCGTGTTGCCTGATTTGCTGTGCGATGCACTCTTTATAGACCAAGCAGATGCTGGAGCTGTTGTAATATGGGAACAGCTTGTACAGGTCGATGTACTGCCATTGTATGAAAATGTAGCCTTAATTGCAACTGACCAAAGTACAGTACCACTGCTGTTTTTGTAATATCTTGTTTTTGTTTTTGTAATTGTATTTGTGGCATATAAAGAAATACCTGGATTTGCAGTATCGTCAGTAATTATTGTTTCAATATAGTCACCATTATCTAAATATTCAATGGTTCTTTCTGTATTGTCGGCAGTTGTAGCACTTACAGGAATACTCAAAAATATACAACTAATAAGTGCAATAATTAATGTAATAGTTATTGTTTTCTTCATAGTTTTTACTCCTTTATTCAATTACTTCTTCAGCGATAACAACTTCTTGCCTCATGATTGCTTGATGTTCTTCCCATAATATAACGCCATACACAGTAGAAAGAACTAAAGCAACTGCAATGATTACGGCGATTAATGATTTAATATATTTGCTGATTTTAAGCTTTTTAATAACATAGGGAACACCGGTAGCAGAAAAATATTCAGCTACTACATCAACAGGAGTTCCGTAGTTTTTATAAAGTTCTTCCTTTGTTGTTGCGTCTGCTTCCTCACAGTAGACCTCTATATCCTTACTTAGATTCTTTATGTATTTTCTTTCCTCTTTTCCTTTTACAGGAAACATAGCTTTTATTTCGTTGATATATTCCTTACATAGTTTATTCATTGTCCTTATCCTCCGTGTTTTCTTTTAATGTTGAAAGTATTTTTTCTACACCCCTGTAAGCGTCAAAAAAGTTGTTTAGTAGTTGGGCGTAATAATCCCTTCCGTTTGATTCAAGATGATAATAAATTCTTGTTCTCCGCTTGCTCACAAGTTTAGAATATTGGGTGATTTTACCCTCATTTTCAAGCTTGTAGGTAACAGCGTAAATGGTGTTTGGAGAAATCGCAAGGCACCCGTCGGAAAATTCCTTAATGTACTTAACAATCTCATAGGCGTAGCTATCATGGTCATTCAAAATTGCCAGAATAAGAATTTCTGTTATTCCGCTGAAAAAATTATTTTTAGTACCCATAAAATACCTTTTCAAAATTATTATTTACCAACAATTCTATTATATATAAAAATATTGTAATTTCAATATTTTAAATTTCAAAATATTATTGACAAGCCTTGTCAATAGTGATATGATTTAATCACAAGATAATTGAATTATGGTAACATTGTCCAATTTATTGTAGTTTTGTGATTGTTGCAACAAATTACAGATAAAATTTAGACAAATAATAAATAATGGAAGGAGGTTTTCGATAATGAAAACAAAGAAAAGCAAAGTAAGGAGAACGGTTATTACCATTATGGCGGCGGTTTGTGCAATCTCATCGTTTTCTGCTATCAGTGCAAGTGCATATACACACAGTTTGGAGTACACAGCAAAGGGAAGTACTAAGGTGAGCGTAATACTTCGTTCGAGTGGTTACACAAATTTGATCATCTCACCTTTGCAGTGCAGAACAAAGAATGGATCGAATTATTCTTATGTAAGGGATACAAACTCAACTGGAAACGGTACATCAATTTACGCAGGTGTTACTCCCGGTACCGGCTGGAAACTTGTAGCGAGCAGCACATATGACTACACAAAATATAAGGTTGGAACGGGCAGTACATATTCTATGGACTATTATTGGCAAAATTGATATATCTAAGATAATCTCTTCAGGAGTATCCAATTTTTTGGGCCTGATATCTTAATATTCTTAGTATCGGATTTACAAATGAGTAATAACTTGTAAAACCAACCACCTGTGGTTTTGTGTTATTAGGTAAGGGTAAGAAGCAAAATAGTTAAATAAATATTTTGTATAACTACCATATTTCGAACAGAAAGGGGGGAGTTTATACTCCCCCCTAATTGATTTTATATAAAAACTTTACAATTTGTATGGTGACTAAAATGAAAAAACTTCTATCTGTTTTATTATTAATAATTGCTTTCTCTTCTCTAAGTGCTTGTGGTAAGCAGGGAAATAGTCAGCCTGTATCTGATGATCCAACTAACGGAATAAATAACGGGTTAAAATCAAATGAATACGGTGATACAGTAACAGACTACGGGACTCAGGCTTATGAAAAAACATCGTTTGAAATTGGCAAAGATGATCAGCCGTTTTTTATTTCAAAAACAGGTATGAACATATCAAATGGAAGCGGAGAGTACACTTTTTATAACAATACATTATATTATTATGATAACAAAGTACAAAAAGCTGTTATCGCTTGCGGAAAACCCGACTGTCAGCACATAACAAATGTTGACGAGGGGGAAAGCGACTGTAATGCATTTTTCCCAAATAGTATATTTTATTTTGATAAAGGTTATGCCTATTATAATGATAATATCTATATGCTAGGAAGAGGCAGTGACAGCGACAACTCGGTTTCTCTCTACAAAATTAGCTCGGATGCATCAAAACGAGAAGAAGTATTAAAATTATTTGAAACTTCTGATATTAATAATATAGGAGTGTTTACGATTCATAGAAAATATGCTTTTTGGTCATTAAACACACAGAAGGGTACACAACTGTTTCGAATGAATTTAGATGACAAAAAAGTAGAACAAGTATTCAGGGAAAATGATAATGGTGTCTTTATAACGAGATTTATCGGAGCCGGAGATTATTTGTATTTTTCATATTCATATGCAACTGATGAAAGTTATGATAATTGGGACGGGTATATATGTCGTCTTAATATACATTCAGGTCAAACTAAAAAAATAATAAATACAACGGGTTGTTATACAGTAATGAATAATAAGATTTATTACTTTGATTCAAACAAGTTTTTTCAATGTGAACTTAATGGAGAAAACAATTCTAATTTTATTGATGCACCTGATGATTCTTGGCTGATAGTTGGTGATACTAAATACTTATACCTGACAAATTGGGATAATGAAATTACAGATTCCTCATCTTACAAAATATTTGTTGTTAGTACGGGCGGAAAAATAATAGATACAATTCCTATTTCAGATTGTGAATTTTTCAGAGGCGGACTTTCAGACAATCTATATATTGAAACAACTGATAGAAAACTAAAGGTGTTCGCAAAAAATCAAATAGGAACCGGCAAATATAATTGGAAAACAATTTATACTGTATCGGATACCGGGGAAGTAATTTTAAATGAATGAATCTAAAAGAGTTTTCTTAAATAAAAAAATAATATTCAGCTTTTTAATACTGATGACAATATGCTTCTCCTTTTTTCTTTACACTCAATACCAAAATACTTATTCAAATGGATGTAGTGTTGAAACGCTAAACAGTTACAGGAAAGAATTTTTTAATGACTTAAGTAATAAAACTATTTTGCAGGCGCGAAACATCGTGTCGGAACAATTAGATTATGTTTCGACTGTTAATTCATTAATTAATTTTGAGAGAATGAAACTGGAGGACAAAGACAACTACTTAGACGTATGGCAAGATAAAGAGGAAGAGTTGCGTAATTTATATCCGGAAATATCGAAAGAATATGATGAAAATAAAAACTTATATTCGGAAAATGATTATTCGGCTAAAGAAGCCGTGCTTCTGGAAGTTTTAACTCAAATTGAGTATATCATTGACTATCCGGATTATTTAGATAGTATTGATTCTAAATCAGAACAAATGAACGAAATAAGTATTTTTTCAAATGCTGATTCGCTGTCTAACTCAAATATTAAAAAAACAGCGGACGATTACGCAAATCTAAAACATATAGATCTTGAGCTTGGTAATGATAAACCAATTATTTCTGTAGTTAATTTTGGATTAGTGCATTATATAATTTTTATTTTCAACTTAGCTATCATCATAGTTTTTATTCAAGAGAGAAAATCGGGTCTTTGGAATATTATCCATGCTACTAAAAAAGGAAGATTTTCACTTGCAATCAAGCGAATAGGAATTCTGACGGTAAGTGTTTTTCTGTCTACTGCTATTGCATATACCATTTTATTTATTACATCTTTTTTGTTATACGGTGGCATAGGTGATGTATTTAGAAGTGTTCAATCAATCCAGGAATTTCAAAATTTTGTATTTCCGATGTCAGTACTGGGATTTATTGCATTTTATATTTTTATAAGTGCCTTATCTCAATTCGTCCTAATACTTTTTGTTTGGTTAATAATTTCACTTATCAGAACAATTAATATCGCATTGGGTTTTGCCGGTGTAATATTGGCTGTTGAATTTACATTGTATAAATTATTGCCAATCCAAAGTAATTTGTCTATTTTAAAATGCGTAAACTTGTTTTGCTTTGTGGATCCAACAACAGAAGTTGCAAAATATCATAACCTGAATTTTTTGAATATCGTTATAAACAGATTTTGGCTTATATTTTACTCTTTAATAGCGTTTATACTCATTTTTGGATTAATAACAGTGTTGGTTTCTGCGTTTAAATACCCTGAATCTAACGGAAATAAGTTAACGAATATGCTTAATAAGTTCTTTAAAAAATTAGCTGATTTATACTGGCAGATAGTTGAAAAAATATCTATTATCGGCTATGAACTTTATAAACTCTTAATCATTCAAAAGGGATGGATAGTTTTAACTGTGCTGATATTTGTCCTTTTTAATACTGTTAATACAACAGAAATTTATCAAAGTGAAACAGAAAGCATAGTTAACGAATTTTATGAGAAATATAGTGGACAATTAACAGATTTTGCGCGTCAATACGCTGTGAATTTGAAAGACGAAATTGAAAAAGTGGATTCTGAACTTGCCCAAGCATATTTGGATTATAGAGAAGGTAAAATTACTCAAAATAACTATAATTCGCATGTCTTGAAATCAGATGCTTTTGATAGTAAAAGAGAAGCTCTGAATATTATACAGGAGCGTATAAATTATGCTGAAAAGCAAGGTGACAATGCCTGGCTTGTAAACCCAGAAGGATACATTGAACTGCTGGATTCAAAGGCTTTTTCAAGGCAACAGAACTTTGCATTACTTTCTGTTTTTTGTATTATTATTATTTTGTCAAATGTTTTTGCCTATGAAAAGCAGTCAATGGTATATCCTGTGCTTATGTCTTCGTTTAAAGGACGCCAATTTCTGTTTAGGAAAAAGGTTCTGGCAGCAACTATTATTACCCTAATAATATGGCTATGTACAAGTTGTGTAGAAGTTATTAGCGTATGCATCAGATACCCGATTGAAAACTTAAATGCTCCGATTTACAGTATTGAATTCCTGAATATAATTCCTTTTAATTGCAGTCTTATTATTTTTCTATTAGGATTATATATTTCAAAACTGCTTATTATGATTTCTGCTTGCTTCATTGTATGTTTGATTTCTACATTGGGAAAATATGAGATTAGTATGATTATCTCGACAATTCTGTTGGTTGTACCTGCTCTGCTCTATATACTTGGAATTGATTTTTGGGGTTATATTTCGGTTATTCCTCCATTAGCCTCAATGAAGTTAATACTGTCATCTAATGGCACAACTTATTTTATTCAGCTTGTTTTAATGCTTATCTTGGGAATATCATCTATCTTTTTTGCAAGACAAAAATGGTGCAAAGAAAGAAGGTTTGGTAATGACACTTGAAATGAAAAATTTAACAAAATACTATGGTAACAACTGTGCATTGGATAACCTCAGCTTGTCGCTCTCAAATGGAATATATGGTGTTCTCGGAGCAAATGGAGCAGGTAAAAGTACCCTTATGAATCTGATTACTGATAATGTCAAGAGGACCTCAGGAGAGATTTTATATGACGGGACAGATATTTTGAAACTCGGTAATAGGTTCAGAAAACATCTTGGTTATATGTCACAGCAGCAAGGTTTTTATGATCAGATATCAGCAAGAGCTTTTTTGCTATATATAGCCTCATTAAAAGGCTTGAAAAAGAATGAAGCAAAGGAACAAACTGACAGGTTGTTAGAATTTGTTAATTTGTCCGATGTAGCACATAAAAAGGTGGGTTCTTTTTCGGGCGGAATGAAGCAACGTGTTCTTCTGGCGCAGGCATTGCTTGGAAATCCAAAAGTAATACTGCTTGATGAACCCACTGCGGGACTCGATCCGAAAGAGAGAATTCGTATTCGCAACTTTATAAGTGAGATTGCTGAGGATAAGATTATATTGTTTTCAACACATGTAGTTTCAGATATTGAGTTTATCGCAAGGGAAATAATATTGCTCAAGAACGGTAAGCTTGTGTCGCATGATACCTGTACCAACCTTACAAAAGAAATTGAAAATAAGGTATTTGAAGTCGAAATTAATAAGGAAGAACTTAAATATTTTCAAGATAATTACCGTGTGTCAAATCTCTATCATAACGACGAAAAAATCATTGTAAGATTAGTAACTGATATCCCACCTGAAAACTATAAAATACAATCCGTAAAAGCAACCCTTGAGGATTTGTATCTGTATGTGTTTGAGAACGGGAAATAACAAAAACAGAAAAAATAAGAAGATATTTAATATGTGCTTGTTAAATGCCGACAGGTTTTAGCTTTTAATGCTATTACCTGTCGGTATTTTTATGCTCTTTTTTGCATTGAAAGCAGAAAGGACTTTGTTGTTATACAAGAGCAGGAGTCCTCCAGTCAATTTGATTTTTTGAATTCAGATTGATTGGAGGACAAAATATGGACAATAAACGTTCCAAAAGAAGAAAGGATAAGTATAATCCTTACACATTACATACAGAAAAGGGAAAGTACTATATCTCATTTACAGATGCTAATAATTGTATTCAAAAAGTTTTAATATCTAAGAAAATATTTGATAGTTTTAATAAATTTGAGCTTGAAGATATTTCTTGGATGAATGAATACGACAGGCATTATGAACACTCTGAAATATACGAAAGCACATTACACGAAAGAGGCGCTATAAATGTTGAATGTATGGAAGAATACTTGGATAATACTCAGGATATGGAAAATTTGCACATGGCGATAAAAAATTTGCCGGAAGTGCAGAAACGCAGACTGAAAAAGTATTATTTTGAAGAAAAAACTTTTGACGAAATAGCGTTTGAAGAAGGCTGTACTTATCAAAGTATTCAAAGATCCGTGTATCGCGCAGTGGCAAAAATTAAAAATATTTTAAAAAATTCATAAATTAGGGGTGTGTTTTAGCTTTTAAGTGAGGAAACAGGTGAGAGGATTAATTTTCTTTCGCCTGTTTTCTTTTTTCAGAGAACAGATATTGCTCTTTGAAAATAAAATATCAGCACATCAGATACATTCCTTCTGCTGTTCGGTACGGACAAGCCACATGAGCGAACTTCTATACAGAACTTCAGGACTCAGACATTGAAAGGTAAATTCAATGACGGCGATGACAGGCAGAGGGGATAATGATACTTCCGTCAAGTCAAAAGTCGAGCGTGATAGAACCGTCGCAACCAAAGATGGCGGCCGTGGGAGATCCTCACGGTGGTGAAATTCCAATGGAGCTATATGCAATAGCCGTCTGATGTGTTCCTTGTCGCAGGGTATTGAGGATAAATAGCGACAATCGGATAGTGTGAAATTTAGAACTATCCAAAACGATTGATGTTATCCCGACAGCAGAAAATTAAAAATCTTCTGCTGTCGGGCGGTGAAAAGTAAACTTTATGAAAGAGGTGTTTTAATTGGGATTTATTATAGGACTTTTTATAGGAGTATTTATTGGCGTATGCATTATGTGCCTGTGCAATGCAGCGGCAAAAGCTGATGAGCAGATGGAAGATCATATAAACGACAAAAACAAAAAATAAGGAACAGGTGGTAATTTGAACGAAAACTATATAAATGAAAATAAAATTGATTCTGAACACAAAATAGAATCTGTTATAAACGACTGTAAGGTCACAATCTACTTTTCTAAAAACAGAAATAACCATGTTGAAAGGAATATTCTCGAAAATCTTTTGGATACATTTGAGAACAGAATGAAAACTCAGATTGGATGCTGAATTTCTTTAAGTTATTTTTCAGATTTGCTGGATATTATAAAAATTATGTAGTATTGTTGGTTTGCAAAAATCGTATGAAAGGGTGATAAAATGAAAAGAGTATATTGCTTGTACAGAGTATCAACCAAAGGTCAGGTTGATAAAGATGATATTCCAATGCAGAAAACCTCGTGCAGAGAATTCGCAGAGCGCAATGGCTGGACAATTCTGAAAGAGTTTCAGGAAAAAGGCGTGTCAGGCTTTAAGGTTTCGGCAAGTGATCGAGATGCTATTCAGGATTTGAAAGCTGCCGCAGAAAAGAAAGAATTCGATGTACTTCTTGTCTTTATGTTTGACAGAATAGGCAGAATTGATGACGAAACCCCGTTTGTCGTCGAATGGTTCATCAAACACGGCATAGAGATGTGGAGCGTTAACGAGGGCGAACAGCGTATGGATAATCATGTGGATAAGCTTATGAATTACATACGATTTTGGCAAGCCAACGGTGAAAGCCAGAAAACGTCAGCTCGTGTTAAAACTCGTCTTAACCAGATGACATTGGACGGCAAATTTACCGGAGGTGTTGCCCCATTCGGCTACAAACTTATAAAAAGCGGTGAAATCAATAAAAAGGGAAAAGAGCTTATGGACATAGTCATTGACGATGATGAAGCTCCGATAGTCAAGAAGATATTTGAGATGACAGTCAAAGAGGGTTATGGTTCATATCGAATGGCTGACTACCTGAACAGTCACGGAATCAGAACCCATAATAACAGCAAATTTCAATGTAATACGGTTAATCGTATTCTAAAGAACAGGCTGTACTGCGGTTATCTTGTGTCAGGCGGTGTTGAATCACCGTATATAGAAAGACTGCATATCATAGATGAAAATATCTTCGACCAAGCTCAGTTCATACTGAAACAACGCTCCTCAAAGAATGAAGAAAAGCAACAGATAGCAAGGACTACCAAAGGCAGTACATTACTTTCCGGAAATATCTATTGCGCTCATTGCGGTCAAAAGATGGTATCAACAAGTTACATTGATAAATATGATAGAGCAGATGGCAGTCAGTATAAGGTTCGCAGGCAGAGATACATTTGCACAAATAAAGCAATGAAACGAGGTGCTTGTGACGGACAGTCGGCTTATGTGGCACACAGAATTGACGGTGCTGTGCTTGCAACGCTGAGGGATTATCTCGCTAAAATCAAATCAACACCGAAAGATATAGCACTCGAAAAACGCTATAAGTCAGAAATATCGGAATATAAGAGAAAGCAAACTAAGATTGAAAAAGAGATTGATAAACTAAAAAGACAGGTAGTGGAATTATCTGCCGAAATAGGACGCTCTTTACTCGGCGAAAGCCGCTTTACTCCAGACATACTGTCAGCTTCTATTGACAATACAAACGATTTACTCCATAAAAAAGAATTTGAATTAAGTGATATAAAGTTCAAGCTTGCCAATCAGCAAAATGCAATGGGCAAGCTTGATTTTTATTATTCACAGTTCAGAACTTGGGCTGATGAGTTTGATAACTCCACAATGGAACAGAAGAAAATGATAGCTTGTCAGCTCATAAGAGAAGTGAAAGTATCACGGGGATACGAATTAGAGATTGTCTTCGACCTTAATTATGAACAATTCCTATCTCTATAAAGCTTAATAGATTGAATTTGTAAACTCAGTCTGCTATAATAATTTTAGGTTAGAAGTGGGTGAATATATATGAGCGAAGAAAATAAGATACAAATTTTTGAAGATAAAAAGATTCGTACTGCGTGGAATGAGTCGGAAGAAGAATGGTATTTTTCCATAGTTGATGTAATTTCAGTTCTGACTGACAGTAACGAACCTCGTCGTTACTGGAGCGATCTTAAGCGAAAGCTTAAAGCTGAAGGAGCAAACCAGTTGTACGAAAATATCGTACAACTGAAAATGCAATCTCCTAAGGATGGTAAAAATTACAAGACGGATGTTGCAAATACAGAGCAACTTTTGAGAATAATTCAATCTATTCCGTCACCAAAAGCAGAACCATTTAAAATGTGGCTTGCAGAAGTTGGCAGAGAAAGAATAGATGAAACTATTGATCCCGAACTTACCATAGAGAGAGCTCTTGAAACATACCTGAAAAAAGGATATAGCAGAGAGTGGATAAATCAAAGACTTCAGGCTATACAGGTGAGAAAAGAGCTTACTGATGAATGGGATTCTCGTGGTGTAAAGCAGGGTGTAGAATATGCAATTCTGACTGATGAAATTACAAAAGCGTGGTCAGGAATGACAACCCGCCAGTATAAAAATCTCAAAGGATTGAAAAAGGAAAACCTGAGAGATAATATGAGTACGCTTGAGTTGGTACTGAATATGTTGGCAGAAGCTACCACAACTGAGATTTCCAAAGAGAAAAATCCTCAATCTTTTTCTGAAAACAGAAGTGTTGCAAAAGATGGCGGAGAAGTCGCCGGAAATGCACGAAAAGATATCGAGGAAAGAACAGGAAAACCTGTGATTACTTCAAAAAATGCCGTCGATTTTTCAAATCTCATTTCCAATGTAATAGAAAATGATTTTGATAAAAGTGAATAAAGTATTCTGATTGCCTTGTGAGTTAAAAAATCCCGCAAGGCTTTTATTATATCCCGATTTCAAGTTTGTTCCTCGGATGTTTGGCAGAAAGGATGTTTTTCTGTTTGTTGATGCTGGTATGTGTGTAAATCTGCGTTGTGGTAATGGAGCTGTGACCCAGCATTTGTTGAATATAGCGTATGTCAACATCTTCTTCAAGCAGTAGAGTTGCAAAAGAGTGACGAAACATATGCGGAGTAATGTGCAGCGGCACTTCTGCACCGATTGCATAGTTGGTAATCATATTACGAACAGATTGTTCAGATAGACGGTTGCCGAGTCTATTTATAAAGAAAAATTTGTTGTTTGCTATTTCAAATTTAAATGATTGATTATACTTTTTGAGCAACTCCTGAACATTTTGATTGCAGATTTGAATCAGGCGTTCTTTTGAGCCCTTTCCGTAAATTTTGATTATGTAATCATTAAAATCAATTTGTTCAGTCGTGAGTGTGCATAATTCTGAAATCCTCATTCCGGTGGCAAACAGTAATTCAAGTATGAGTGTATTCCGCAGAGCAACTTTCTTAGTATAGTCAGTTTTAGCTTTGGTAAGTTGTAGATAAGCAAACCTAATAATTTGCTCAATATTATTTATGGGAATAATTTTTGGGAGAATAAAGGGTTCTTTATACTTGATTTGTATCTTATGAAAAGGGTTAATATCAATAAGTTCCTCAATTTCAAGATAGTGAAAAAATGCTTTTAGCGAAGCAATTTTACGCTTCACACTCTTGGGTTTGTACTTAAAATGCAGTAAATCAATGTATTGCTCAATGGATTTTTTGTTTGTCCATTCAATAGCAGATTCCATAGTGAATTCAAAATACTGCCTTAAATCAATAGTGTATGATTTTATCGTTTTCTGATCAAGATTTTTTCTTGAAAGGCAAAAGTTTAGATAATCAGTTGTTAGATTATTTGCTTGTACATTTTTTATTTCCATCGCATATAGCTCCTTATATTTAATAAAATTATTATGCAATAGAAAACAAAGAAAGTCTATTCAAATGCCTAGATTTATTTTGCATAAAAGTATGTTTATAAAGCAGTGAACAAGATTCTATTATGCAAAATACATAAAAATACCGTGTGAAATTTTATAACTGATTTGCGTAAAAGTTATTTAAATATTTGTCAAATTATGTTATAATTAATACCATAAAGGGTGATTATAAATATTTTTATATTACATACCCAAAATATAGATTTAGTTAAGGCTTAATACTTTTTTCTTAGAATGAGATTAAGCACTACATAGACATATACCAGTTGAATGTAAGATGTGTAGCGTATTTTGTTAACAGAAATGTATTATTGACCTTACCTGAAAATAATGAATAAAGGATAACTTACAATTATCAGCTATTTGCTTAACAATTTAAGGATTATTATGCGAGTATAAAGTAGGTATTTGTGCCATTGAGTAGAAGGAAATTAAAATGTATCATTTAGAAAACTTTTTAGGAAATAGATTCGAAAAGATTAGATATATTATCGATAACGAATATAACCAAATGAACAATTATATAAATCTCATAGGTAGCGCTAATTATGCGTTTCCATCTGTTTTAGAAGCTATGAACACACCATTCAACCTTAACCCTTCAGAGGGAAGTAGGGGGAATAGATTTTTCCCTCTTTGCAAAGATATTGATGCTCTTGAAGAAATAGCTGAAGAATATTTGCAAAAATTGTTTCAATGTCAAGGCTATTATTGTAATATTGAAGCCTATTCAGGAACACAAGCAAATCAAATTGTTTACCAATCAATTCTAAAATATGGAGATAATGTTGTAGTAATGGATCCAAAATCCGGTGGACATGTTTCCCATTATTATTATCTACAAACATTTTGCAATATATTTTCATATAACGTTAATAAAGATGATTTAATTGACTATAACGAAATAGAAAGACTCTGTAAAAGTAAAAAACCTAAATTATTGATTGCAGGAGCTAGTTCATATCCTAGAAAAATCGACTACATTAAATTGCATGAAATATGCAATAAATACAACATATTACTACTTGCTGATATTTCTCACACTGCAATTTATGTTGCAGCAAAAAAACATATTTCACCTTTTGGTTATGCAGATTTTATTACTTTCACGACTCACAAGACAACACGAGGTATTCGTGGTGGGATAATAATGTGCAAAAATGAGTACAAAAATAAAATTAACCATTCTACATTTCCTATTGTTCAGGGAGCCCCAAAATTCAATGAAATTCTCGCAAAAACCATAATGCTGGCAGAGTTAAACTCAATAGACCTGGACAGTTACACAGATAATATTTTAAAAATTTCACAAGTTTTCATTAAAATTCTCAAGGAACACAATCTAAAATTATATACTGATGGAACTGATTCACATTTAATTTTAATAGACTTAAAGGAGATGAATTTGACTGGGAAAGATTACGAAGATTTATTGTTAGAACAACACATTCTAGTAAATCGCAACCAATTGCCTAATGATACCAGAAAGGCAAGTTTAGCTTCTGGCATCAGAATAGGAATCTTAACTTTAGCAACTCTAAATATGCCTGAAGAAGAATATCGACAAATAGCTTCATTGATTGCATCAACTATTACTCAAAAAAAAGTTATTGATATTTTTCTAGCAAAAGAAATTATAAAAAAATATAAAATAATTCAATAGCAATAATTTTTATCACATATAAAAAATTAATACCTCCAATGGGGCGATATTCCCAGCATGAATTTTTTGCTGTTTTGGTAGTTTACTATTAATCCGTATGTATATATATCACCAGGATACGTTTTTAAAATTTCGCTATCTTTCGAAATAGCTTTATCTTCAACGATAAATAAATTATACATACATAATAACTTTATCCATGGATCAGGTAAATCTTCTGCATCCGAATAAAGATTCAATAGTTCCTTACGTATATCAATCAAATTTTTAAAATTTAAAATGTATTTACATATCAAAATGTTACATTTTAATTTAATAATATCAAATGTTAGATTCTTTGGTACGATGGTTAGTGCATTTTCAAAATATTCTAGAGATAATGGGATATTATTTTCACAAAAATAACTTACGCCTAGATTTATATTTGATTGATATTCTTCGTTAGACTTTAACATAGACATTATTTTTTGTGCTTGTTTAAAATAATTCCGTGCAATTTGAATATTTCTTTTATCTTGGCCCCTGTATAGATACAGAATTCCAATATTGTTCAAGCAAGTAGACTTTACAAATTCATTGTTGTTTTTTTCGAAATAATTTAAAGAAGCCTCAAGATTCTTTATTGCTTGTTTAAATTCGAAAAGATGTCCTGAATTTCTAAGTATTATATAATAATACTCAACATCGACATATTCATTGTAATTATTAATTAAATTTATTACCTTCTCTTTAACCAAACTATCCATTCTTAAATGTTGTAAAGCGTTCAAATAAATACTCCAACTTTCATAATTATCAAGTCTGTTTGCTAACACTTTTATAGTTTTCTCATATTTATATGACTGTAGTAAAAATTTCGCTTTATAAAGTTCAACATTGTAATATTTAATTAATTGCTCTGTTATTTCGAGTCCTTCAGAAAAACAACTTGTTTTTTGAAATGAATCAAGTATTTTTAAAATAGAGTTGACCGTAAACAGTAAAATAATCTTCTTATCATTTATGCGACTTGATAAATTTCTGTATAGTTGGCATATTTGGAAGTACCTAAATTTATCATATAATATGTTAATATACTTTTCAAGAGCGCCTAAGTGTTCTAAAAAGTTGAATTGTTTTTCAAGTTCAAGTAATCCGTTAATGCAAAAAACGAAATCACTATCATCTATTTGTTCGTATAGAATATCTGAAAATACTTTTTTGCATGAATGTAATAGCTCAATAAACCTTTCTTCTTCATCAGTTGATTCTAAATTATCTCTGCTGGCTTGTGATATTTTTTCGTGTTCTACCTTAAGGGTTTCATTGTCACCTATCAGGATATATTTCATCTTGCATAGATTTGAAATACTTTGTTGAAATTGCATTTTGGTACAATTATGATTATATTTAACTATACGTTCTATGAAAGATAGTTTTATACCTTCTGGGAATAGTGCAGCTAGATTAACTATGTCTTTCTTAATTTCATCAAGTGCTTTTATTCCATGTAACGTAGGAATATCAGTTATGTTATTTGTTCCATGTTGTTTTATCTGAAAGATAAATTCATCTACCTCTCTCATATTGCCATATTGGACTAATGAGTAAAAATACTTTATTCGTTCTTTTACATAAAAAAACTGCTGTAAATTTAGATTTTTATTACATATTTCTTCAAATTGATCAATTGTAATATAGCTTAATTTTAATGTTAAACTTTCACTATCTAATCTTTGGTCTTGAACTAACTTTTTGGTAATATCTATTTCGTTCTTTAATGTATAAGAAGTGAATAACAACACATTTCCCTCTAATTGACGAATTAATTCAAAGAAATCTTTTGTTATTTCTTGAGGTAGGCATTGAATATTATCAACGAAAATAATAATTCCTGTTTTATTGCTTAAATAGCGTAAATAATCATTAAAAAGAATTTCATTAGAATAATACTCTTTTTTCAGATTATCATCATTAGTGTTTAGTATTCTATATATTAAAGGTCCGATTGTCGGAATTAAAGAAAGAGATGCGATTAATGCTTTTTTAGCATTTGATTTAATTTCTTCTTTATAATTTTCTCTATCTAAAAATGATAAAAAGCTACAATCGCTCGTAACATATGTTTTATTAAATTGGTTAGAATTGCTCTTTTGTAAAAGTTTATAAATTAACAGATTATAGAAAAGATCTTTAGAGCAATCCTCTGTAAGAGAAGAACAGTCATAGTGTAAAACGGTACATGCAGAATATAAGTTGTTTTGTTTAATATTATTTAATGAAATAAAAACTGTTTCTGTTTTTCCGGAACCGGATAATCCAAATATAGAAATATGGCCTTTCATATTATTACCATTAACATAATTCAGAATATCTTTTTCCTCATTCCTATATAGATGTTTTAGAGAATCTATGTAAATCTTTGACATATTAACACCCAAAACTAATAATAGATAGAATATCATTATATAAATTCTTTATTGTATACGATACTTCTAAATGTCTCCATCCTATGGTTAATCTTTCTTGAATTCTATTAGCTGACGCAATGGAACTTTTGATATCAAAAACACTATCAAATACAACTCCACTTTTGTCAAAAACTACAGGTGTTGAATCCCTAAAATCAATAATGTAAGTTGGGATATCTAATAATGTAGTTTTCAAACCGTATTTTAATAAGTATGCTAATGCCCAATGTGTATTATCAGCCCATAATCTTTCGTCTTTAGTAATCACAAAACGAATAGCTCTCTCACATTCAGATGCGCTCATATTTTTTATACGAGCATATTCATTTTTTATACTTGAGTTTCTATGGTTTCCCAAAATCGTGTTCATATAACCGACTTTTTTAGAATATTCAAAAAATATCCCAGTGTTATCTTGTAAATCTGCAACATGTTTTGATTCAACACTTATGATTTTTCTAGTTATATAAACTTCTATTTCTTTCGGCAGAGTACTATTTGTTTCAAAATCTATGTACTTAAACTTATGTATATTTTCTCCTGCAATTGACATAATATCACCCATTTGTATTATATCACAATATTTTATTTTTACATTAATTATACTTAACTTGTTAAGCAAATAGCTGATAATTGTAAGTTATCCTTTATT
>NZ_JBBMFQ010000007.1:0-67137 GCF_040095935.1 Ruminococcoides intestinale | reverse complement strand
AGCTGATAGTTTTTACCGGCAGGAACAGCAGAGAATGTCTTTGTGAATACGCTGCCGTCAGCTGTCATAACATTTTCAGGAGCTGCAGCAGGTGTACCAACCCATTCATAACCTGTAAGATTTGTTGTACCGGCAACTACATATGTAGTATCGGCAGCAGGAGCTGTTGTAGGCTCTTCTGAAGCGTCGGGATCTGTTACAGTATTATTAGCTACAACATACTTATCAAATACTTCCTGGTCAACGATTGACTTGTCAGCAACTGAAACTTCTTCATCGCCGATTTCCATGTCTGTTGCAGGATCAACCTTTGAAAGACGAAGTACCTGTACATCAAGATTAACAGTAGTTGCTGTAGCCTCAGGATCAATTACTTCAAACTCAGCAGAAGCAAATACGATTTCCTTTGATGTTGTGTCATAAAGGCTGAGTGTATTACCGTTAGCTTTAATTACACCCGGAAGAGAATTCCAAACATAACTACCAATCTTTGGATATTCAAATGATTTAGCTCTGGTTGTGTTAGCTGTTGGCTTGAGTACATTTGCATCGTAGTTCATATCCCACTGGAAGTCCAACATGTCCTTATCCTTAGACTGGAACATATATGTAACCTTTACAGTCTTCTTATCTGCGCTGAGAGTAACCTGCTTCTCAGGGAAGAGGTTTGAAGTAGCTGTAACTGTGAGACCCTTTGCAGGAGCTGCAGTTGTAGGCTCTACTGTTGTGGGCTCTGCTACTGTTGTAGGCTCTGCTACTGTTGTGGGCTCTGCTGTTGTAGGCTCTACTGTTGTAGGCTCTGCTACTGTTGTAGGCTCTG
The DNA here is from genome assembly GCF_040095935.1 of Ruminococcoides intestinale. Lineage (NCBI taxonomy): Bacteria > Bacillati > Bacillota > Clostridia > Eubacteriales > Oscillospiraceae > Ruminococcoides > Ruminococcoides intestinale. The sequence goes on along the minus strand of NZ_JBBMFQ010000007.1, from coordinate 66,317 downwards.
CATCAGTAACGATGTCAACCTTACCCTTTGCACCCTGCTTTGTAGCATAGTTAAAGTTTGAAAGGTCAAGTGTAAGAACGATGTCATAACCGTCTTCGTAACCAGCTGCATCTGTATCAATGATCATGTTCTGACCGTTGTATGTAAGGTCAAACCACTCATTGAGAGGAGCTGTGCCCTGCTCAGGAAGGCCCCAGTTATCTGCCCATGAACCGTTGGCAGCAAACTTGAACTGATAGTTCTCATAAGCGTCAAGGCTCTCAAACTTAATCTGGTAAACCTTTGAACCCTCAGATGTTTCTGTCATGTAGTTAGCTTCAGCATCTACCTTCCAGTCCTTACCGTTGAGCCATGCATCTTCACCGTTACCAACGACTGTAATGTGGTCAACAACAAGTTCTTTCGGAATTACAACACCTTCACCTGTTGCAGTGATTTCATTTGTTGTAGGGTTGTAAGTTACTGTTACATCACATTCCTTTGTAACATTGAATGTGAAGTTGTCATTGCCGGTATCGCCTACACCAATCCACTCTGTATCGTTTTTAACGATCTTGAACTGGTAGCCGTTGCCGACTGCTACGTTGGTAAATACTTTTTCGTAGTTACCATCGCCGTTTTCTGTCATTACATTATCTCCGCAAGTTGCTTCAGTCTCAGCCCACTTGTAACCTGTGAGTTCTTCAGAACCGGATACGAAATATGAATCGCCGGCAGCAGAAACGCTCACTACAGTTGCAACGAGTGATGTCACAACAAGCATCATAGACAGTAAAAGGCTAAGTGCTTTTTTGAACATTTTCTTTTCCTCCTTATGTGATAATGCTTCTATAAGCAGTTTAATTATACAACAATCAACCACCAAAAGTCAATGCTAAAAACTCTTGCTGACTGATTATTTGACAAAATATTGTTTTTTTGTAGGAATGCACAAATAAAATATCATTTATTTGTTATTTGTAACCATTCACATTGTGAGATTGCCAGTTCCAGCTGTCACGGCACATATCCTCAAGACTTTTCTCGGCAATCCATCCAAGTATTTTTTTGGCTTTTGTTGCGTCGGCAAAGCATTCTGCAATGTCGCCTGCTCGGCGTGGCTTTATAACATAAGGAATTTCAATCGAATTTGCCTTTTCAAAAGCCTTTACAATATCAAGAACGCTGTAGCCCACACCTGTTCCGAGATTAAAAATCTCGGTTCCCTTGTGCTCTGCGGAATATTCAATAGCCTTTACATGACCTTTTGCAAGGTCAACAACATGGATATAGTCACGCACACCCGTGCCGTCATGCGTAGGGTAATCGTTGCCGAAAACACCGAGACACTTGAGTCTGCCGGCGGCAACCTGTGTTATGTACGGCATAAGGTTATTCGGGATTCCGTTAGGATCTTCACCGATTCTGCCGCTTTCGTGAGCGCCGATCGGGTTAAAGTAACGAAGAAGAACAACAGACATATCGGGATTTGCGTTTGCGGTGTCTGTGAGAATTTGTTCCATCATAAACTTTGTCCAGCCATACGGATTTGTAGGAGAACCCTTTGGCATTGTTTCAACAAGCGGAACAGTTTCCGGAGTACCGTAAACCGTGGCACTTGAGCTGAAAATAAAGTTATTTACACCGTGTTTTTTCATTGCTTCAAGCAAAGTGAGCGTTGAATCAATGTTGTTACGGTAATATTCAACAGGCTTCTCACAGCTTTCACCTACTGCTTTAAGACCTGCAAAGTGAATTACCGCATCAATCTTATTCTCAGAAAAAATCTTTTCAACGGCATCTCTGTTACATACATCGGCCTCATAGAGCGGAATTTTTCTGCCTGTCAGCTCTTCAACTCTTTCAACCGCTACGGGACAACTGTTTGAAAAATTATCTGCAATTACAACATCGTGACCTGCGTTGATGAGTTCAACACAAGTGTGCGAGCCGATATATCCGGCGCCGCCTGCAAGCAAAACATTCATTTTAAAATTCCTTTCTTAACTATCAGCATTTTTCAGGCTCGGGATAGTCAACACCAAAGGTTTCGGCTGTAACCTTTGCCATAATCTGAGGATCAAGAGGCTTGTCGGAATAGTCTGTGTCACACTCTGCGATTTCATTGACAACATCCATACCCTCAATTACCTTGCCGAAAGCGGCATACTGACCGTCAAGGTGCGGAGCGTTTTTGTGCATAATGAAGAACTGCGAGCCTGCTGAGTCGGGCATCATTGAACGAGCCATTGAAAGAACACCCTCTGTATGCTTGAGATTGTTTTCAAAGCCGTTCACGGCAAATTCGCCCTTGATTGAATATCCGGGACCGCCCATACCCGTGCCTTCGGGGCAACCGCCCTGAATCATGAAACCGTAGATTACACGGTGAAATGTAAGACCGTCATAGTAACCCTTGTTTACAAGGCTGAGAAAATTATTTACAGTATTCGGAGCAATTTCGGGATAAAGCTCCGCCTTGATTGTTTTTCCGTTTTCCATTTCAAAAGTAACAATAGGATTGCTCATTTTAAATCGTCCTTTCGGTTTATTAACACTATTTTAGTATATTCTTGATAAAATAGCAAGTGTTTTAGTGATTATTTGCGAATAAATCAGCCTTTTTCAATGCTCATTGTAGCAAAAGCATTGAGGTCTGTTCCTGCAATATTTCCGCTGAGAAACTCGTAATATCCCTGTGAACCGACCATGGCGGCATTATCACCGCAAAGAGATTTTTCGGGCATATACATTTCCCAATCACGCTTTTTACACTCTTCTGCAAGGGTTCTTCTGAGAAGTGAATTTGCCGAAACACCGCCTGCGATTACAAGCTTTTTCTGTCCCAGGTCTTCAGCCGCCTTGATAAAGTTTGTAACAAGGCAATCGACAACGGCATAGCGGAATGATGCACAGACATCGGCTTTGTTAAGCTCAACACCCTTTTGTGCCGAATTGTGGATGAGGTTGATTACGGCTGTTTTAAGTCCCGAAAAGCTGAAATCATACGGTGCATCGTGAACTGCGGGACGAGGGAGCTTGAATGCAAACGGATTGCCGTTTTCCGCAACTCTGTCCATTTCAATTCCGCCCGGATACGGCATTCCCATTGTCCTTGCAGCTTTGTCAAAAGCCTCGCCTGCGGCATCATCACGGGTTTTGCCGATAATTTTCATCTTTGTGTAGTCCTCAACCATAACAATATGGCTGTGACCGCCCGACACAACAAGGCAAAGGAACGGCGGTTTTAATTCTTTGTTTGAAATATAATTTGATGCAATGTGTGAACGCAGATGGTGAACAGGAACAAGCGGGATTCCTGTTGCAAGTGAAAGTCCTTTTGCAAAATTCACTCCCACAAGCAACGCTCCGATAAGTCCGGGGGCATATGTAACACCGATTGCGTCAATGTCGGAAAGCCTGCAGTCTGCATCTTCAAGAGCCTGTCTTACAACAGGAACAATTGCCTCTGCGTGACGGCGTGATGCGATTTCGGGAACAACTCCGCCGTAAAGCTTGTGTTCCTCAACCTGAGAAGCAACCACAGAGGAGATTATGTTTCTGCCGTCCTCAACAACCGCTGCCGCAGTTTCGTCACAGGACGATTCTATTGCGAGTATCTTCATAATTTTCCTTTCACTACGAAACATTTATGATGAAGTTCCGTAATATCATTAATATAATGTTTTATTACATATATATGTCAAAAACAGCGTGTCATTAAAACAGCGTTTTCGGTTGGAGATGAGTAGTAATTTTTCCTCTCTCCCACCTTGATGAATCCGAATTTTTCATAGAGAGAACGGGCATTCCCGTTACTTTCACGAACCTCAAGAGTGAGAAAGCAAAGGTTATTTTTCTTGGCATAGGTCACAAGCGTTTCAACAAGCGCCGAACCTATTCCCCGATTTCTGTGTGTACCGTCAACGGCAACATTAAAAATGTAACCCTCATCAACAATAACGCTCATTCCTATATATCCGACAACGGCATTATCTTCCGTTGCGGTAAAAAACAGCGAGGTTTCGTTGTTCAGTTCTTCTTCAAGGCTGTTAAACGACCACGGATGCGAAAAGCACTGCTGTTCAAGCTGTGCAACCGCCTCAAGCTGATTTTCGGTCATTCTGTCAATTTTCATACGCTTTTAATATTTCCTTTACAGAATTAACAATTTCATCACGGCAATGTCTGTACACATCAATGTCGCCGCCGTAGGGATCGCTTATACCGAGCACGGCGATTTTTTCGGGCTGTACAAGAAAAAACTGCATCAACATTTTTGCGTGACTTTGCGACATACAGTAAAACTTTTCGTATTTTTCAATGTCGGCATCAGCCACGGCTGTTGAAGCTTTGCCCGAAAGGTCAATTCCGATTTCCTTACAGGCAATCACGGAATTTTCCGACACGGGAAGTCCCGTTGAGGTCGCAATGCCAAAGCTTTCCGCCCTGACGCAAACGCCGTTTTTCTCTGCCATATCATTAAAAATTGCCTCTGCCATGGGACTGCGACAGGTGTTGCCCGTGCAAACAAAGGCAATCGTTCTGTTATCCTTTTGCATCATACCAAGTCCTTCCGATTGCCGCATCGGCTGTGAGCGGAACGCTCATTTTAACTGTGTTTTCCATTTCTTCCTGAACGATGAGTGCAACTCTCATGCTCTCATCCTGCGGAGCTTCGACAATAAGTTCGTCGTGAACCTGCAACACAAGCCTTGCACGGAGATTTTCGGCTTTCATTCGCTCGTCAACCTTAATCATTGCAATTTTGATAATGTCTGCGGCTGTGCCTTGAATAGGCATATTTCTTGCAACTCTTTCACCGAATGCACGGATCATATGCTTGCTCGAGGTGAGTTCGGGAAGATTTCTTCTTCTGCCGAACATCGTTTCAACATAGCCGTCAGCGTTCGCCTTTTCGACAACATTTTTCATATAGCTGTCAACACCGCTGTAATGGGCAAGATAGCTTTCAATGTAGTGCTTTGCCTCTTTATTTGAAACACCGATATCCTTTGCAAGTGAAAATGCGCCGATTCCGTAAACAATACCGAAGTTAACAGCCTTTGCACGGCTTCTCATAATCGGAGTTACCATATCAAGCGGCATATTGAACACCTGTGACGCTGTGATTGCGTGGATATCTTCGTTATCCTTGAACGCTTTAATCATATTTTTGTCACCCGAAATATGGGCAAGCACACGGAGTTCAATCTGCGAATAGTCGGCGTCAACAAGCGCCCAGCCCTCTCTTGCACAGAAAAACTTTCTCATCTCTCTGCCAAGCTCGGTTCTTACGGGGATATTCTGGAGATTCGGCTCTGTTGAGCTGATTCTGCCTGTTCTTGTTTCGGTCTGATTGAAATTTGAATGGATTCTGCCATCATCTGCAATGACCTTTAAAAGTCCCTCGCAGTAGGTTGAATTCAGCTTTGAAAGCGTTCTGTATCTCAGCACCATTTCAACAACGGGATGTTCATACCTCAGGCTTTCAAGCACCTCTGCATTTGTGCTGTAACCGCTCTTCGTTTTCTTTTTGCAAGGGAGTCCGAGATTTTCAAATAAAACTACGCCAAGCTGTTTGGGAGAATTGATGTTAAACTCACAGCCCGCACTTTCGTAAATTGCGGTTTCAAGCTCCTTAATCTGTGCAGAAAGCATTTCGCCGTAGCTTTCAATGCCCTGTCGGTCAACACAGACACCGATATTTTCCATTCTTGCAAGCACCTTTGCAAGCGGAATTTCAATTTCACTTAACAACTTTTCCTGACCGTGAGCTTTGATTTTATCTCCGAGTTTTTCGCACAATTCTGCGTAACAGGCAAATGCCTCGTATTTTTCATTCTGCTCATCAGTGCAGACAGGCAGAGCGATTTCGTAAGAGGCACAAAGATTTTTGTCCGAATAATCCTTTGACGACGGTTCAATCAGATATGCCGCAAGCTCAATATCAAACACAATATTTTCAACATCAATATTTTTCTCATCGGCATAAGCATAGAGCGTTTTGATGTTTCTTGTGTACTTTTCAAGTTCACTGTCGGCAATAAACTTAACAAAAAGTTCTTCATCCGTGCTTATATACACCTTGCCGTCAAAAAGTACGGCAAAGGATTTTAATTCTTTATTCTCTGTTTCAAAGTTGAGATAGAGCTTTTTCTCTGACTTAACATTTTTTAAAAGTTCATTTTCGTCAAAATCAGACACAACCTCAAGCGAATTTTTCTCAACCTTTTCGGGCTTTGCATTTTTGTCAGCCTTGATGCCGTATTTTTTTATTAAAGAAAACAGTTCAAGTTTTGCCATAAATCCGGCACATTCATCGGCATCTTTCATATCTACAACATAATTTTCGACATTTGTGTCAACAGGAGCGTTGCAGTTTATTTCACCGAGCATACGGCTGAGAATTGCATTTTCCTTTGACGCAGTCAGCTTTTTACGCACACCGTCCTTGATTTCAAGTTCATCAAGATGGTCATAGATATACTCAACCGTGTGATATCTCTGAATGAGGTCGCCTGCACCCTTTGGTCCTATTCCCGCAACTCCGGGAATATTATCCGAAGTATCGCCCTGAATCGCCTTGATTTCTATAAGCTCCTTTGGAGTTACACCGTAAGTTTCAAGAATCTTTTCGGGGGTATAGAGTATATCCTGTTTGTTTGAGCAAAGATGAACGCTTGTTTTGTCCGACACAAGCTGAAGGCTGTCACGATCACCTGTTGCAATAACGCACTCGTTTCCGTTTCCTTCACAAGCCTTGGCGAGCGTACCGAGAATATCGTCAGCCTCAAAGCCCTCACAGGTAACAAGCCTGTAGCCTAAAAGGGTAAGAAGCTTTTTCAGCGGTTCCATTTGTGACGCAAGCTCCTCCGGCATACCCTTTCGTGTTGCCTTGTAGCCTGCATAGGCCTTGTGTCTGAAGGTCGGTGTTTTCAGGTCAAAGGCAATCGCCACGGCATCGGGATTTTCTTCATTTTTAATTTTGTACAGCATTGTAAGAAATCCGTAAATTGCGTTTGTAAACTGACCGTCCTTTGTAGTAAGCGGTCTTATTCCGTAAAACGCACGGTTTACAATACTGTTTCCGTCAACAGCAAGTAATCTCATAATTTATACATCACATTCTCAATTTTTCCGTCTTTAATGTAAATTCTCGGAACACGCTTTCCGACAAGACAAACGGTTTCGTAGTTTATAGTTCCTGTATTTTCGGCAAGTGAATCTGCAGTAGGCTCACCGTTTTCGCCTGTACCGAATACGACAACCTCGTCACCTGTCTTGACATCTTCAATATCGGTAACATCAAGCATTGTCTGATCCATACATATTCTGCCCACAATTTTCGCTTTCTTTCCGTTTACCATCATATAGCCGTCTTTTGCATTCTGTCTGATGAATCCGTCAGCGTATCCGATAGGAACGGTTGCAATTTTCATCTTTCTGTCGGCTGTAAAAGTTCTGCCGTAGGAAATTGTTGCACCCTTTTGAACCTCTTTTACAAAAGCGACAACTGTTTTAAGAGTCATTGCAGGAACAAGGTCAAGTCTGTCGGCAAGCTTTGATGACGGAGCAAGTCCGTAGAGGATAATACCTGCTCTTACCATATCGCAACAGGTTTCGGGGTAATCTTCAATTGCACCGCTGTTTGAGCAATGAACAACGCTGATATCAACGCCTCGCTTTTTAAGGCTGTCACGCACATGAATAAAGTTTTCATACTGCTTGTTTGTGAACTCTCTGCCCTCGGCATCTTCATCAGACACACAAAAATGAGTAAAAAGCCCCTCAACCTCAAGATTCGGAAGGCAACAAGCCTCACAAATTTCTTCAATAGAATATTCATCCCGTGGAAATTCCTGACACATAAAGCCGATTCTTGACATTCCCGAGTCAACCTTGATGTGCATTTTGCAGATACAATCCTCTTCAACACATTTTTCAGAAAGCTCTTTTGCATACTCAAGTGAAAAAACAGCCTGAGAAATATCATATTCAGCAAGATTTTCAGCCTCTGAAACGGGAGTGTAGCCAAGAATCACAATAGGGAGTTTTGAACCGCTCTTTCTGATTTCTATACCCTCGTCAATATTTGAAACAGCAAAAAAATCCGCTCCGAGTTTTTCATAAACCTGTGAAAGCTCAACTGCACCGTGGCCGTAGCCGTCAGCCTTTATAACACAACAGACCTTTGTATCGTCTGCAACCTTATTTCTTATTACATTATAGTTATGCTCAATTGCATTAAGTGAAATTTCAGCCCAAGTTCTTTTTACCATATTCATTTCTATCTCTCCACATACCTTTTACAGTCAATTTGCAATCAATGTAATTATAATACTTTTGATTCTTCAAATCAACACAAAATCCCCCTTTAAATGCATATAAAAGTTATTTTATTCGTAATTATGTGCAAAATGTTACTCCTGAATTTTTGCAAATGCACAAATTATCTGCATAAAAGTCCTAAATACTGCAATTCACTTGATTTATTTATTCATTTTTGGTAGAATTAAAAGGTATTTGATTTATAAATTTAATTTCAGGAGGGGCATAATGACAACAAACAACATAATAGTTCTTTGTGCATTTATAGCTTATATGATTATTATGATCGTAATAGGCTTTGTTTGCTCAAAGGGCAACAAGAACAATGAGGACTATTTTCTCGGTGGCAGAAACCTCGGCAGTTGGACAGCCGCAATGTCGGCACAGGCATCTGATATGAGCGGTTGGCTTTTGATGGGACTTCCGGGCGCTGTATACCTTGCCGGTACAGGCGAGGCATGGATTGCCGTAGGACTTCTTATCGGCACAATTCTCAACTGGTACATTGTTTCGGCAAGACTTCGTAAATACACCATTGTGGCAGGCAACTCGCTCACTATTCCGAGCTTTTTCAAAAATCGCTACCGTGACCATAAAAACATAATCAAGATTGTTTCGGCTTCAATCATAGCAGTTTTCTTCACGGTTTACACAGCGTCGGCATTCAGTTCGGGCGCAAAGCTTTTTGCTACGCTCTTCTCGGACAGCGCAAGCGGTGACGAAAACTACAATCGGGTTTATGTTATCGGTCTTATCGTTGCCGCAGTAGTAATTCTTGTATATACATTTATGGGCGGTTTCAAGGCAGTTTGTACAACCGACCTCATTCAGGGACTTATGATGATTGTTGCAATCCTTACCGTTCCGGTGCTTGCATATGCAATTCTCACATTTGACACAAGCTTCAGTTCTGCACTTGCTGCAAAAGGTGTTGAACAGCCTGCTCAGTTCCTTAACTTCTTTGTAAACGGTGACGGAACTCCTGTTTCGGCTGTTTCGATTATTTCAAACCTTGCGTGGGGACTCGGTTACTTCGGTATGCCGCATATTCTCGTCAGATTCATGGCTGTAAAGAGCAATGAAGAAATCAAGAAGTCAAGAAAAATTGCTGTTGTTTGGGTAATTATTTCACTTACTGCGTCATGCCTTATCGGTCTTATCGCAAGAGGCTACCTTACAGCACAGCTTGACGATGCAACAAGCGAATCTGTATTCATCAGAACAATCCAGCAGCTTTTCTCAGGCAACGGCGTGCTTATCTTTATCGGCGGTATTTTCCTTTGCGGAATCCTTGCCGCAATTATGTCAACAGCAGACAGTCAGCTTCTCGTCACTGCGTCGGCTGTTTCGGAGGATCTTTACAAAGGTGCTGTTAAAAAGAATGCAAGCGAAAAGAGCTCGCTTTTGGTCGGCAAAATTGCAGTTGCAGTTGTTGCTATAATCGCATTCTTCATTGCACTTAATCCTAAATCAAGCATTATGGGACTTGTTTCGGATGCATGGGCAGGATTCGGTTCGGCGTTCGGACCTGTTGTTCTGCTGGCGCTTTTCTGGAAACGCTCAACACTTTCGGGTGCAATCAGCGGCATGGCAACAGGTGCTCTGACAGTTATCATATGGGACTATATTCCAATTGTAAACGGTCAGACGCTTTATGCGGCAACAAATCTTTATTCACTTGTTGTAGGCTTCGGACTTGCACTTATTGTGAATGTTATTGTTTCTCTTCTTTCAAAAAAGCCGTCAAAAGAAATCATGGACGAATTTGATTCAATTAAAAATATTGAAGTATAAACCGCAGGGGCAGTCGCTTTATCACGACTGCCTTTTTTGTGTCTGAATTTAATATTTTCCGAAAATAAGAAAAATAAGGCATGGAATATCACAAAAATCAATTGAAATGTGCAAATATTTGTAGTATAATCTATCGTATTGTTTGTTACTATTTTATTTTTCAGAAAAGAGATTGATATGAAACTTTTAGAAGACAGAATTCTTAAAGACGGACATATTGGTGCCGACAATGTGTTAAAGGTTGACAGCTTTCTCAATCATCAGATTGATGTCAGTTTTGTATGTGAGCTTGGCAAGGAATTTTACAGGCTTTTCAAGGATGAAAACATAACAAAAATTCTGACAATCGAAGCATCGGGAATCGGCATTGCCTGTCTTGCGGCTCAGTATTTTGGTGTTCCGGTTGTTTTTGCAAAAAAGACAAAGACAATCAATATTTATTCCGATACATACAACGCAACCGTCCACTCATACACTCATAAAAAGGACTATGACATAGTTGTTTCTAAGGAATTTTTGAGTAAAGAAGACAATGTGCTTATCATTGACGATTTTCTTGCAAAGGGCAGCGCCTTAACGGCACTTCTTATGCTGATTGAAAAAGCAGGCGCAAAAACAGCAGGTGCGGGAATTGTTATCGAAAAAGCTTATCAGGGCGGCGGTAACCTCGTTCGTGATATGGGCATAAGAGTTGAATCTTTGGCAAAAATCAAGTCAATCAGTAAAAAAGACGGCATCGTGTTCTGCAAGCAGTAATAATATACTGCTTGCTTATACTTGACTTTTGCTGATATTTATAGTATTATCTAACGGTAGGTCTTGCAGAAATTGAAAATTGAAAATGGAAAGTGGAAAATTTTTAATTTTCTGTTCTCTGCAATAATCGCAATTTTGATATACACGAATATTATGGATAATGTTATAGAAAACAAAAGTTTTCAGTTTGCAATAAGAATTGTACGATTATATAAATTTTTGTGTGAAGAGAAAAAAGAATACATTCTGTCCAAACAGTTACTTCGTGCAGGCACAAGTATCGGTGCTAATGTCACCGAATCCCAACAGGCACAAAGCAAGCCTGATTTTGTATCAAAAATAAGCATAGCCCTAAAAGAAGCATCCGAAACAAAATATTGGATAAAATTGTTGGGTGCTACAGAATATTTGTCTGAAAATCAAACAAAATCTATTTTAGATGATTGTGTTGAAATTGAAAAAATTTTGGTTACTATACTAAAGTCAGCAAAGAACCAATAATTTTCCATTTTCAATTTTCAACTTTCAATTTAATAAGCGGGTGTGGCGGAATTGGCAGACGCGCTAGATTTAGGTTCTAGTGTCAACCGATGTGCAGGTTCAAGTCCTGTCACCCGCACCAAAGAAAAGGGTAGGTAATATTGTATTACCTACCCTTTTTCTTTATGAAACAAAATTAGGACAGGACTTGAAGGCGACCGTAAAAAAACAGTCCGGTGGACTGTTTTTAGGGAGAGCGTTGATGATAATTTAGCTATGCACGAGCCACATTGGCGAGGTTGAAACTTTGATTTATCACAAAATATGTCACCCGCACCAAAGAAGAATCGATACTTTTTGTATCGGTTCTTTTTTACTTATGCTAACTCTGACTGATAGTAACTGATACTAATTGATATCAATTAGTATCAGTTACTCAAATAAATACAGCTACAACAAACACATAAAAAATCCCCCGACAGCGGTTTCCGTTAGGCTGTCGGGGGATTTTCAGTATTAACATCGTGACGGTGACGGAGGCGGTCAAAGCACATCACGAACTTCAAATGCTAATATAATTTTGAATCGTTCTTCAAAGGTTTTGAGGTTATTGCCGAGAATCTTTTTGATTTTTGCAAGCTGATAATTTATGGTGTTGCGGTGAACAAAGGTTTCCTGAGCAACCCTCTGAACACTTCCGTCATACTTTAGGTAAAGTCTTAAAAAACTCATATAATCCGTGCCGTTGTCACGGTCATACACTTCAAGCTTTTTGAGATTTTCGTTATAGATACTTTCAAGCAACGAAATATCGTCAACCGCAAGAATCAGCTTTTTAACTTCAAGTCGGTCATAGAACATAGGCGTCATATCTGTACGGACGGCAAGCCTTAACATTCTTAAAACAATCTGGTATGTTTTCGGGAGTGATTTCAGCTTGTTATTTGTTTTGCTCACTACCACATACAGCTTGTTGACGCTTATATACCTCTCCTTTTCCGACTGAATTTTTTCGGCTAAGCTTTCAATTTCGTCATCGGAAAAGTCATTGAGGACATAGAACATCATGTTGTCCACCTTAAAACCGCCCCAGTGCTTTTTGTAGGAATAAATTGTTCGTTCAAATGCCGATTCAAGCTTTCTTGAAGAAATATGGTCAGCCATATCAGCTTTCACGCCGATGATTGCATCACCGATTGCTTTATTTCTGTAACCGAGATTGAGGTTTACAAGCTGTGATGACATATCTGTATATCTGTTACCGTCAAAATCGTAAAAGTAAATTCCGTCTGCCTTTGCAACGGGAATCGGATTGAGATTACCCTGCTTGCTCCATGACTGGAGGACATATTTCTTATGGTTTTCAACAATTTTCTCAGGTGTCATAATAATTTCCCCTTTTTAAGATACCAAAAAAGATAAACAGAAAAGGAGCCTCCTTTTCAGAAGCTCCTTTGCTTTGCGTCTTTTTTGTTTATGCCATTATTATATCATCAAAATATGGTTATGCAATATTTTTCGGCACAATATTCTTTGTGCTAAAGCACAATGTTTTCGGAGATATTTCTTGAATTTATGACCTTTTCGTCATTTTACATACAAATTTCGTAAAATATCCACTTCTTGTTTGTATGCTGTAATTAACAATTACTCGTTTTCCTTTTTCTTTGTTGTGCCAAGGCTGAGTATAATTCCGGAAATGATAATCATTACAAAACCTGCGGCACACGGAATTACGTCACCGTAAATCATATTGAAACCGCTTTCTGTCGCAGCTTGTCCGCTGATGATTGTATATTCACCTGACGGCATACTGCTGAGTGAATATGTTGTGCCGTCGATTGTAACATTGAAATTTTCCGAACGAATCATTTCGTCTGTAATACCTGCGCTTTTAAGACCGTTATCGCCAAGGTTCATATTTGTGCTTACAACTTCGCCGTTCTTAACGATGATTGTATCACCCTTGCAGCTTTTTGCAATATCAGCACCGATAACAGCCGAATAGTCGCTTGTATTTGTATCAATAATAACAATGCCGCCCTCTGTTCTTGCAACGCAAGCCATGAGGTTATACACACCGTCCTCGCCCTCAACGGCTGTCGGCTCTGAAATGCTCTTGACCTTCATACCCTTGAGGTTAGCCTTGAACTGCTTTGTTGTTTCGTCATCAAGGAAATTTGTGCCGACCTTTTTATCGTCTGACGATGCGATAATCTTGCCGTCAGCGTCTGTCATAACAAATGAATTGATGCCGAGGTTCTTTACAAGTGCGGCATTTGTTTCAGCCGAAGTATTTTCCGTAACAACACTTGCAATTACATTTGCCTTTTCAAAAAGTGAGTTCATAAACTCAAATTTAGTGTAGTTATAGTTATCGCTGTATTCTGTAAGCTGAGCCTTTGCGTCATCAAGATATGTCTGATTTGAGCTTTCTGTTTTTGTTGAAAGCAAATTGCAAACTACCGAAACGCAAACCATAACAACAGCACAATAACTGCCGTTACAACTGCAACGCCTTTTTTTACCGATTTAGAATTACCCATTGTAATCTTCCTTTCAAAATGTTTTGCTTGCATAAAATAATACCATTATTAGACTTTGTTTTCAAGCACGGTTCGTGAAATAATTAACAGCTGCACATAATTTGACAATATTCTGCATTAACCGATTTTTGGATACAGCTCTGCAAAAAAAGAATAATTTGAAAAAAATGATACATCTATGATACAATGGCAATATAAACTGTGTCTTGGAGGTGGGGTTGTTGGCTGACATATTGATTGTTGAGGACGAAAAGAATATTTCAAATCTTATTGAAATGGCTCTTTCTCGGCACGGGCACAAAACCGATTGTGTGTTTGACGGCGAAAGCTGTGCCGATGTTCTGGAGAAAAAGCACTTTGACCTTATTCTGCTTGATGTTATGTTGCCGAAAATCAGCGGTTTTGAGCTTATGGACTACATCAAAGGCTTTGACACACCCGTAATTTTCATTACTGCAAAATCAGATATATCGGACAGGGTTTACGGGCTTAACCTGGGGGCTGACGATTACATAACAAAACCGTTTAACATTTCGGAACTTCAGGCAAGAGTCGATGCGATACTACGAAGATACAACAAGGCAAAAACAAAACTCAGCTTTAAAGACATAGTAATTGACACAAATTCAAGAATAGTCACCAAAAACGGAGTACAAATTGACCTTACATTAAAGGAATACGAAATACTTCTGCTTTTTGTACGCAACAAAAACATTGCCCTTTACCGTGAAATGATTTACGAAAGGGTATGGAATGAACCGTATATGGGTGATACAAGAACCGTAGATCTGCATATTCAGCGGTTAAGAAAAAAGCTTGATTTAAAAGACAACATTCAGTCTGTGTATAAAGTCGGTTACCGTCTTGTTGAATAAGCGGAGGGAAAGCCCTAATGAAATTTTCGTGGAAAATATTTTTTATTACCTTTCTTATTATAATTACTTCCTTCGGTGTGGGAGGTTTTCTCCTCATCAACACCGTTTTTACAAACACGCTGAACAACCGCATTGACTCAGCCAAAAAGAACAACAATTACATCACAACGGCACTTTCGGTATATGCAGACAACAATCTGCCCACCTACGGAAACTTGGAATATCTGCGCGTTTCGGCAATCGGATTTGCAAAACAAATTGCAGGCAATTCGGATTCTAAAATCAAAATCGGTTCAATAAACGAGCTCAGCTTTTCGGCAGAAAATGAATTTGTCTACGGTATGTCGGTAAACTCCAGAAAAAGCAGAATCGTTACTGAAAACAAAAAATACTATATTCAGACAATAAGCAAAATTCAGCTTGTAAGCGAAAGCTGTTATATTGAAACTGTTGACGATATAACAAGCGTGTACAGCGACCGTGATATGTACTGCACAATTTATCAGTTCATTCTCATAGGCGTTGCGTTGTTTGCATCAATTCTGCTTGTAATCTTCTCAAAGCTTTTGACAAGACCGCTTGTTAAGTTAAAGGATGCGTCAAAGGAAGTTGCCGAGGGCAACTTTAATATGAGAGTAAAGGAAAGCCACGGCATTACATCCTCAACCGAAATAACCGAGCTTTCGCAGAGCTTTAACACCATGGCAGATTATGTTGAAGACTACATTGAACAGCTAAAGCTTGCGACACAGAATCGTGACAACTTTATTGCGGATTTTACCCATGAGTTAAAAACTCCGCTGACCTCTGTTATCGGCTATGCGGATATGCTCCGTTCCTACGAAATGGAGCCTGAACAACGCAGAGAATGTGCCGACCTTATTTACAAAGAGGGCAGTCGGCTTGAAGCACTTTCGCTCAATCTGCTAAACCTTATAGTTTTGAAAAATGATGAAATCAAAGCCGTAAACATCAGAACGGACATAATTGCCGATGACATTAAAAAGTCTGTTCTCTTTATTTTGAAAAAATACGGCGTAAAGCTCAAATTAAATGTTGAAAAAGCAGAAGTCAACGCAGAGCCGTCACTCTTGAAAACGCTCTTGTACAACCTGATTGACAATGCCTGTAAAGCGAGTGAGAGCGGAAAGCCTGTTACACTCACGGGATATGTTGACAGCGACAGATACCGTTTTTGCGTTACCGACAGCGGTTGCGGAATTGCGGAAGATGACCTTGCCAAAATTACCGAACCGTTTTATATGGTTGACAAATCCCGTTCAAGGAGTATGGGCGGAGCCGGACTCGGGCTTTCAATCTGCAATGAAATTGCAAAGCTTCACGGCTCAACTCTTGAAATTGTCAGTGAAGTCGGCAAGGGTACGGACATCAGCTTTACGGTAAGTCTTGCCGATAATTCTACGGAAAGTGAGGGCTTTGAAGATGAAGAAATTTAACCTTAAAAAATCCGCAAAATATATCATCTGCACTTTGCTCACCTTGACCGTAGTCGCAACCGTTGTGTTTCTCCCCCGCTTTTATTATTCGGTAACGGACAATCGGGGTTCTGTCGGAAACACAGCCGAAACATTTAAACTTACCGCCGATATAACCACTTTGAGCGGCGGAGAATTTTTGAAACTCATTTCAAGCGAAGATACCGTTTGGGTTCTTCAAAACAATGCTCCGAAAACAGAAACTGTAATCAGCTATGCAAAAAAAGCGTTAAGCAATCTTGCAAATTCGCTTAAAGACACAAAATTATTTTCCAATATTGCAGGCTACATTCGGCCGTTTTTTACACTTGACAGCTGCAGCGGTTACAAACTTACAATGCGCGGAACACTTGACGGTAATGTAATTGTTTCGTCCGATTTTATGTTTGTAACATGCAACTATGCCAAAGAGGGCGCACAATACGGACTAAACATAACAATGCTGTTTGATATGGAAACTTTCACAATTTATGAGCTTAACATTGATACAACCTACCTGACGGACAGCGTTACCGGGAGTGAAATTTCTATTCCGTATGAACAGGAGCTGTACGGAAGAACCGAATACAGCGACAGTTATAGACAGGAGCTGTACGATGCACTCATAAAATACTGGGGTGTCAGTTCCGATTCAATAACGGTTAAGGCAAGTTCCGAATCTTTCAGCATCAACATCTGCCCACAGCCGTTTTTGGAATACAGCAAAATAAACAACGAACAATTTGATTATTATGGCTGATGAAACAACTATGATACATTTTTGAACAATTTCAGAAACAAGCCTTTTGTATAGTATAGATACACTTACGAAAGGCTTGTTTTTTATGGATATTAAAGAGTATGAGGAATTTTGTAAAAACAGTAAATACGGAAACTTTATGCAGTCGGCAGACTGGGCAAAGGTTAAAAAGGGTTGGATTCCCGAGTATGTTGCCGTTCGTGACGAAAACGGAAAAATCAACGGCTGTACACTTGTGCTTGTAAAGAAAATACCGATTCTCAACACGGCAATGCTTTATGCACCGAGGGGCTTTGTATGCGACACTCACGACAGTAAAACCGTCAGAAAAATATTTGAGCAGATAAAGCTGATTGCAGAAAAATATCACGCATACACACTCAAAACCGATCCGCTGATTGACGAAACCGACTTTATCTCGATTAAAAATCTTGTTGACCTCGGCTTTGTTTATCACGGTGAAAAACGAGGATATGACAACACCCAATGCAAAGAAAATTATGTGCTTGACATAAAAGATAAATCGTGTGATGAAGTTTTTGCAAATTTTAAATCAAAATGGCGGTACAACATTCGCCTTGCAATGAGGAAAGGCGTTGAGTGTAAATTCTGCGGTGAAGATGAGCTTGACGATTTTATGGAGCTTATGAAAGAAACAGGCAGGCGTGACGGCTTTGAAATCCGTTCGGAAGAATATTTCAGAAATTTTTTACAGGCATTTCACGGCAACGCAAAGCTCTGTATCACAAAGCTTGACGGAAAAGTTTTGTCGGGTGCATTGCTTGTAAATTATGCAAATGTTGCAAGCTATGTTTACGGCTGTTCATCAAACGAATACAGAAAATATATGCCGAATTATCTTATGCAATGGACGATGATTAAGTACGCAATTGAGAGCGGTTGCCATACATACGATTTTTGCGGTATTCCCTATTGGTATGACGAAACGCATAAAAACTACGGTGTCTACCGCTTTAAACAGGGATTTAACGGCAAAGTCAAAACCTATGCCGGCGAGTTTGACTATGTTTTCAGAAACGGAGTAAATCACATTGCCAACCTTGCACTGAAACTGAAAAAGCTTGTGTGAAATATTCATCTGCGTTGAATTTGCAAACCGTATATGCTAAAATGGAGTGGGTAAAATTATCCCACTCCATTTTGTATCGGGGGAATTTTATGTTCTGCGATTTGCATACACATTCAACATTTTCGGACGGCACATTTTCACCTACGGAAATCGTTTTAAAAGCCAAAGAAATCGGGCTTGACGCCGTTGCACTCTGCGACCACAACACGGTTGCAGGGCTTGACGAATTTGTTTCGGCAGGTAAAAAGTACGGCGTAACCACCGTTGCGGGGATTGAATTTTCAACCGAATACAATTCAAAGCAGCTGCACATTGTCGGTCTGTTTATCAAGAAAGAAAACTATTCAGACATAACCGAAATTATGGCTGAGTCGCAAAAATTAAAGGAGGAAAGCAACAAACTGCTCGTTAAAAATCTTGCGAAAGACGGCTATATTCTCGACTATGACGAAATCAAAAACAGCACGGTTGACGGCTTTGTAAACCGTGCAAACATCGCCGCCGCTCTTATGCAAAAGGGCTATGTTTCTTCTGTCAAAGAGGCATTTCAAACCTTGCTTATGTCGAAGTTCGGCTACTATGTTCCGCCGAAAAGGCCGTCATCTCTGTATATAATTGAAAAGCTGAAAGGTTTCGGTTCAATATCCGTTCTTGCACACCCGTTTCTCAATATGAACGAAGATGAATTGAGAGAATTTCTGCCAAAAGCAAAGATTTGCGGTCTTAACGCAACGGAGGCGTACTATTCGCTTTTTGACAAAGCCGAAACCGAGCTTGCCGAGAAAATCTGTGACGAATACGGTCTTTTGAAAAGCGGCGGAAGTGACTTCCACGGAGCAACAAAACCCGATATTTCGCTTGGAGTCGGAAAAGGAAATCTTGCGATACCGACAGAAATATACAAAAGTCTTGCTAATTGTTATCACAACTTCCGATTATAAAATCATCGTCATTATGCAATGCTCCCTGCATTTTACAAACACAACAATTTAATTTCGACTCAAACAACACAAAACAGCGATGAAGAATAATCACCGCTGTTTTTTTGTTTTGAATTTAAATTTTTTCAATTCAGGCTTATTTTATTTTAAGTGAAATATCAAAAGCCTTAACCGAATGAGTGAGCGCACCCATTGAAATGATATCGACACCGGTTTCGGCAATTTCACGAAGAGTTTCGTCCGTGATACCGCCACTTGCCTCAAGAAGTGCCTTGCCTGCCGTGATGTCAACAGCCTGTTTCATAAGCTCGGGGCTCATATTGTCGAGCATAATAACATCAACGCCTGCCTCAAGAGCCTGATTGAGTTCGTCAAGGTTTCTTACTTCAAGTTCAACCTTGGTCATATGACCGAGTTTTGATTTAAGCTTTGAAACAGCGTTGGCAATTCCGCCGCCTGCGTCAATGTGGTTATCCTTGAGCATTGCGGCATCGGAAAGATTGTAACGGTGATTTCTTCCGCCTCCAACCGTAACGGCATACTTCTGGAGCGGACGCATACCCGGGAGTGTCTTTCTTGTGTCGGCAATAGAAGCCTTTGTACCGCTGACAATTTCAACAGCCTTGTTTGTTGCGGTTGCAATACCGCTCATATGCTGAATAAGGTTGAGAGCCGTTCTCTCGCCCTTTAAAATTGTTCTTGTCTTGCCGTGAATTTCAGCAATGATTTCGCCCTTTACAAGCTTGTCGCCGTCATGCTTATAAACCTTTGTCTCAAAACCGTTTGGCTGAAGAATTTCAAACACACGGAGAGCAACCTCGATACCGCAAAGAACACCTGAACTTTTTGCAAGGAAAATTGCCGTGTTTTCCTGATTTTCGTCAATAAGGTAATCGGTTGTTGTGTCAAGATAGTTGATATCCTCAAGCAATGCGGTTTTGATAAGATTGTCTACGTAAATGCTGTTAAGTGTCATCAGTCTGTACCCTCCATAATTTCATCAAAAATGATACTTGCAACAATTGCCGCACTTCTTGCCTCAACAAGGTCGGAATTGATTTCGTACTTTTCTGCAAACAGTTCACTCATAATCTCGTGAATCTGCTTACTGCTTTCTTCATATTTTTCAGGCTTTGGAAGAACAAAATATGCGTCCTGCAAAATCTCTCTGATTTTTGAACGACAGCCGTGCGGCATAACCTTGCCCTCAACAGGGCGGTAAACAGGTTCTTCACCAAGAGTTCTTCTGCCGAATTTGTTGATTTTATCCGTAATATCAAGAGCGGCTGTTCTTGAATAAACAAGCGCCTCAAGGAGCGAGTTACTTGCAAGACGGTTTGCACCGTGAACACCTGTGTGCGAGCACTCTCCTGCGGCATACAAGCCCTCAACGGTTGTGCGTGAATGAAGGTCAACATCAATACCGCCCATAAGGTAATGCTGGCACGGAAATACAGGAATTCTGTCCTTTGTAATGTCAACGCCCTCTTCAAGGCATCTTTCATAAATCATCGGAAAACGATTTCTTACAAAATCAGCCGGCTTGTGAGTTATGTCAAGATAGAAATTCTCGCTGTTTGTCTTAATTGATTCAAGCATAACCGCATTTGAAACAACATCTCTCGGAGCAAGCTCTCCTCTGCTGTCATAATTTGAGGCAAATCTCTCGCCGTTGCAGTTGAGCAGAACCGCACCCTCACCACGAACAGCCTCACTTATAAGAAAACGCTCTCTGCCATGATCAGCCGCAAATGCTGTCGGGTGAAACTGTATTCTCGAAAGATTTTTAATTCTTGCACCAAGCATATATGCAAACGCAATGCCGTCACCCGTTGCAATTGCGGAGTTGGTTGTATACTTATAAACTCTGCCGATACCGCCTGTTGCAAGCAGACAGTAGTTACAGCCGTAGTGAAGCTTTTCACCGTTTCTCAAAATGCTTATATAAAAACCGTTCAGCACCTTGTCAATTGAATAAACAAGAGCGTTGTCACACACGGTAACATTTTTTAGCTGAGTAACCTTTGCGATAAGTCCGTCAACAATTGCCTTGCCTGTTGAATCCTTATGATGAACAATTCTGTTTCTGCTGTGACCTGCCTCAAGAGTTTTGCACATTGTGCCATCCTCGTTAAGGTCAAAATCAACACCGAGGTCTTTGATTTTAAGAACATCCGAAGGACCTTCGGTAACAAGCTTTTCAACAGCGGAAAGAGTATTTTTATACTTTCCCGCAATCAATGTATCCGTAATATGCAGCTTGTAGCTGTCGTGAACCGTATCAAGCACACACGCAACACCGCCCTGCGCAAGAGAGCTGTTTGAAAGCTGAAGTTCACGCTTTGAAACAAGAAGAATATTCACGCTTTCGGGAAAATTAAGTGCCGCATAAAGTCCGGCCGCACCTGTGCCAACGATTACAACATCAAATTTCTTATCCATTTCCAAGTTCCTTTGAAAAAAATTTATCTGTTACACACGGCATCACACAAAATACCGTTTACAAATTTGTACCTGTATATTATACTACTAATTGTAAGATTAGTAAATACAGTAAATAATTTTGAAAGGGCGATTATTATGGCTGAAAATACAATTCCGAACGATCCGATGATTCTTTTAAGCTTTGTTAATACAAAGCTTCGTGATTTCTACCCCAGCCTTGATAAAATGTGTGATGATCTCGGTTGCAGTAAAGAAGAAATTGAAAGCAAGCTTTCTGCAATTGACTGCAAATACAACGCAGAACTCAATAAATTTGTCTGACATCAAAGGAAAGTCCGTTTTATCGTACAGTTCATTTGATATGATTAACATATAGGATATCCCATATGTTAAGGAGGAAAATTTATGGGCATTTTCGATTTTGAACGATTGTTTGATTTAAACCATAACGGAACGCTTGATCCGCTTGAAAAAGGTCTTGAGTTCACCGTGATTGAGGATATTATGAATGATGACGAAGATAATGACGACTTGTTTTCGTCTGATTTAGATGATGAATTTGACACGGATTTCGACGATGATTTCTGATTTTATTCAGCAAACAATTTAATCTTCAAGCAAAAAGCGAGATGAGTTTTTCGATTGAATTCATCTCGCTTATATTTTTATTTATCGTGATTTTGTTCAAGCGTTACAGCTTGTAATTGTCCATAACCTTTTCCAAGGTCTTGTAATCACCATCGGAAATTTTATACACGGTTGAATTGTCTTTGTCAACACAGATTTTGTCAGCACCGCCGACACTGATATTGTGGGTAACAATTCCGTCTTTGCGTGTTTCAATAAGGATTCCGCCGTCAAACTCACCGCTTGTACCGCCTGTTTCGGCTGATTGCAGAATATTCTTGACCGTCTTGAAATCAACCTCGCCAAGCACGGCGGTTGACTCGTCCGACATTACGACGGTTATTTCATCAACATCGGAAAAATTAACCTTGTCTGTAATTTTCGTATCACCGCAACCGCAAAGCATTACCGCAACGGATAACATCATCACAAAAGCCAAACAAACCGCTCTGAATTTTTTCATATAATCTCCCCCACAACTAACTATTGATTATGAGAAAAGTTTAAATAACAATTTTCGCAAAGTCAACGCCTAAATACACCGACTTACACTTTGCTCAAGCCTATTGCGTCACTTCTTTTGAAAATGAAAAAGGCTTTTATCAACCGGGAATTTTTGCGACGGATAAATTGTTGTATTGCCGGATGCGATAAAACTGATGAGGACTGCAAGCACAAAATACGGGGCGGCAGACGCACCGAAAACTTCTATACCGAGAACGATTGCTGTAATAGGTGTGTTGATTGCTGCGGCAAAAACACATACAAATCCGATTGCCGCAAAAAATGTGGGATCAAATCCGCAGACGCATCCGAACCAACTGCCGAATGACGCACCCATATCAAACATAGGAGTAACCTCTCCTCCCTGAAATCCTGCACCGAGGGTGAGTACGGTCAAAAGATATTTTGCCGGCATATCGTACCATTTTGCATCGCCCTTAAAGGCGGTGTGCTGCATCCATGTGCTTAAGCCCTCAAAATCGTTAAGTCCCAAAGCGAAAATTAAAAGGCTGACGATTGCCGCACCTACTGCTGCTGCAAGAAGGTAGTTCTTGAAAATTTTTGAGTATGCAAGTTTTACATACTTTATTCCGAGTGCAAACAGCTTGCCGATTAAGCCGAGGCAAACTGCCGCAATTAAAAACACAAAAAGAAATCTTGCGTCAAAATCGGGGATTGACGAGATTGCATATCTTTGATGTTTAAAGCCGAGAAGCTGTGTAACAAAATTTGCAAGATATGAACACGCAAAGCACGGAATTACCGTACCTGCCGACAATCTTCCGACACAGCAGACTTCCATTCCGAAAAATGCACCTGCAAACGGTGTGCCGAAAACCGAACCGAATGCAGAGCTGATTCCGCTGAGAACGATTGTACTTCGGTCATTATTTTTAAAGCCGAGATAATCGGCAACATTACTTGTCAGCGAACCGCCAATCTGAACGGCAGTTCCCTCTCTGCCGACAGAACCGCCGAAAAGATGGGTTATGCAGGTAAATATAAATGTCAACGATGCAAGTCGCTTTGGCACTTTTTCACCGTCATTTGCACTCTCAATAATAATGTTGTTGCCCATTGAAGACTTTCCACCGATACGCTTATATACAAAAGCGGTCACAATACCTGCTACGGGCAAAAAGATATAGCACAGCGGAAAGAAGCTCCTGAAATCTGCCGCATAATCAAGACATTTCAGAAACGCAAACGATATGAGTCCCATCACAACGGAACAGCACAGAGATGTTGCAAGCACCTTAAAATCAAC
Source organism: Ruminococcoides intestinale (assembly GCF_040095935.1). Lineage (NCBI taxonomy): Bacteria > Bacillati > Bacillota > Clostridia > Eubacteriales > Oscillospiraceae > Ruminococcoides > Ruminococcoides intestinale. Next base: position 42,447 of record NZ_JBBMFQ010000007.1, on the reverse strand, counting down.
AAATTTGTTCTTCATAAATTTCCTCCTCAAAATTTCCGCACAAAGAACATCGCATAAAAAAAGCCAATGCCCCTGTTCAAAAAACAGAAGTCATCAGCAAAAGCGGTTTCGACAAAAGCCGTGGGAGAACCTCATTCCCATTCATATTGACATATCATTCATATCGACATATATAGTATATACCGAGCAGGTTAATTTTTCAAGTGATTTCGACAATTTTTGTAATTTTCCAAAAATCACCTTGCAATCATTTTGTTTAAGCAGTATGATACTCTATACCAAGCGGAAGAATATTTATTATTAAAAGAATCGGAGGCTGATGATATGTGTACAGCGGCAACATATAAAACAAAAGACTTTTACTTTGGCAGAACGCTTGATTATGAATTTTCATACGGTGACGAAATTACAATTACTCCACGAAATTTTCCGTTTAAGTTCCGCCATACAAACGAATGCAACAGCCACTTTGCGATGATTGGCATGGCTCACATTGCAGACGGTTATCCGCTCTATTACGACGCAATGAATGAAAAGGGCTTGTGTATGGCAGGACTAAATTTTGTGGGCAATGCCGTATATTTTGAACCGAAAAACGGCAAGGAAAATATTGCACAATTTGAGTTCATTCCGTATATACTTTCACATTGCGACAGCGTTTTGCAGGCAAGAAAAAAGCTTGAAAACCTTAACATAACAAATACGCAGTTCAGCGACAGGCTCCCCTGTGCTCAATTGCATTGGATTATTTCCGACAGAAACGAATCGCTTACAGTTGAATCGACAAATGACGGACTCAAGGTCTATGACAACCCTGTCGGTGTGCTGACAAACAATCCGCCGTTTGACATTCAGATGTTCATGCTCAACAACTATATGTCACTCTCACCAAAGCAACCCGAAAACAACTTCGGCAAAAGTGCCGAGCTAACCACATACAGCCGTGGAATGGGTGCAATCGGACTGCCGGGCGACCTTTCATCCGCATCCCGTTTTGCAAAGGTTGCGTTCACAAAGCTTAACTCCGTTTCTGGTGACAGCGAGAGCGAAAGCGTGAGCCAGTTTTTCCACATTCTCGGTTCTGTTGACCAGCAGAAAGGTTGTTGTGAGGTTGCAGACGGAAAGTATGAAATCACACTTTACACCTCCTGTTGCAATGCCGACAAGGGAATCTACTACTACACCACCTACAACAATCACCAAATTTGTGCGGTTGATATGCACAAAATCGACCTTGACATGGCCGAACTTACCGCATACACACCCATTACGGAAGGTAAGGTTTTATTTCAAAATTAAATACAAAAATTTCAGCCGTACACTTTTAAAATGTACGGCTGTTGTTTTATTTATTGTCTTTCTTCTGTTTTTTATGCTTATGCTTTTTGAGATGAACCTCGGGAACAGCGACAGTATCATAAACAACCGTGCTGTCTGTGTTATCCTCGGCAACATCATTCTGCTTTACTTTGCCCGTGTGAATCTCGGGAAAAGCAAGGTTTTCGGAATCAAATGTAAATTTCCTGTCCTTCATAATACCTGCCTCCGATTCTAAATGCAATTTATAAAGAATGTTATCGTCAGACTGTTCAGGAAGTCGGCAAACAAACTGCCGACAATCGGAACAATAAGATAAGCCTTTACGGACGGTGCGTATTTTTCGCAGATTGCCTGCATATTTGCCATTGCATTTGGCGTTGCGCCCATACCAAAACCGCAAGTACCTGCCGCAAGAACAGCTGCATCGTAATCTCTGCCCATAATGTTGAACACAACAAAATATGTGAAAATGAACATAAGAACAACCTGACCTGCAAGAAGTATAATAAGCGGAAGCGCAAGGTCGGCAAGCTGCCAAAGCTTGAGTGTAATCATAGCAATACCGAGGAAAAGTGAGAGACATATACCGCCGAGGTCGTTAATCTCGCCCATATGAATAGTGATTTTACCCGTGTATTCACCGATATTTCTCATAATTGCGGCAACAATCATTGCACCGATATAAATCGGGAATGTCATGCCCGTAAGTGAAAGCAAATCTGAAACAACCGTACCGAGTCCGACCGCTATAATCAGCTGAAATACTGCCGGAGCATACATTGAAAAATGTCGTTCGTGCTTTTCTTCTTCTTCAACAAGAAGGCTGTCGTCCTCTGTTTTGATCGTAGCAATAAGGTTGTGCTTTTTAATAAGTCTGTTTCCGACAGGTCCGCCCATGAGTGAGCCTGCGATAAGACCGAATGTTGCAGCGGCAGTACAAACAGTTGTCGCACCCTGAACGCCGAAATCCTCAAGTACAGGACCGAAAGCGCCCGCCGTACCGTGACCGCCTACCATAGGAATTGAACCCGTCGTCATACCCGTGAGCGAGTCAAGTCCGATCAAATTTGCAAGTCCGATTGCAGAGAAATTCTGCATTACAATGAGCATAATTACAAGAAACAAAAATACGATAAGGGATTTGCCTCCGCTTTTCAGTACCTTGAGATTCGCCTGAAATCCGACTGAGGTAAAGAAAAACACCATGCAGACTTCCTTTAGAGTATCATCAAAATCAATTACCGCAACACCTGTCATATAGAGAACCAGCGTAAGAATTGCAAAAAGCAAACCGCCGATTACAGGTGCGGGTATACAAAATTTCTGCAAAAACGATATACGCTTTTTCAGAAATGCACCGGCCATCAGAACAATCACGGCAACTGCGATTGTCTGATACATATCAAGAGTTATATTCAATCAGCACCAATCCTTTCGCAGTTATCCTGCTGTTTTTACTGTTATTCCTCTTTCGGAATAATATTCTGCCGCACCCTTGTGAAAAGGAATTTTAACACCTTCAACGGCTTTTTCAAGTGTTATGTCAACATCCGCCGAAACAGTCAGCTGAAGTTCCTGCGCATTGTCAAAGACAAGCTGTGTAAGTTTCTTCACCTGTTCGTCTGAAAGTCTGTCGTTCACAATCAGAACAGCCTTTACCGCAACTGTGCCGACTTCATCACTCTGCCCGTTGTAAGTGTTTTTCGGAATTTTGCAATTAACATAGCTGTAAGCGTTTTTAAGCTTTTTAACAGCTGCATCATCAATTCCTATAAGCTTGATATCACATTGCTTTGAAAGTTCCTCAACAACTGTTGCATTAAGTCCGAGTGTAAAGAATGCCGCATCAATTTCGCCGTTCTGTAACTGTTTTGCGGCATCGGCATAATTAAGATTTTTTTCCTTAACCATTTTTGAGTTAAGCCCGTATGCCGAAAGAATCTGCTTTGCGTTAAGCTCCGAACCCGATTCTTCTTCACCTATGCTCACGGTTTTGCCGAGCAAATCATCAACACTGTTAATATCAGAATCTTTTCTTACAACGATATGACAAGCCTCTGTAAACATACCTACAACAGCGCTGTAGCCCTCAAGACTGCCGGATTTTTCAAAATTATTTTCGCCGTTAAATGCGTCGTGTGCAATGTCGGACTGAACAATTGCAGCGTCAAGATAATTCTGTGAGAGCAAGCGAACATTTGCCGCAGAACCGGCTGTTGTCTTTGTTTCAATTTTCAGAATGCCGTCAGCATCGGCAATCGACTTTATCGAATTTGCCGCTTCGTTATAAATTCCGCCGGTACCTGCCGCACCGAATCGGATTGTTTCACCGCCTGATGAACAGCTGCACAAAAGAACAGTCATCAAGGCAATCAAAAGTGCAAGTAGTTTTTTCATTTTTCCGCCTTCTTTGCTTTTGGATTTCGCTCAAAAAAAGAGAAATTGTAAAAGCACAAAAGCTCACAATTCCCCTTTATTCCGTTCAAATTATACCATAACGGAATTGCTGTTGTCAAACGAAAAGGCACTCCAGAAAAGGAGTGCCTCATTACATCAGAATGTATTACTTGTTGAAAATTGACATAATATCATAGAAGGTATCGTCGTCATCATCAGTCTTGTCCTTTGTTGTTGACTTTGGCTCTTCCTTAGCCGCAACAGGAGCTGACGCTGATGAAACTGCGTCCGTAAGATTCTTCTTAGCAATCTGACCGTCTGCGTTAAAGCCGGTTGCAATAACCGTCACGCTGATAGCATCTTCCATTTTATCGTCAATAACAGCACCCCAAATGATGTTTGCATCATCTGAAACCTTATCCTTAATCATTGTTGATGCGGCATCGATATCATCAAGACTAACATCGGCAGATGCTGTGATGTTGATAATAAGACCCTTTGCGCCGTCAATTGAAGTTTCAAGAAGCGGACTTGAAATAGCCATATCTGCGGCAACGGTAGCCTTGTCCTTGCCTGTTGCACTGCCCATACCCATGTGAGCGTAGCCTGCGTCCTTCATTACGGAAGTAACATCGGCAAAGTCGAGGTTTACAAGACCCGGGAGAAGGATAAGATCAGAAATACTCTGAACACCCTGTCTGAGAACATCATCGGCAATAGCAAATGCGTTTTGGAGAGTGATGCTTGTATCCGAAACATACTTGAGTCTTTCGTTAGGAACGATGATAAGCGAGTCAACACAGGCAGAAAGCTCTGCAATACCCTGCTCAGCCTGAGTCATTCTTCTCTTGCCTTCAAAAGCAAACGGCTTTGTAACAACGCCGACTGTAAGAATGCCCATATCCTTTGCGATTTTGGCAACTACGGGAGCAGCGCCTGTACCTGTACCGCCGCCCATGCCGGCAGTAACAAATACCATATCCGTATCCTTGAGAAGTGCTGCGATTTCATCTCTGCTCTCCTCGGCTGCCTCCTGTCCGATCTGTGGCATAGAGCCTGCGCCCTTACCTCTTGTAAGCTTTTCGCCGATCTGAATCTTCTGCGAAGCCTTTGAAAGTCTTAAAACATGTTCATCTGTATTTATTGCGATAAATTCAACATTCTTAACCTCGGTCGCAACCATGCGATTAACAGCGTTTCCGCCGCCTCCGCCGACACCGATCACTTTAATTTTAGGCATATACTCGTTTTCCAATTCCAGTTCAAAAGCCATTTTTTCGTCCTCCTTATATATTGACAACTTTCAGTCAGAAATCATTATTCTTCATAGTACACAATTATACTATCTTATACTATCATACTTTTTTCAAAATAGCAATGCTTTTCAGCCGTTTTTCTGCAAAATTATACGGAAAATTCTGCTGAAAAATTACTCGCCCGTATAGGCGCCGTCTGCATTGCCGTTGTCATAGGTACCGTTATCATAGTTATTATAGCTGTTATTGCCGTAATAACCCGTGTCACCGCCCGAATATGTTCCGTCATCCCATGTGTAGTTGTCTGTGTAGCCGTCACCCGTATCGGCTGAAGAATCAGCCGCCTGCGTTGTTGCCTGTGTGGTTGCCTGTGTTGCGGCTGTGGGCTGGGTTGCGGCAGGTTTGTAGTGAGAAATTTTTGATGTACTGCAAGCCGAAACATCAAGCGTTCCTGCAACAAGTCCCGTGTTGTTCGGGTCAAGCTTTTCGTTGATGATTGTCATTGCAGTTCTGATTTTATAGTCGATATCATCGGGAAGTCCGATGTTAATGTCAATCCTTCCGTCATAAACGAGCTTTATGTTTGCCGTGTCGGTAACATCAAAGCCTGTGATATTCTTAACCTTGTTGTTGATAAGGCTCTGCGAAACATCTTCGAGAATATCGGGAACATTTGCGTCGCTGAATGACACGTACTGTCCAACCTCTTTGGTCTTGATGTCGCCGCAGGTGAGTTCGGGAAGCTTGTCCTTATTTTCGGAAATTTCCTCAAGGATTCTGCCCTTTGAGCTTACAAGCAGATAACCGTTACCGTTTGGAATAACATATGACGGTGTTGCGTCAACAACAGTAATTGTTATTGTGTCCGGAATGTTAAAGCTTACGCTTGCGCTTTCGATATACGAAAGATTCTTGACAATCTTGTCCGATGTATTGTACATTGCACCCATGAAGATGTTCTCCTGATATTCAACACCGCTGAATGCAATTATCTGTTTTTCGTCATAATACTTGTCCCCCACAACCTCAATTTTTTCGGTTTTAAAAAGGACTGTAAGGCTTAGTATAACACCGATTATAAGCACTGCCGCAAAAATTGAACTGTACAATGCGATTCTCCTGTGCTTAATCTGAGTGCTCGTCAGAGATTTTTTTCTTCTGCGAATTACTTCACGCTCCTGAGCACGGATTTCCTTTGCACGCTTTTCCTGTTTTTGCTTTTCTCCGAATTCGTCAACATAATAGCCGTCTTCATAATCCTTTGGTTTAAGGTTCTTGATTTTAGCCTTGCCTTTTCTCCTGAATTTTTCTTCACGGCTCATATTTTCGACTTGTCTTTGTGATTCCTGCTCTTCTTTTTGCTTGAGAAAAGCCTCCTCAATTTTACTTTTTGGAGCTTTTTTCTGCTGTTCCTTTTTCGGATTGGGGGATTTTTTAGCTCTCTTATCCTGCTTTGCTTTTTCCTTATGATACTTTTCTGCCTGCTTTGCGGCATTTTTACGCTGTTTTTTAAGACTCTTTCGCTCTTTTGATGTAAGCGGTCTTCTGTCTTTACCGTCGCTCAAAGCAAATCCTCCCTTCGTTTATGTTATCTGCCGAGGGCGGAAATCCGCCCTGCGACAGTTAAAAATCTGATTACCCTAAATTTTCTTGATATCTGCCCCGATTGATGTAAGAGTAGACTCAATACACTCGTAGCCTCTTTCAATATACTCCACGCCGCCGATTTCGGTTTTGCCCTCTGCACAAAGGCCTGCAACAACAAGTGCCGCTCCTCCTCGCAAATCGGGAGCTTCAACCGACGCACCGTAAAGAATTCCCACACCCTCTGCAACGGCAACCTTGCCCTCTGTCTTAACGGCTGCACCCATTCTGACAAGCTCAGGGATGTGTCTGTATCTGTTTTCAAATATATTTTCAACAAAAACCGTTGTTCCGTCTGCAACACACGCTGTTGCAAGCAAGGGCGCCTGTGCGTCTGTGGGAAAGCCCGGGAACGGCATCGTTCTGATTGTTTTCATTGATTTAAGTCTTTCGGGAGCGTTTATCTCAAGATTTCCGTCCGAAATTCTTATCTTGCACCCTGCATTTTTGAAGATTGGAATAAGTGCCGCAAGGTGGGACGAAATTATTCCGTTAAGTATAATTTTTGAACCCGTTACGGCGGCACAGCTCATCAGCGTTGCGGCAACGATTCTGTCCGGAATGATTGTGTGGACAGAGCCGCAGAGAGAGCTTACACCCTCAATGACGACAACACCCTCGCCTGCTCCGGAAATATCGGCACCGCAGGAATTGAGATAATCCGCAAGGTCGCAGATTTCAGGTTCACGGGCGGCATTGATGATTGTTGTAGTGCCTTTTGCAAGACAGGCGGCAATCATAATATCTTCCGTTGCACCCACACTCGGGAACGAAAGCGTTATCTTTGTTCCGCAAAGTCCGTTTGGAACGCAACATTCAAGATAGCCGTGCTTTTCACGAATATCCGCCCCCATCTCCCGAAGTGAATTGAGATGCAAATCAATCGGTCTTGAACCAATTTCACATCCGCCGGGGAACGAAATTCTCGCCCTTCCCGTTCGTGCTAGGATTGCACCGAGAAAAACAATTGAACTCCTTGTTTTACGCATCAATTCAACGGGAACATCAAAGCGGTTGATATCGTCACATTTTACGAGAAGTGTTTTATCACAGCGTGTGACGGCACAGCCGAGATACCGAAGAATGTTGACAGATGCGTCAACATCGGAAAGCGAAGGACAATTGTGGATTACATTTTCACCTTTTGTAAGAATCGAGGCGGCAATAATCGGCAAAGCGCTGTTTTTTGCCCCCTGAACTTCAACCTCTCCGTCAAGCTTTTTGCGTCCTGTAACAAGCAGTTTTGACACAATAACACCCTCTCAAAAAGAATACCCTTCTATTCTATGAGAAAGCGTTATAAATGTTACCGTTACACAAGTCCGAGAACTTTTTTGACTACCGAATAAATTCTTTCGTTGGCATCAGTAATTGCCATTTTGCGTGAATTTTCGCTGTACTTCTCAAGCTTTTCGGGATTGAGAAGCATTTTGTCAGTTTTACGCATAAGAGCCGCACCCGTGAGGTCTTTTTCCTCAATAATGTCAGCCGCACCTGCATTCACAAGTGCCATTGCGTTGTGATACTGGTGATTTTCGGCAACATTAGGTGACGGGATAAGGATTGCCGGTTTGCCCATAGCCTGAATTTCGCTGAGTGTAATTGCACCTGCACGGCAGATTACAAGGTCTGCCGCCGCCATGCAAGTCGGCATATTATCAATATACGGTCTTATATCAAGATTTGAACAATCGGCAATGTCAGTACCCTTTTCCTCAACGAGCTGCGGAAACCAGTCGCCGTAACTGCCGTATGCGTGAATGTGCTGATATCTGCCGTCAATACCGCTTCTTGCAACAAGGTCTGCAACAGCTTCATTTATTTTTCTTGCTCCGAGGCTTCCGCCGAACGAAAGCACTACGGGACGGTTGTCAAGCCCGAGTTCTTTTCTTGACTCTTCTTTTTTTGCCGTGAGGATTTCCTGTCTTACAGGATTTCCGGTAATGACAAAATCAACATTTTTGTCAAAATACTTTTTTGCGTCCGGAACGGCAAGCATTACCTTTTTGACGCTCTTTGCAAGCATTTTATTTGTAATGCCCGGATATGCATTCTGCTCGTGAATAATGCACGGAATACCCATTTTTGCGGCTGTTCTGATAACGGGACCCGAAACATATCCGCCTGTTCCGATACAGATATCAGGCTTGAATTCGGCAATTATTTTCTTTGCCTCTCTTGAAGAAGTGAAGGTTCTTGAAACTGTCTTAACATTTTCAAGCATACTCTTGGGAGAAAAGCTCCTCTTAAATCCGCTGATCGTGATTGACTTAATATCAAAACCGGCTTGCGGAACAAGTCTTTGCTCCATTCCGCCACGGTTGCCGATAAACAAAAATTCGGCATCATTTCTTTTATTCTTTATATATCCGGCTATTGCAAGTGCAGGATTTATGTGTCCTGCCGTGCCGCCGCCTGCAAGCAATACTTTCATAATTTTCTTACCTTTCTTTTGAAAATTCTGCAAAACTCATGCAGGAGAAAACTATTTTTAAATTATTGTCTTTCGATATTTGCCGTTCTGGAAATTGAAAGCACAAGTCCCATCTGGGCAAGCAGCATAATAAGCGAACTGCCGCCGTAGCTGAAAAACGGAAGGCTGATACCCGTGTTAGGCAGCCAGTCTGTGATAACGAGAATATTCAGCACAACCTGAATGCCGATCTGTGAGGTAAGACCGATACCGAGAAGTTTGCCAAACTTATCCTTTGCACGAAGTGAAAGTGTGATACCTCTCCACACAAGAAGTGCAAAAATAAGGAGAATCATAAGTGCGCCCACAAGACCGAGCTCCTCAACAACAACGGCAAAGATAAAGTCGTTCTGCGGCTCAGGAATATAGAGGTACTTCATTCTTGACTGACCGAGACCAAGTCCCCAAAGTCCGCCAGAACCGATTGCATAGAGTGAATTTCGGGTTTGATATGTAGTCCACCACATTTCGTCCGTTGTATATTCAAGCGCCTGACCCCAACCGTCAAGACGGCTCATAGCATAGGACAGGCTGTTTGTGACGGCAAGTATAAGCACTACTCCGACAATAAGTCCAAGACCGATTCCGAGATACTTTGTCTGCATTCCACCGATATAAAGCATTACAACCGAAAGAATGCCGATGATTACGATACCCGAATAGTGCGGTTCAAGAAAAAGCAAAAGTGCTGTTGAACCGAAAACAATTATACCCGGCAAAACGCTGTAACGGGCAAACTGCATTTTGTTATAGTATTTACTGCACCAATGTGAGAAGAAAAGGATAATTGCAAACTTTGCAATCTCAGAAGGCTGAACATTGAAAATTCCAAGAGGAATCCATCTTTTTACGCCTTCGGAACCCGGCAGTACAAGAACCACAAGCAGGCACAAATACGAAATTGCAAGAACAATCGGTGCGATTTTGTGAAGTTTATTATAGTTAAAGAACGAAAGGAAAAACATTATGCCCACGCCGATAGCGGCAAAAATGAGCTGTCTTACAAGGTAATAATAGCTGTCGCCCTGATTGTAATAAGCATAGGCATAGCTTGCAGAAAACATCATAATCATACCGATAGTGAGAAGTACAAGAATGATTATGCAAAACGGAAGGTCAAGTCCCATGCCAACGGAAAACAGCTTTCCTTTTTTCATCTTTCTCTGACGAGTAGGACGGACAAAAAACTTTTCTTCCCTGATCTTCTGCTCCGAGTAAACCTCTTCATCATATATTCTGTTTACATCAGCTTTAAGCATCATTCTTTTTTGTGGAGCCAAAGACCGTTCCTCCCTTAAAATTTATTTTAAACAAGTATTTCTGCGTTTATTTATGCACCAAAATATGCAAGTGCAAAAGCTATTGCACCGAAAACTGCGGTTACTGCACTGAACACACCGACAATCTTAACCTCGCTCCAACCGCACATTTCAAAGTGGTGATGGATAGGGCTCATCTTGAAAAGACGCTTGCCGTGTGTAATTTTGAAGTAGCTGACCTGAAGAATAACGGAGAGCTCCTCAACAATATAGATAATTCCGATCGGAATAAGAAGAATAGGCATATCAATTGCAAAAGCAAGAGCACATACAAGACCGCCGAGGAAAAGTGAACCCGTGTCGCCCATAAACACCTTTGCAGGGTGAAAGTTCCATACAAGGAATCCGAGACAGGCACCCGCAGATGCGGCGCTCATGGCTGTTATGCCGAGATAGCTCTTTACGCAGGCGATAAGCATAAATGCAACACACGCAAAGAATGTTACCGAACCGTCAAGACCGTCAATACCGTCTGTAAGGTTTACCGAGTTTACGATACCAACGATTGCAACGGCGGCAATAATATAATAGAAAAATCCGAGGTCAACCTTGCCGACAAAAGGAATAGTTGTTGTTGTACCGTAGCCTGCAATTGCCAGAACTGCAAGAAAAGCGGCGGCAACAAGGAACTGGAGAATCAGCTTTTGTGACGCTGTAAGACCGAGGTTACGCTTTTTTACAACCTTGATGTAATCATCAATAAAGCCGATAAAACCGTTTGCAACCGCAAGACCGAGTCCGCAGAAAATGAACATACATTCTCTTGGAATGTCTGCAAAGAATGAATTTACCAAATCAGCGCCTGTAAAAGCATATATAACTGTGCTGATCATTGTGACAACCACAATTGCAACGATGAACATTATACCGCCCATTGTGGGAGTTCCCTGCTTACCCTTGTGCCACTTAGGACCTTCCTCAAGAATTGTTTGACCAAAATGGAGCTTGCGAAGGTATGGAATCAAAAACTTGCCTGTAACGGCTGAGATTATAAAAGCAAGCAAAGCCGCACAAAATGTCCATATTCCGTAAATCATAGTTATCTTTCCTTTCAGACTAATAAATATTTTTGTTATTCGTTGAGTGTTGAAGAGGAATCCGCAAAAGATACCGTTATTACCGTACCGGGGCTAACCGAAGTTCCCGCCTCAATGTTCTGTGATGAGCTTGTTCCGGAGGATGTTGTTGCACCCGAGAAGCTGACATTCAATCCGTAGGCACTTGCAACATTGTTCACCTCATCGGGAGAAAGACCGATAAGACTCGGAACACTTACTGTTTCCGACTGGCTGTCGCTGTCTGTGTAGAGGACAATACTGCCGCCCTTCTGAAGTCCTGACGATACGGTCGGAATCTGTGAAATTACAGTTGAACCGTTACCCTTTACGGTTGCCGTAAAGCCGTCAGCCTCAACAGCTGTTTTAGCCTCGTCAACGCTGACTCCTGTGTAGTCGCCCGCAGATGCGTCAACATAACCGAGTTCCTCGTCTGTGTATGATGTCTTAACATCAAGATAAGGAAGAACCTCGCTCATAATATTGATAAATACAGGTGCCGAAACCTGTGAACCGTAGTAGGCATCACCGTCGGGAGTATCAAAGAATACAAGCATTGCAATCTGCGGGTCGTCTGCCGGAGCAAAACCGCAGAATGATGAGATATAGTCCTCAGAAAATGAGCTTTCAACCTTTGTTACACCCTTTTTTTCAGATGTACCTGTTTTACCGGCTACCTTGTAGCCTGAAATATAACCTGCGGCAGCACCCTGTCTTTCTGTGTTATATTCAAGGTATTCATTCATCTTCTTGGATGTATCGTCTGAAATAACCTGTCTTTTGATTTTTTCATCAACAGTCTTGATTACATTGCCCTTTGAGTCTGTGATTTTTGAAACCACATGAGGCTGAACAACATAACCGCCGTTTGAAACAGCCGCACAGGCTGTGATCATTTGAATAGGAGTGATCGAGAAGTTCTGACCGAATGATGCAACCGCAAGGTCAACACCGCCCATTTTGCCTTCTTTCCAAAAGCTGTCCTCTGCCTCACCCGGGAGGTCGATTCCTGTTTTTTCGCTGAAACCGAATCCCTGATAATACTGACGGAACTTGCTTGCACCGAGCATCTGACCAATCTGGACAAATGCAGGGTTACATGAGTTTGAAATTGCCTCAACAAAGCTCTGTGTTCCGTGACCTGATATATTTGAACAATGAATGGTTTCGCCCTCAACCAAAATTGAACCCGTACAGGTAAATGATGTTTTTTCATTTACAAGGTTTTCTTCAAGAGCCGCTGACGCAACGCACATCTTAAATACAGAACCGGGCATATATGTGTCGGCAACAGCCTTGTTTCTCCACATATTGCTGAGAGCCGCACTTTCTGCCTCCGCCTGTTTCTTTTTTGGAGTTGATTTGATTTTCTTCTTATCCTTTGCCGAAAGCTCATAAGGATTGTTAAGATCGTAGCCGTCTGTTGTTACCATTGCAAGGATTGCGCCTGTGTTTACATCCATTGCAATGCAGACGCCCTTGTTAAGAACATTGTTGTCCTCAACACCCTTTTGCATATATTTTTCACAAATTGACTGAATTGTTTCATCAATTGTGAGATACACATTGTTGCCGTCCTCAGATTCAACATTCTGTTCGTATCGGAACGGCATATCCGTACCTCTTGCATTCTGTGCCGTGATAATTCGACCGGGAGTACCCGACAGATAGCTGTCATATTCGTACTCGATACCCTCAAGGCCCTGATCGTCACTGCCCGTAAAACCGATTACGGAAGATGCAAGGCTATTTTTCGGGTAATATCTCTTGTAATCGTCAAGCAGCTGAATAACACCCGAACAGCTGTAATCCTTTTTCAGAGTGTCAATAAGCTGAAGGACCTTTTCACGCTCATCCGACTCGATTCTTCTTTTGACAACAACATAATGGCTCTGCTGTTTTGTATCGTCAAGCACATCGTTGTATTCAAGGTCAAAAATTTCCGAAAGACCTTTTGCGGCAGCCTGACGCTGTTTGTCATTCTTAAAGTTGACAGGCGACATTACCACCTGCCAAACCGATGCGCTTTCGGCAAGAACATTGCCGTTTGCGTCATAAATTGTTCCTCGTTTTGCGGAAACAGTTGTGTCGGCAAGCTGAAGGTCAACAGCCGACTCCTGAAGTTCACTGCTCTGAACGGTGGTGAGGTATGTAAGTCTTAAAACAGCCGCACCGAAGCCAAGCACAAGTATGAGTAAAATCAATATTGCGGTACGCTGTCTCAGTCTTTGTGCAGGTCCCTTTTCGGCACGCTTTTTTGAGTTGTTTTTTGATCCTGGTGATTGCAATGTAAAGCTCCTTTCACCGCAAAATAGTGTCCGTTACGCTCCGTGTCAATCCGCATATATACCGAAAAAAGAGTCAAGACGCAGTCTTAACTCTCCATTCTTTCATAACATATCTATTAAATTAATCTAAATGTTATGACCAAAGATTCTGTACCGAACTCCAGAACTGTGTAAAGAGATTGTCACTTTCCTGACTTGCAGAAACCTCTGCTTTATCTCCGCCTGCAAGGGTAACAAATTCTTTCTGTGTGTTCGTAGCCTTGGTCATACCGAGTGTATCCTCGGCATACTTTTCAATATCCGATGTTGAAAGCTTTGATTCAAGCTTCATCTGTGTCTGTGTGTAAACGCTCTGTGCATTTGCAAGAGTTTCTTTAGCCGTAATAACTTCCTGATTAAGCTCGGTAAGTCTTACCTGTCCGACAATTATGATGCCGATTATGATTGTCGCTGCAGCACCGCTCACTGTTCCGAGAGCGATTTTAAACTTGTTATGTCTGCGGCGTCTGTTCTTCTGAAGTTCCTCCTTCGGAAGACTTACAACATTGTTTTTTCTTCTTTTTCTTTCCTGCTTTTTATGTACTTCTTCTTTTCTTTCAGGAGCGGCTGAACCCGGAACATAGTCGCTGCTGTCATCAAAAAGACTCAAATCATAAGCTGCATTTCTGTTTTCATAAGCCATTAAACGCACCCGATGCCTTTCTATATCAATTTCATAAAACACACATTTTTGCTTTATTTTTCGATAAAACAAAAAAGTTTCAAATCTTTAACAAATTTATAAAATACACACAACACACAATCAATCCGATTTTATCGGACATATATTTCAAAGCCATACATTTTGTTATTAACAAACACGAAAGCACAATTGCTTGTGTCTGTAATAATCTTTACAACTTTGTTATATTTTACTACAAACAGGCAGTTTTGTCTATAGTCACAGAGAATTTTTTTTAAATTTTTTCGCATATTCTCAACTTTGCACTTCTTGCTCTCGGGTTGTTCCTCAATTCTGTTTCATTTGCACAAACCGGCTTTCTTACAACAAGCTTAGCCTTTGGCTTGTTTCCGCAAACACACACGGGAAAATCCTTTGGACAGGTACAGCCCTGACACCAAGATGCCATTTTCTGTTTTACGATCCTGTCCTCAAGCGAATGGAAGGTAATAACTGCAAGCCTTCCGCCGCTTCCGAGAAGTTCAAATGCACCGTCAAGACCTCTTTCAAGAACTCCGAGTTCATCGTTTACCGCAATTCTCAAAGCCTGAAAGCTTTTTCTCGCAGGATGTCCGTCACGGCGGACACGCTGTGGAACATTTTCTTTTATAATTTCCGCAAGCTCAAGGGTAGTTTCAATCGGCTTTTCGGCTCTTGCCTTTACGATTCCGTTTACAATTGCACCGGCAAATTTTTCTTCGCCGTAAACGCTGAGGATTCGTCTTAACTCACCTGCGGGGAGAGTGTTGACAAGCTCTGCGGCTGTAGTTCCGCTTTGGCTCATTCTCATATCGAGAGGTGCGTCCTCATGGAAGGAAAAACCCCTTTCGGCTGTATCAAGCTGATGAGATGAAACACCGATGTCAAGCAGAACACCGTCAACTCTGCCCACTCCTCTTGAATGAAGAAGGCTCACCATATTGGCAAAATTACCCTTGATAATTATTGAATTTTCGTTTTTCTTAAAACGCTCTGTCAGCGTCAGTATTGCATCGGGATCCTGATCAATCGAAATGAGCTTGCCCGTAGTAAGTCGACTGAGGATTTCACTGCTGTGACCGCCTCCGCCCGCTGTGCCGTCAACATAAATGCCGTTTTCCTTAACAGCAAGAGCGTCAACAGCCTGCTCAAGAAGGACAGGAATATGAGAAAATTCCATAACAACCTCCTTAAAGCTTTAACTCCTTGAGAGCAAGTGCAAGATTTTCATTCTGAGAAGCAACATAGTCCTCATAATTTTTCTTGCTCCAGATTTCGAGTCTGTTTGTCATACCGATAACTACCGCATCGCCTTCAATCTCGGCAAACTCACGCAGGGACTGCGGAATAATCACCCTGCCCTGTGCGTTGGGAGTAACCTCAACCGCAGTAGCGTTAAAGGTGTATTGAACAGCCATGGAGAGGTTTGCGGGAAGTGCAAGAATCTTCTCGCACATTGCGTTGAACTGTTCGCTTGACATAACCTGAATGCACTTGTTGCCGAAGCCTCGTGCAAGATAGTATGTTTCGCCGAGCTGTTCACGGAACTTTGCGGGCAGTACAATTCTTCCTTTTGCATCAATAGAATGATTTGTCATTCCCGAAAACATCTGCCCACCTCCATACACTTTTCTTCAGAAACCGTCACTCTGTGGTTTTAAAAGTCACCGAATGACACCTTCTGACACCTTTTGTCTTATTATAAACCATAGGTGCAAAAAAATCAATATCAAAGTTACGAAAAAACAAATAATATTTACAAATCATTTCAAATGCTTTCAACTTTGAAACCATATTTTTTCGTAAAAGAATATTATGCCCAAAAAAGCTGATTTCACAAAGGGTTTCACCCATTCCATAGCAAAAACAGCAGTCTTAAAAATTACAAAACGCACCGCACGGGTTACAAAAGCCGACATTATTTTTATATTTTTCAACCGCAGATTCCGCAAGCATTCGTTTCAGTGTCATAATGTGACACAACACATACGATAAAAACGGCATAAAAAAAGAACAGGCTCATATTGAGTCTGTCCTTTATAAGCTAAATTTAAATCAGCCCTGCTTTTTCTGTGAGCTGACTATGTTTGCATGAGTCTTTCTGAGAGCCTCAAGCTGTGTTGCAACGCCCTCTTCCGTGCGTTTCATAATGCTGTCAACATACACATTCGCAGCTTTTCTGATTTCTGCCGATTTTTGCTTTGCATCGTCAACAATTTCCTTAGCCTTTGCCTGAGCCTCACGAACGAGCTCGTTCTGGTTAAGCATAGCCTTTTTGCGTTCCTCGGCACTTCTGATTATATTCTCTGATTCACGGTTAGCCTCGGCAAGAATCTGCTTTCTGTCAGCGACAATATTCTTTGCCTGTCTTACCTCTGCCGGCATAGCGTCCTGAATCTGATCGAGAATATCATAAATCTCATCACTGCTCACCATTACCTTGCCACCCGAAAACGGCATTGACTTAGCGGCACTGATAACATCCTGAAGCTGTAAAATCAAATCCTCAACTTTCATTTCTGTCCACTCCTTATATGTTTGGTTTAATCCACCTTTAATTAAAAAATCAAACGCTTATTTATTTTTCAGTCTTTCCACAATTCTGTCATGGATACACGCAGGAACAAAATTACTGATGTCACCGCCCATTGAGGCAATTTCACGAACCATGCTCGAGCTGAGATACATTGAATCCGCCTCAGCCGTTAAAAACAGGGTTTCAAGGTTCGGATTCAGCTTTTTGTTGGTGAGCGCCATCTGAAATTCATATTCAAAGTCAGTTACCGCTCTGAGTCCCTTAACAATTGCGTCCACACCGTGATCCTCACAATACTGTGCAAGCAAACCGTTGAAGCCTACTATTTCAACATTATCGAGATGCTCGGTAACTTCCTTCAAAAGTTCAATTCTCTCATCGATTGAAAAAATCGGTTTTTTTGAAGAATTGACAAGCACGCCCACGATTACACGGTCAAAAAGCTTTGACGCTCTCGTGATAACATCAAGGTGTCCGAGCGTTACGGGATCGAAACTTCCCGGACAAATCACTGTTTTGTTCATCTTTGAAAATCCTTATGTCTGAATGTAGTTATTTTTATTTTACCATAGCGATACTGTCTGTCAAGTACAAAATCACCGTAATTCGACAAAATTTCTTCGTCAAGAGGATTTTCCGCAATGATTACACCCGTATCGTTCATAGCCTCGGGAACAAGTTCAAGGGCATCCTGCAGCATTCCCGTTCTGTATGGCGGATCGAGAAATGCAATGTCAAAACGCTGTGAATTCATCGAAAGAAAGCTGTGAAAATCCATTGCAAAAACCTTTGCCGAGTTTTCAAACTTAGTAGCCTTGAGGTTTCTTTTTACCGTTTCAAGCGATTTTTTTGCATTGTCAACAAAGCTTGCCGACTTTGCACCTCTGCTCAAAGCCTCAATACCCATTTGTCCCGAGCCTGCAAAAAGGTCAAGAAAGTTTCTGCCCTCGGTTTCAAACTGAATAATTGAAAAAACAGCCTCTTTAATTCTGTCGGTTGTCGGTCTTACATCTTCACCCTCAAGGGTTTCGAGTCGTCTGCCTCTTGCGGAGCCTGTAATAACTCTCATAAAACGCACGCAGCCTTTCCGCCTGCAAAATCATAAAACAACACCGCAAGCAGGCATACGGCATTACCGAAAAGTTGAATTTCAAACAATTGTTTAAAACTGCAAATTTTAGTATAACACATTAAAAGATAATTTACAACAATATTTTACTCTGTTTTGTTTTCATCCTGCGGATGATAGTATTTATACACCGCAAGTGCGGCGTCCTTTGTCATTTTAGGAGCGTTTTCAAGCTCTGCAAGGTCTGCGTTTGAGATGTTTTCAATCGTTCTGAAATACTTAAGAAGGGACCTTGCTCTGACTTCGCCTATACCCTCAATGCCTGTAAGCGAGCTTTTGAATGTATTTTTACTTCGTCTTGAATGGTGATAGCCGATTGCAAAGCGGTGAACCTCGTCCTGCATTTTTGCAAGGAACGCAAACAGCGACCGTCCGGGACTTAGCGCAATTTCTCCGCCCTCGCCCGTTACGGCACGGGTTCTGTGCTTATCGTCCTTTACAAGACCGAACAGCGGAACATCAATATTCTTACTCTGCAAAACCTCTTTTACAGCCGCAACCTGACCTTTACCGCCGTCAAGCAGGATAAGGTCGGGCAATTTTCCAAAGCCCTCGTCCTCATCGGGATTTTTATAATATTCGTCAAATCGTCTTGTCAGAACTTCCGCCATGGATGCGTAGTCATCCTGTCCTTCAAAGCCTTTGATTTTAAACTTTCTGTAAGCCGATTTGAGTGGTTTGCCGTTTTTATAAACAATCATACCCGCAACATTTTCCGTGCCTGCAAGGTTTGAAATATCGTAGGATTCGATATATTCGGGCAGTTTTTTAAGTCCGAGCAAATCACGCAGTTCTTCAAGCACATTGTACTCACGAACGGTTGCGCCCTTTTTCTGTGCAAGGGTTTCTGCGGCATTCGATTTGCACATTGCCACAAGTTGCGCCTTGTCGCCCCTCTGCGGAACCGTTATGCCGACCTTACTGCCGTGCTTTTGCGAGAGCCATTCGGCAATTTCTTCCATGCCGTCAAATTCCCTGTCGATTGCAATGCTCTTTGGCACACTGTCACGCAGAGTGTAATATCGCAGTAAAAATTCTTCGGTTTCGGATTCACTTTCACCGCTGTCAAACACAAAGCTTTCACGGTCAAATAACCTTCCGCCTTCAAATCGAAATACCTGATAACAGGTTTTGCCGTCATCCGAAAAGCCTGCAATAACATCGCCGTCATCAATTTTTGTTGCAACAACCTTTTGCTTGTCGCTCATTTTACGGACGGATTTTATTATATCTCTGATTGACGCCGCCCTTTCAAATTCAAGATTTTCTGCGGCTGTTTCCATTTCTTCGGTCAGCTTTTTGATTGAATTTGTTGAACCGCCACGCAAAAATTCAAGTGCACGGTTAAGATTTTCGTTGTAATCTTTAAGCCTTACTCTGCCTGTACACGGAGCCATGCATTGCTTTATGTGGTAGTTAAGGCAAGGTCTGCCCTTTCCGCAATCTCTCGGAAACTGCCGGTTGCAGGTTGGGAGCATAAAGATTTTGTTGGCTTCCTCAACGGCATTTTTTACATAGTAACTGCTCTTGTACGGACCGATGTATTCCGCTCCGTCATCCTTTTTCTGCAATGTATATGACAGCTTTTTCCAATCACCCGAGCTGATTCTTATATAGCTGTAGCCCTTGTCGTCTTTAAGCAGAATATTATACTTCGGGGTATGTTGTTTGATAAGACTGCATTCAAGAATGAGTGCCTCAAACTCGCTGTCCGTGATGATATATTCAAAATCATCGACATTATCAACCATTCTGCGAACCTTTTCGGCATGGTTATTCTGCGAACCGAAGTATTGGCTGACTCTGTTTTTAAGAGCCTTTGCCTTGCCGATATATATAATTTTTCCGCTTTTGTCGTGCATGATGTACACACCCGGCAACAGAGGAAGTGCCATTGCTTTTTTGCGAAGCTGTGACATTTTCGGATTCACAAAATCACCGCCTTTTACGATTTCAGATTAATTTGAGAGAAACAAAAAAGAGGCGGAAAAACCGCCCCTTGGTATTTTGTAAAATTTAAAGCTGATTATTCAGCAAAGCCTGACTCAACGAGAGAAACAAGACCCTCAACTGCTTCAGTTTCGTCAGAACCGTCAGCAATTACCTTAATAGTAGTGCCGCCGATAATTCCGAGGGACAACACACCGAGAAGACTTTTTGCATTTACACGACGCTCTTCCTTCTCTACCCAAATTGTTGACTTATACTCATTAGCCTTCTGAATAAAGAAAGTTGCCGGACGAGCGTGTAAACCGGCTTTATTCTGTACTAATACTTCCTTAACATACATTTTTAAAACCCTCTTTGCCTTTAAATTTTTAACCACCAATGCCTGCAAATTGCGGCTCAATTTAATATGTATTATAATCTTTTTTCCGAACAAGGTCAATACAATAAATTAATTTCGTGTTAATATGCACCTTGAGAGAATTTATTACCCTGTTTATTGTGCATTTTTACAAAATATTATATTTTCCCCGTAAACACACGGTATTTCATGTGTTTTTTCTTGTCTTATTTTATGTAAACACACCGATAATATACTGCAAAAATTACTTTTTGTTATATTCTTCAAGCATTTCGGGACGCTTGAGGGCAGTCACCTCTATGCTCTTTTCTTTTCTCCACTTTTCAATGTTTGCATGGTGACCGCTCATAAGCACTTCGGGAACTTCTTTGCCTCTCCAGACTGACGGTTTTGTGTACTGAGGATACTCAAGAAGTCCGTTAAAATGGCTTTCCTCGGTAAAACATTCGTTGTTGGAAAGCACACCCGGAACCATTCTTGAAAGCGCGTCCGCAAATACCATTGCGGGAATTTCTCCGCCCGTGAGAACATAGTCTCCGATTGAAATTTCTTCGTCAATAAACTCGTCAAGAAGTCTTTGGTCAACACCCTCGTAATGACCGCAGAGAATACAGATATTTTCAACATCGGCAAGCTCACGAAGTCTTTGCTGTTTCAATGTTTTGCCCTGCGGTGACATATAGACAAAATGCGGTCTTTTGCCGATTTGTTTGCAGATATCCTCAAAGCAGAGGGCAATGGGTTCGGCCTTCATAAGCATTCCCATTCCGCCGCCGTAGGGAGTGTCGTCAACTCTTTTGTGCTTGTCAAAAGCGTAATCACGCAGTTGGTGACATACGATTTCAAGCACACCGCTTTTCTGTGCTCTGCCGATTATGCTTCCGTTTAAAACAGGCTCAAACATTTCGGGGAAAAGCGTTATAATATCAATTCTCATCGTCGAAAATTCCTTTCATGGGAACAATAAGAACATAGCCGTCATCGACATTTATTTCTTTTACAACATCGTCAATTACGGGAGCAAGGTGTGTCTTGCCGTCGGCGTCTTTGATTTCGTAAACATCATTTGCGCCTGTACGCAAAACATCGGAAATTTTGCCGTAGACTCTGCCGTTGCCGGCGTCCTTAACCTCAAGACCGATAAGATCCTGAACAAAGTGAACGCCCTCTGCAAGATTGATGTCATCACGGTTGATATACACAACCTTGCCTCTGTATTTTTCGGCTGCCTCGATTGTGTCAACGCCCTTGATTTTTGCAAGAGCGATATTTTTGTGCGGACGGGATTTCACCTCGATGAACTCTGTTCCGTTTTCATCAAGCCACAGCTTTTTAAAGGCACAGAGAAATTCGGGAGAGTCGCACCACGGGTCAATTCTGACCTCGCCTTTTATGCCGTGTGTACCCACGATTTTTCCCGAATCAAGAAACTGTTTTTTCATAATTACCTCAAATTCCACAAAATAAATTCAGTCGGATTTTACTTTAATTCAATGATTGTAACACCGTCTTCGCCCTCGCCGAACACACCGAGTCGCTGACTTTTGACGGATTTGTTTGTTTTAAGATACTTGTTTATTTCACGCTTAAGCACACCCGTACCTTTGCCGTGAATAATCGTCATTTTGCTCACACCCGAAAGCACGGCATTGTCGATTGCCTTGTCAACAATATTGATTGCGTCGAAGGCGGTTTCACCACGGACATCAACCTCTGTTTCGGGACGGACATCCATTCTGCTCGGCACATTTCTTGTGCTTGAAAATCTGTCCTTTGCGGGCTTGTTGTTTGATTTGAGCAAACGAAGATTCTTGATATCAACCCTCGTTTTGATTATGCCCGCCTGAACAAGCACAACACCGTCCTTGTTCGGCGGTGCAAGTACAGTTGCGTTTTTGTCGATATCGTAAATGAGAACCGTGTCGCCGACTTTGAG
The DNA here is from genome assembly GCF_040095935.1 of Ruminococcoides intestinale. Lineage (NCBI taxonomy): Bacteria > Bacillati > Bacillota > Clostridia > Eubacteriales > Oscillospiraceae > Ruminococcoides > Ruminococcoides intestinale. The sequence continues at coordinate 20,086 of NZ_JBBMFQ010000007.1, read as the reverse complement.
CGGTCTCGGCAGCTTGTACTCCTCATCGGGAGTATTGCGAGCCTTGACAGGATCGGCGTGAGCCTCCATCTTGTCAATATTTTTCTTTAGCTGTGTTCTTGCCTGAACGCTCATATCCTTGGCTTTTCTCGCCTTTTCAAGTTCTTCGGCAACTGCGTCGGCCTGTGCTCTTGTGCGTGAAATAATACGCTGAGCCTCCTGCCTTGCCTTTTCAATCTCACGCTCTGCACGCTGCTTTGCCTTCTGCATTTCGTTTTCTGCTTTCTGCTTTTCGGTATTAGCCTTTGCAGTAAGTCTGTTTGCGTTTTCGAGCTGTTTTTCAAGGCTCTGACGGCGCTTTTCAAGCTTTTCAACAACATCTTCAAACTGTCTGTTCTCGTTTGAAACAAGTTCGCTTGCTCGGCTGATTATCTCATCATCTATCCCGAGTCTTTTTGAAATTGCAAACGCGTTGCTCTTGCCGGGAACACCGATGAGAAGTCGGTAAGTCGGCTTGAGAGTTGCAACATCAAATTCGCAACTGCCGTTTTCAACTCCGGGAGTACGCAGAGCAAATTCCTTTAACTCCGCATAGTGGGTTGTTGAAGCAATTTTTGCGTGCTTGTCACGCAGTCTTTCAAGAATTGCAATTGCAAGAGCCGCACCCTCGACAGGGTCTGTTCCTGCGCCGAGCTCGTCAATAAGGCAGAGCGAACCCGCATTTGCAAGCTTTATAATCTGAACGATATTTGTCATATGTCCCGAAAATGTTGACAGCGACTGCTCAATGCTCTGTTCGTCACCGATATCCACAAGCACTCTTCTGAACACGGAAAGCTCGCTGTTGTCGGCACACGGAACAAGAAGTCCGCACATTGCCATGAGCGTGAGCAGACCGATTGTCTTTAAAGTTACGGTTTTACCGCCCGTGTTAGGACCTGTGATTACAAGCGTATCAAACTCTTTTCCGAGCATAACATCAACGGGAACAACCTTGTTTTTGTCGATAAGAGGATGACGAGCCTGTTTAAGCTCAATCATTCCCCTGTCGTTCATAATCGGCTTTGACGCTTTCATTGAATACGCAAGGTCAGCCTTTGCAAAAATCAAATTAAGCTGTGCAAGGTTCTTGTAGCTGTGGATAATGCTGTCGGCAAACTCGCCTGCATTTGCGGAAAGCTCAAAGAGGATTCTTTCAATCTCCTGTTCTTCCTTTGACTGCAAAAGCTTGATGTCATTGTTTGCCTGAACAACGCCCATAGGCTCAATAAACACGGTTGCACCGCTTGACGAGGTGTCGTGTACAAGACCCGGAACATTGCCTCTGCATTCACTTCTTACGGGAACAACATATCTGCCGTCACGCTGTGTGACGATAGTATCCTGAAGATACTTTATGTATGTTGAGCTGTGAATAATTTTATCGAGTACCTCACGAGCCTTTGAGGAGGCTGTGCGGATTTTTCTTCTTATATCCGACAAAACAGGGCTTGCCTTATCGGAAATTTCCTCCTCGCTTATAATAGCCGAGGTGATTTTGTCCTCAAGAAACTTGTTGGAAACAAGTCCGCTGAAATAGCCGTCAAGAGAGCTTGCTCCTCCGCCTGAGCGTGAGTGCCACTCCTTGACCGTGCGAATTGTTCTGAGCGTTGATGCAACCGACAGAAGTTCGCCTGTGGTAAGGCAACCGCCTGCCTGTGCTCTGCGTAAATGTCCCGAACAATTTCCGGCTCCGCCGAATGACGGAGCACCGAATCTTCCGCTTAACGCAACTGCGTCATCGGTTTGCTGTAAAAGCTGTTCAACCTTTTTCAGCTCAAACACGGGTTCGAGATTCAATGCCATTTCACGGGCGTCCTCAATCGAAGTCATTCCCGCAAGCCTTTCGAGGATTTTATCAAGTTCAAGTGTTTTGTAATGTCTGTTCATAATTCTACCAAATTCAATAATTGCAATTTTGTGTCCGTAGGGGCGGATATTATCCGCCCGCGGGCGCCCAATGAGCGCCCCTACAGTTTTCAGTCATTCTGTTTCAAATAAATAAGTCATTTTCACACAAAACTGCATTGTCTGATTAACTGCTTATTGTTTTGTAAAAAACAAGCGTTTTAAAGTCTTTTTCAAATCTGTATTTAAGATAACTTTCGCTCGCCGCATTCAGCACAACAAGGTCATCCTTCGGCAATGCAAACGAAAACAGCTTGTCATCATCGGCATAAACCGTGTGCCTAAGCGCCGTGAGCGTTCCCTCATTGAGAACGATTGCGGGTTCCGACACATCCGTTCTGCAATCGGCACATTCAAGAGCGCCTATGCGTGGCAGAAAGTACATAAGCGGGGTAATGTATTCTCCGCATTCTCTGCACATTCTCAGGTCGGGCATATAGCCCGCCATGCTTGCAAGCCTCATTTCAAGACACGGCTTGATAAGGTCTGCACTGCGTTTGTTCTCTGACAAAAGGTAGAGAGAATTAAGCACAAGGCTCAGAAATGAGTCTGCCTTTTGCTCACGGGGACAAATTGTCAGAGCAAGTTCGCAAAAATACTGTGCAAGGCACATTTTTGTAACATCACTGCGGAGCTTTGAGAAAATGCGAATCGGCTGTGCCTCGCCGATTATGTAACTTTCCCGACCTTTATAAATTGTAAGTCGGGAATATGAGAGGAGAGATGCCGCCGCACATTTGCCGTTTTTGATGTTTTTTGCACCCTTTACAAATGCACGGATTACACCGTTTGACTTTGTGAGAGCAAAAACGAGCTTGTCCTGCTCACCGATATTCTGTTCCTTTATAATCAGTCCCTCTGTTCGGAATTTCATCGGTTTCCTCCCTGTTCACGGTGATTGCACCCGTGTCTTTGGCATCCTGAATACTTTTGTAGCGAATGTAATCAAGAACGCTTCCCGTGGTAAAGAATATTTGCCACGCACTCCAGTTATCCATAAAAGCACCTCCGCAGTTAGTGTTTCACGGATGCCGTTTATTATATTATGAAAAATCTGACATTGTGTCAAATCGTGTACCCGAATTGCTTTTAATCGGATTATCAGTCAAAATTCTTTTCGTCATAGCCGAAATTCTGAAGAATCTGGGCACGGTTTCGCCAATCCTCTTTTACCTTTACCCATGTCTGTAGGAATACCCTGCAATCGAAAAACCTTTCGATATCCTGACGGGCAAATGTGCTGATTTTCTTGAGCATTGAGCCGTTTTTGCCGATAATAATACGCTTGTGGGTTTCTTTTTCACAGAAAATAGTAGCGTCAATATCAAGCATACCGTTATCCCTTGTTTTCATTTTTTCGATTACAACAGCCGTGCCGTGCGGAATTTCCCTGTCGCAAAGACGGAGTATTTTTTCACGGATAATTTCGGCAACAATAACTCTTTCGGGCTGGTCTGTAAGAGTATCGTCATCAAAGAAATGACCGCCCTCGCCTGCCTGCTTTTTAAGCTCATCAAGAAGTTCGTTCATACCGTTGCCGTCCTGTGCACTCACGGGAACAACTGCGTCAAAATCGTAGAGCAGACTGTAACGGGCAATCTGTTTCATAAGTTCTTCTTTTTCTTTGAGAGTGTCAATCTTGTTGATTGCAAGGATTGCCGGCATTTCCATTGACTTGAACTTTTCAATAAGGTTAAGTTCTGTGTTACCCGGTTCTTTTCCTGCCTCAACAACGAGCATACAGCAGTCAACACCGCCCACGGATTCATTGACGGAACGCACCATATACTTGCCGAGAGAGGTTTTCGGCTTATGCATACCCGGTGTATCAAAGAAAACAAGCTGATATTCGCCCTGAGTAAGCACGCCTGTGATTCTGTTGCGGGTAGTCTGCGGTTTGCTTGAAACAATTGCAATTTTCTGTCCCATAAGTCTGTTAAGAATTGAACTTTTGCCCACATTAGGTCTGCCGACAATGGCAATAAATGCGGATTTATCTTTATTATCTGTATTTAACATATTACCTCACTATACAAAAATCGGGGGCAAGCAAAATGCCGCCCCTTTGTTAATGTTTATCTTTTCTTTTAATGCCCAAAATTGCGTTCTTGACTTTTACGGGACCTGCACATACAAAGACGGCAGAAATCACCGCAGATAAAATCAGCAAAACGAGCATAACGGGATTGTTTACAAAATACGAAAATATTTTTCCGATTACTTCAAAATCAAGGAAGAACAGCACCGCTGTAAACACAGCCGGAAATGACACGGCAAGCACGGCTGCGGCTGCAATGTCCTTGATAATCTTAACGGAAAAATCGTATCTGTCGCAAAACAAATCACAAAGCTTTTCAACACAGGTGTTGACCATTTCAAGTGCAATTACAAGCGCACACAAAACAGCGAGCAACGCCCATTTTGCGGCAGAAAAATCGTAAAAGCAACCGAAAACGAAAACATAAAATGTCGCAACAAGGTGAAATCTCATATGACTTTCGCTTTTTACGGCAAAGCAGAAACCTCTGAATGCACTTTTAAAACTTTTGATTTGCTTTTTCATGCCCCGTAATATAACTACTCTGTCAAGCCATATCGTCATCAACTATGTAGCTTGATGACGCAGGAAGACCGAGCTGTTCCATAACAAGCTCTTCTTTTTCTCTCATTCTTACCCTTTCAAGCTTTTCCATATGGTCATATCCGAGAAGGTGCAGAACACTGTGAGCGGTAAGATAGCCAACCTCTCTCTGGAGGCTGTGACCAAAGAGTTCTGCCTGATCTCTTGCCTTTTCCATAGAAATTACAACATCACCGAGAATCTGTGCGCCTGTTTCGGGATTGGTGTCATAAACACCGTTTTCGCCCATTGGGAAAGAAAGAACATCGGTTTCAATGTCCTTGTCACGATACTGCTTGTTAAGAGCCTTGATGCCCTCGTTATCCGTGAAAGTAACGCTGATTTCAGCATAACCTTCAAATTTTTCAAGTCGCAGAACTGCGTTACAACAACGACGAACCAACATTCTGATACCTGTCGGAATCTTTACTGCTTTTTGTTTGTTTGTGATAATTACCCTGATTTTATTATGCTCTGCCATTCATGATCATCCTTTCATTATTTTTAACCCGATAGCGTGGGATATGTGAAAATTAAGTAAATTAATTTTTGGAGCCGTTGTTTTTGGAGCCGTTGTTTCGTAAATTATTAATGTCAGTGTTTTCAAATTTTGCATAAGCCTTGATGATATCCTGAACAAGGCGATGACGGACAACATCCTTTTCGTCAAAGAAACAGGTGCCGATATCGTCAATATTCTTGAGGATTTTGATGCAGTCTTTAAGACCGCTCTTTGCACCGTTCGGAAGGTCAATCTGCGTAATATCGCCCGTGATTACCATTTTTGAGTTAAATCCGAGTCGGGTAAGGAACATCTTCATCTGTTCCCTTGTCGTATTCTGAGCCTCGTCAAGAATTATAAAGCTGTCGTCAAGCGTTCTTCCTCGCATATATGCAAGCGGTGCAACCTCAATGTTACCTCTTTCAACATACTTTTGATATGTTTCCGCACCGAGCATATCAAACAATGCGTCATACAGGGGGCGAAGATACGGATCAACCTTGCTCTGCAAATCACCGGGCAGAAAGCCGAGCTTTTCGCCTGCCTCAACAGCAGGTCTTGTGAGAATTATTCGGTTAATCTGCTTGCTTCTGAAAGCCGTGACCGCCATTGCAACGGCAAGGTAGGTCTTGCCCGTACCGGCAGGGCCGACGCCGATTGTGACGGTATTTTTCGCAATCTGCGAGCAGTAGCGCTTCTGACCGATGGTTTTCGGCTTAATAGGCTTTCCCTTTGAAGTAATACAGATGCAGTCGCCTGCAAGCTGTTCTATTTTGTCCTCACTGCCTTCATTGACAAGCGAAATGCAGTAGCGGATATTTTGCTCGGAAAGTGCTTCACCACGGTTGATGAACTGCAACAGGCTTTCAATAACCTTGCAGGCCTTCGATGTATTTTCGGCATCTCCCTCAACCTTAAGCTCACTGTCACGGCAGGTAACACGAACATTAAACTCCTTTTCAATCAGCTTAATATTTCCGTCAAAACTGCCAAAAAGTGCTACGGCATTTTCCATTCTGTCGATATTTATAATTTGTTCCGTAAAGCAAAACTCCCGTTTCTTCAATAATTCAAAACAATTATAACACATTTTACTTGAAAATGTACATTAAAAATAGCTTTTTTCACTAAAAAAATAATTTTTGTGAATTTTGACGAAAACTAAACTTCACATAGTCACTCATTTGTAAAGGATAGAAACACTTTTTTTACTCTTTCGTAATTATACTCAAAATCGCATTACAATCGGCTTATTTTAGTTATTTAAATCTTCCGAAAATTCCACAATATTGCCGTTTTTGTAATATAACTGTACAAATTTGATAACTTCCCGAAAATTAAAAATTTATCAAAATTACTCTCAGCCGTAAAATCGGCTTAAAATGCTTGACAAACGGGCAATTGTATATTATAATTCACAGGTGTAAAGAAATTTTCTTTACACGCAGACCAGAATCACGGGAGCTGTCAGGTATGGAAAAAAACATTGAAGTATCTCTCTTGTTTGATTTTTACGGCGAGCTTTTAAAGCCTTCGGGCAAAAAGGCGATTGACCTTTATTATAATGAAGATTTGTCGCTTGCAGAGGTTGCCGATGAAACAGGAATAACAAGACAGGGTGTGCGTGACAGTATCAAGCGCAGTGAGCAACAGCTTTTTGAGTTTGAAGAAAAGCTCGGTCTGTTCAAACAGTTCAGTAAGCTTGAGCAGGGGCTTGACGAAATTTCGGCTCTTGCACTTGAAATAAAAGAACTTTCACAGGATACACAAATCACAGAGCTTGCGGATGTTATCATCGAAAAATCAGGCTCGCTGAAAGATTAAAGGAGTTTTCATGGCATTTGAAGGACTTGCAGATAAGCTTGGCAATGCGTTCAAAAAACTGAAAAACAAAGGCAAGCTTTCTGAAAAAGATGTTAAGGAAGCAATGCGAGAGGTTCGACTCGCACTTCTTGAGGCCGATGTAAACTACAAGGTTGCAAAGGACTTTACAAACAAAGTAACAGAGCGTGCTGTCGGTCAGGATGTTATGCAAAGTCTTACTCCTGCACAGATGGTTGTTAAGATTGTTGACGAGGAGCTTACAAGCCTTATGGGCGGTGAGGACGCACGAATTGAGTTTGCGTCAAAGCCTCCGACAGTCATCATGATGTGCGGTCTTCAGGGTTCGGGTAAAACAACCCACACGGCAAAGCTTGCAAAAATGCTGAAAAAGCAGGGCAGAAATCCTCTGCTTGCCGCCTGTGACGTTTATCGTCCCGCCGCTATCGACCAGTTGAAGGTTGTTGGTGAAAAGGCAGGCGTTCCTGTTTTTGAAATGGGAAAAGCAAATCCCGTTAAGATTGCAAAAGAGGCAATCAAGCGTGCAAAGGACTACGGCAACGATGTTGTTATTCTCGATACCGCAGGCCGACTTCATATTGATGAGGCTCTTATGGATGAGCTTAAAAACATCAAAAAAGAAGTTGAACCAAACGAAATTTTGCTTGTTATCGACTCGATGACAGGTCAGGACGCAGTTAATGTTGCGAAGAGCTTTAACGAACTTCTTGACATTACGGGTGTTATTCTCACAAAGCTTGACGGTGACACTCGAGGCGGTGCGGCGCTTTCGGTAAAGGCTGTTACAGGCAGACCTATTAAATTTGCAGGTACAGGCGAAAAGCTTGACGATATTGAAGTTTTCCACCCCGACAGAATGGCAAGCCGTATTCTCGGCATGGGTGATGTGCTTACTCTCATTGAGGACGCACAGAATAAAATGGATGCCGAAAAAGCCGAAGAAATGGCTCAGAAGATGATGAGCAACAAATTCGACTTTAATGATTTGTACGATCAGTTTGAGCAGGTCAAGAAAATGGGACCGCTCAAGGGCATTCTTTCAAAAATTCCGGGTGTCGGAAAACAGCTTGAGGGCGTTGACATTGACGACAGACAGATTGACTGGGTTCAGGCAATTATCCTCTCAATGACACCCGAAGAAAGAAGTCATCCGCACATTATGAACCCGTCAAGAAAGCGCAGAATTGCGGCAGGTTCGGGCAGAAGCATTGAAGAGGTCAACCGACTTATCAAGCAGATTGACCAGATGCAGAAGATGATGCGTCAAATGACAAAGGGCGGAAAAGGCTCTAAGAAAAGAAGAAAAATGAAAGGTCTTCCCGGACTCGGCGGTATGCCGATGAACGGCATGGGACCTGCAGGCGGAATGGGGGGACCGGACGGAATGCCTCCGTTCAAATAATTAACATTAATCAAACATTAAACAAAGTTTTTCATCCAATTACGGTTGGTGAATATAAATTAACAATTTTTATGAGGTGAACATTATGGCAGTAAAGATCAGACTTAGAAGAATGGGTTCAAAGAAGGCTCCTTTCTACAGAGTAGTAGTAGCAGATTCAAGATATCCGAGAAACGGCCGTTTCATTGAAGAAATCGGCACATATGATATTCTCAAGAAGCCCTCTGAGTTCAATGTTGACGCTGAAGCAGTTAAGAAGTGGATTGCTAACGGTGCTCAGCCAACAGACACAGTAAAGGCTCTTCTCAAGAAGAACGGCGTAATTGAATAATTGCGTTTCGGAAAGGACAAACAATGAAAGATTTACTTGCAGTTATCGCAAAGGGTCTTGTTGACGATCCCGATTCCGTATCAGTTGAAGCAGACGCTCCCAACGAAGAGGGAACAGTTGTTTACCACATTCATGTTGCAGAAAACGACATGGGCAGAATCATCGGTAAGCAGGGCAGAATTGCCAAGGCTATCCGCACAATTGCCCGCAGTGCCGCTATCCGCAGTGAAGAAAAAATTATGGTTGAAATCGACTGATTAACGGTTCATAACCGAACAAAAGCCTCCCACCACGGGAGGCTTTTTTGTTTTGTCAACAGACAAAATCACACTTTTCAATGAAAATTGAGGGATGAAAAATACACTTTTCAAATTATAAACAGAAATTTGATATAAAAAACACGGTGCAACCTATGTTTTATGGTTACACCGTACTTTATAAAATCTTTTAAATTCAGGCAATTTTACACTGTGATTATTTCATCAATTCTTCAAGTTGCGATTTATTATATTTACTCTTATAGATATCATAGTCTGCCGTGTCAAGGTTTATGTTTGCGTGTCTTTTGTCAGCCTGAACATAGACATAGTCACCCTTGACATATATCAAAACCCAAATGTCACGGCTGGTATCTTTCAGGTATGATAAAAGAAGTACATAACTCGGTTCAACATCTATCGAATCCACCTTATTATCAGATGTCATATATATCAAATCGTCAGATGCCTTCAACTTTTCGTTAAGGTTGTTTTTGTTTGATTTTGAAATGAGTTCATTAGTTTTGTAGTCATAAAATTCAACTGAAAATTGGTTTGGATCTGCTGTCGGAGTAGTATCTGATAAAGCAGTTGTATCGGCTTCATCAGAAGTTTGAGCGTTACTCGGTGCAACTTCACCGCCACAACCTGTAAATAAAACAGAAGTTGAGATAATAACTGCCAACAAGATAATCGAGATAATTTTTTTCATAATTAACACCCTCTTGTGTTTTTGTCGGCTTGATTGTACACCTTAAATTCATTTTTGTCAAGATATTCAAAGCAAAAAATCAACCGCAAAGTTTTTCGCTCTGCGGTTGATTTTATTTTTATTAAGGATTACGCTTAATTGGCGTTTGCTGTTGTAAAGGTAAACTGACCGTCTGCGAAATCGCAGGTAACTACTGCGCCGTCCTTGACCTTGCCCTCAAGCATCTGCTCTGAAAGCGGATCTTCAATCTCGTTCTGTATTGCACGGCGGAGAGGCCTTGCACCGTAGTTTTCGTCAAAGCCCTTATCGGCAATCTCGCTGACTGCGTTGTCTGTAAAGCTGATTTTAATATTCATCTTATCAAGACGGTTTTCAAGAGTTCTGAGCATCTTAACGGCAATCTGCTTAATTTCGTCCTTGTTGAGCTTGTTGAACACGATAATATCGTCAACACGGTTCAAGAATTCAGGACGGAATACCTTGCGGAGTTCGCCTGTTACAAGCTCCTTAATGTCCTTTTTCTCGCTCTCTTCGGCATTCTCATTTTCGGAATTAAAGCCGAGTGAGCTCTGCTTTTCGGTGATAAGTCTTGCGCCGACATTAGAGGTCATTATGATAATGGTGTTCTTAAAGTCAACCGTTCTGCCCTGTGAGTCGGTAAGTCTGCCGTCCTCAAGAATCTGGAGGAGCATATTGAATACATCGGGGTGAGCCTTTTCAATCTCATCAAAAAGTACAACCGAATACGGTTTTCTTCTTACCTTTTCGGTGAGCTGACCGCCCTCTTCAAAGCCTACATATCCGGGCGGTGAACCGATAAGCTTTGACACGGTGTGTTTCTCCATATATTCACTCATATCAAGACGGAGCATTGCGTTTTCATCGCCGAACATTGCCTCTGCAAGAGCCTTGCAAAGTTCTGTTTTACCGACACCCGTCGGACCGAGGAAGATAAACGAACCTACAGGTCTTTTCGGGTCTTTAAGACCTACTCTGCCTCGTCTGATAGCCTTTGCGATTGCAGTTACAGCCTCGCTCTGACCGATAACTCTTTCGTGGAGAACATTCTCCATGTTAAGAAGTCTTTCGCTTTCTTCCTTAGTAAGCTGAACAACAGGGATACCTGTCCATTCGGAAACAATCTTTGCGATATCCTCGGCAGTTACCTCGCCGCTGTTACCCTTCTGCTGTTCCTGCCACTTCTTCTTTGCATCGTCAAGCTTTGTCTGAAGTTCCTTCTGCTCATCACGAAGTCGTGCAGCCCTTTCAAAGTCCTGCTCGTTAATTGCGCTTGCCTTTTCTTTTTCATAGTCTGCAATTTCATCTTCAAGCTCCTTTACATTATCAGGAGAGGTAAGAGATGCAAGCCTTACCTTTGACGCACCCTCATCAATAAGGTCAATTGCCTTATCGGGGAGGTAACGGTCTGCGATATATCTTGATGACAATGTTACTGCGGCATTGATTGCCTCATCGGTAATCTTAACCTTATGGTGTGCCTCGTAGCTGTCACGCAAGCCTTTGAGAATCTGTACAGCCTGTTCTGGAGTAGGCTCGCCAACCTTTACGGGCTGGAAACGACGCTCCAAAGCGGCATCTTTTTCAATATATTTTCTGTACTCGTTAAGAGTTGTTGCACCGATAACCTGAAAATCGCCTCTTGCAAGTGACGGTTTAAGGATATTGGCGGCGTCTGCACTGCCCTCTGCGGCACCTGCACCAACGATAGTATGAAGTTCATCAATGAAGAGGATAGTGTTCTTTGACTTTTTAACCTCGTCAATAGCCGCCTTAATTCTCTCCTCAAAGTCACCTCTGTACTTCGCACCTGCTACCATACCTGTGAGGTCAAGGCTGACAACTCGCTTGTCTTTAAGAATTTCAGGCACATTGCCCTTTGCAATTTCAAGTGCAAGTCCCTCTGCAACCGCAGTTTTACCTACACCGGGTTCACCGATAAGAACAGGATTGTTCTTTGTACGGCGGGAAAGAATCTGGATAACCCTCTGGATTTCCTTTTCTCTGCCGATTACAGGATCAATTTCACCGTTCTTTGCGGCTTGAGTAAGATCTCTGCCGAATTTATCAAGAGCCGAACCGCCTTTCTGTGAACCGTTCGGAGCGGATTCGTTTTCAAAACCGCCGAAACCGTCATCTGCACCGCCCTGCATACCTTTTGACACAGCCTGTGCAAGTCTTTCAACAGATACACCGAGTTCTTCAAGAAAAGCTACTGCGTAGCTGTCGCTCTCCGAAAGGATTGCAAGGAGCAAATGCTCTGTGCCTACATAGGTGTAGCCTGTTTTTGAAGAAATGATAACTGCGGCTCTCAAAACTCTCTTTGTACGGGGAGTAAAATCATCGGGAGTAAGCTCAACGAGCGACATTGTACCGTTAATGGATTCAAGCTTTTCACGGAGAGCATCTTCCGTTACTCCGCACTCATTAAGAGCGGTTGCGGCAACACCGCTGCCCTCTTTTACGAGTCCGTAGAGAATATGTTCTGTACCGACATAGTTGTGACGCATTTCCTCTGCGCTTTCAATCGCAAGATTAAGCGCCTTGTTTGCTTTTTCTGTAAAACCTTTGAACTGATACATAAAATCATCACCCTTCCTTGTGGATAATGTATTAACTGCTTATTTTCTATGAAAGAGCCTCTCTTAAAATTTTTGCCCTTTCAATATCTCTTTCCTGTGCGGAAAGATTTTTTCCTGAGTTTACCATAAGCGTTGCAGGCTCAATTTTTTCCATAAGAGAGTCAACAACCTCTGCGGTAACATCTTTTATCTGTCCCGACAAAATGCCGAAACGAACATTTGACAACAGCTTTAAAGCCTCGTCATGAGTCATAACCATTGCCGATTTCAACAAGCCTAAGCTTCTGCTTACGCTGTCCTGAATATCAATACTCTTTGCAAGTCTTTCTCTTGCCTGCCGTTCCTGAGAAACAAGCTGTTTTGTGATGTTCTCAAGATTTTCAATTGCGGCTTTTTCGGAGATACCGAGCGTTACCTGATTTGAAAGCTGATAAAGCGAACCGCTGGGTTCTGAGCCTTCACCGTAAGCACCACGGATTGTAAGTCCGAGCTTTGAAAGGTTGCCTGCAATTCTGCCGATTGTACGGCTCTTTTCAAGTGCCGGCAGATGGAGCATAACAGAGGCTCTCATGCCTGTGCCGAGGTTTGTAGGGCATTGTGTAAGATAACCGAGCTTGTCATCAAAAGCAAATTCAAGGTTTTCATCAAGCAGGGTGTCAAGCTTATCGGCTGTGTCATATGCCTGTTCAAGCGACAAGCCGTCTGTGATAACCTGAAGTCTTATGTGATCTTCCTCGTTAATCATAATGCTCATACTTTCATCCTTGCTCAACAGCAATGCCCTGCCCTCTGTTTCGCTGATGAATTCGGGACTTACAAGATGTCTTTCAACAAGTGACACACCCTGTGCCTCTGTCAAATCATCAAGCTTAATCAGATTGAAATCCGAGGCAATCGAGCTGTTGCTGTCCCTGATTGCACTTGTAACCTTTTCAATAACCTTTTTTCTGCCCTGTTCGGACAATCGGCACGGAAACGGGTAATCTTTCAGGTTTCTTGCAAGTCTTACTCTGGTGGAAATTACTTCGTTACTCATAATTAAGCCTCCATTTCCTTAATCTGGTCTCTTAACTCTGCGGCATGTTCAAAATTCTGTTCCGAAATTGCCTTGTCGAGTTCCTTTTTAAGTGCCTTGATTTTATCTTTCTTTGTCATCTCGGCACTCTTTTCGGCTTTCTTTGTACCGAAACGGCTGTTCTTACCGCAATGGGTTGTGTTGCCGTGGATTCTTCTGATTGAAGGAAGAAGCTGGTCGCCGAAAATTTCGTAACATTTTGCACAGCCTACATGACCCGACTTTGCAATATCGGAATATGAGCTTCCGCAGAAGTCACAGCGTGTTGCCTGAGTTCTTGCGGGAAGGCTGTTGCCGAAGAAACTTCCGAGAAGTCCCGAAAATTCGTCCTCAAAGTTACCAAAGATGTTTGTGTATCCCATTTTCTTTGCACATTCACTGCACAAATCATATTCCTTAATTTCACCGTTGATAACGGTCTTTACATGAGTATTAGCATTGTTAGCACCGCATTTTTGACATTTCATAATAACTGCCTCCGTTCAAAATCAACTTAATGTGAGCAACATATTCTTGAACAAGTCCGCTCGCACGGCATCTCGTTTACTCTGTTCAACATTTGTAAGCGTTCTGTCGGACAACGCCGAGGCTATCAGCCTTGCCGATGTAAGCTCAATCATATCTCTTTGCAACATATTTTTGAGCATTGCCTCTGCACTTGCCTTGTCAAGTGTTGTTCCAATCGAATTTATTATATGCATAAGCGCCGTACCTCTATCCATCTTCACACGGCTTATTCGGATAAATCCGCCGCCGCCCCTACGGCTCTCCACAATGTAGCCTTTTTCGGGAGTGAATCGGGAGGTTATAACATAATTGATTTGGCTCGGTACACATCCGAGGTTGCCGGCGAGTTCGTTTCGCTGAATCTCCGCACTGCCGTTTTCACGGTCAAGCATCTCTATAATGTACTGTGCCACCAAATCGCTCATTCTCATTCTGGTCGCCTCTTTTCATTTGTTTGACTACATTATAATATCAAGGTCAGAGAAAGTCAAAGTCAATTAAAGTCAAAAATTAAAGCATAAGCTTTGAAATTCTCACGAATTCTCGCTTATGCTCTCGTTTCCTAATATTTTAAAATATTTTTGACTTTTTCTGACTTTCGATTTTTATCCGATAAAGTCTGACTTTTCAAGCAATTTGACCTTACAAAATTACATTAACCGTGTAATCAACATCGTAAATTTCACCGTCAAACCAATTTATAAAACCTATGTAGATGCAGATTTTGTCATCATGTTTATTCATATCACGAACAACCTTAAAGCACTCCGACCAACCCGAAAAGCGTTCAAGTCTTTTGACTGTATCAACATCGGCATTGCCGTTTACAAACACACACATTGCAAGGTGACGGGTTGACGATAACATTCTTACAAAATCGAGGAACATCATATTAACCTCATCGCCCGAACATTCAATTTTAAGAGCGTCTTCCTCGATTTTGTTTCCGAAAAAATCAAGCACATTGTCAAACGCTGAATCAAAGTCATCGGTTTCAGCGTTCTTTAGTCCCTGCGAAAACTTGTAAATTGCGGTAGATGCATAAATTCTCTTAATTTTTTCAATCGTCACGGCAATCACCTTCTCGGTATCGTTACTTTTATTATTATACATTATATAAGCAAATTTGACAACAAGTATGTTATTCGGGCGGTTCAATACAATTTTTGTAATAAAAACATTTGAAATTAAACAAAAATTTTGTGTTTTCCGATTGACAATTGTACAGAGATATTGTATTATATAATTGTACTAATGAATTAGTTCAATTGCTTGATAAGGAGCGTGATTTTATGTTGAAGTTTATCTTATATATGTTACTTGCCGTTGTAATTCTCAGCGGAGGTATCTTTAAAACCTTTGCGATAAACTATGGTATTTCAAAATACCTCTCAAAAAAGCCATATAAGGGCGATTTTGAATTCAAAAAAGTTGCGTTACATACTTTGAAAACGAACTATATTTTGTTGGCATTAATTGTTCTGATCGTTTTAGGTATAACGCTTTGCAGTGCATCGAGTTACATTAATATAGTAGAAAATTTAGTAGAATTGATTTTAGGATTTTTTATTGCACTTGCGATGTCTTTTTTAGGTCCAAGGTACAATGCAACTGATAATGAGTACGGTGCGTATGTTATACCTTTCTTTATTTTAGTTATTCTAAGCATTCCAATGCTGTTTCTTATCAATTACAAGTTTGTTTACAAGGATTTTGAAGTTTCTAAAAATAAAAAAATGAAACTTTCATTTTTCACTGCACTTGCAAATGCGCCGTATGAATTTTTGATTCCCTACGGTCAGTTTGTAGCGATGATTTTTGGGAATACGATTTTATGATTTAATGTTAAGGAGGTTTGGTTTATGCTTAACTCGACATTTATGTTCAACACAACATTTGATCCGCAATATACTTTTGTTATCCTGTTTATTAACATAATTGCATCTGTACTTTTTACATCTGTTACAGTTTTCATTGCTATGAATTATGCCAAAAGAAAAGCCTGTATGGAAAATATAACACTTATAACAGAAAAAAATTACATAACAGTAGTTCTGATTTTTTCAGTTATAAACTGTATTGCTTCATTTGCCTCTTTTATGTCTATGTATGCTACTTATTATTTTACATACATACCTGTTTGTTTGATTTTTACAGTTTTATCCGCTTTGGTTGAATATTTCATTGCAAGAACCGTAGTATTCAAAAAGTTTTAGTTTGATAAAAAAGAAAAGAATAAACGAGCTTTATCCTTTATTTGCATTTGCGCACCGTACTATATTTTTATTGTCAATGCACCGTTATTTTTATACCCAATTGCTTTCACACTCGACCCCTGCTGATTTTAACGAAGTGATATTATGAACAAAAACTCAAACCCCGAAATCTTAACAACTATAATTATTTTATCTATACTTCTTGCCACACTTTCTGTTACAACAGCATTTTGCCATACGGAAAGAAGTGCGGGTTACAAAAACAAAGTAAACATCGGCAAAAAGAATCAAATAATAATTTACCCGATATTTTTTGTTTTGCATATGACAGCAATACTGCTTTTTAATCTTCCGTTTCCTGACTTAACTTGCTATCTTTCATTCAGCATAGGAAGTATTGTTTTTATATTTTTGATTCAAGCTGTTATTGCTTATTTTACAATATTTAAAAAGTTTGAATGCGATACGGGTACAAAGGTCGGAAAATCAATTGTTTTTTCGCTGATTTCAACACCATTCTACAGTATCCTTTTCGGTGTGGCTTTTGCATTCTTAACCGCCGTTATAAATGCACCGTGGCACCTGTTTATTCCATATGCACTTTTCATAAAGATGATTTTCTTTTAAGGAGAGATGATTTATGCTTAACTCGGCAACTCTTACCGCTATTTTAGTAAACATTCTTGCGGCTTTATTTTTTACTTGTATCACAATCTGCATTGCTACACATTTTGCCAAGAAAAAAGCTAATGAAGCAGATAAAAAACTTATAAACAACAAATGTTACGGAATAATAGCTGTTATTTTTACAATTATAAACTTTATTGCGTCATTCACCGCAATAGCTGTTGCATATGTTGCAGACTCGACTGATTACTACCACATCTCAATCCCAAAATTTTCTTATTTATCTTTAATATTGGTGGCAGGCATAATTGAATTTCTTGTTGTCAAAGCAATAGTATTCAAGAAAATTTCCTGTTCAAAAAAAGAAAGAGCCAAACAGGCTGCAATTTTTGCGGCAATATGTACTCCATACTATATTATTGCCGCCAACTTACCGATAATTATGTATATGGTCGCAGTAGCTCTCGACCCCTGCTGATTTTAACGAAGTGATATTATGAAAAATGGCAATACAATTTTTTTCATTTTGTTTACGGCAAATTTTATTGTTGCTATTCTGTCGGCTTGTGCTTATATATTTTCTTGGACTTTACTTATTCCGTTTATACTGCTGACAATTGTTGTATGCGGTTTAAATTGTGCAATGCTCAAAAGTCCGAAACAAAACGCAATCTGCTTTATGCCGACAATTGTGTCTGCAATTGCAACTTCAATTTCGGGTGTGACAATAAGCTTTGATTTGATTAATTTAATGTTCTTAAGCAGTCAAATAGTCATTTTGCTGTTTATGGCATTAATTTCAACCATAGTAAAATTCAAGGCAACTCACAATAACTTTCAACTTCAAAAATCAACACAAATTATAATTACGATAGTGCTTTTTGTGCTGAATATTTGTTGGGGGCTTTGTTACTTGACCGACTCTGCAGGATGTTTGATTCCTGCCGTTTATTTTGCCGGACTTGGAATTATGACGCTCAACTGCATACTTCTGAACAGAATTGACTTCATGCTGTGTTCCGTTATGATGTGCATTTCAAGCATTGTAGGTTCAATATTTTTGAACTTGAGGAATATTAGCAACTTTACATTTGGAGTTGATAATATATTCGATGTTCCCGATGTTCTGAATATTTTATTTAACACTTTGCAATACTTCGCACTTTACAATTATGCAACACACCCGAAAGTAAAAATTGAACAATCAAAATATCCAAACACAAAAAAACGGTGAGCAACGCCCACCGTTTTTGGAATTATTAAGTTTTGGTAATTGATATGGTTGTAATGCCGCCGGTATATGAAATTGATATATCATAACTGTCTGATTCACCAAGGTAGTTAAGAGTTGGATTTTTCTTATCGTCAGTAACTTGAGATTTTACGGTAGAAACACCTGTTTTTTCCAATGATTTAACATACTGCTTTGTGCTTTCCAAATCAGAATTATCAATAATAACAGAACAGCATTTTCGACTGTCATCAACCAGATATTGGCTGACATTCCACTCTTTCTGATTTGGCAAAACAGATGTATATTCATTGCCACTCCAGTCAAATTCACCCCTGTTGAACTTATAGGTTGCAACGGTGCTTTGCGTTGCATTTGTATTGTCACTTCCCGAATTGCCGTTGCCGCAACCCGACACGGACATCACAAGAGCAAACATACAAATAACAGCAATAAAAAGCTTTATTTTTGAATTGCACTTATGTTTTAAAAATTGTTTAATCATCTTATCCTCCATAAAATATATGTACTTTAACTACTCATGGTTCATACATTTATTCTCATTTGATAATAATATCAAATAATTGCATAAATTGCAATACAGGCATAAAAATATAAAAGCATAAAAACGGTGAGCAAACGTTCACCGTTGTTGTTACTACTCAATACTTGTCAGTTTTCTTTGCATTGCAGGATTTACAAAGCATCTGACAGTTATTGAGAATTGTGCGACCGCCTTTACTCCAAGGCTTAATATGGTCGCCTTCCATTTCATCATACTCAAAATGTTCACCACAAATATTGCACAATCCATGTTGTTTATCATAAGTCGCCATCTTATCTCTGTTGTCAAATGCTCTTAAATTAAGCAATCTGCCGGCAAATGGATCTTTGTCTTTGCAAAGAAGATATTCATAAATTCCTTTTTGTTTTTGCACTTCATCATCTTGATGAAGTTTTTCTACCTCTGTTTTCATAGCTGAAGAGTTATGAGTATTGTTATGATATTTATTATAAAGGGAACACCAATCCAATCCCTTCATATCTTTGTAATACTTAGGAAATATTTTTTGTACCCAATTGATAACATCCTGAAAATACTGCCATAATTCATCTGCGTCATCATCTGACTTATGCATCGACATATACTCTGTAATATTATCTATACCTTGAAAACCGCAAATACCAATTAAAGCTTTTTCAAGAAGTTCCTGTCTGTTTGGATCTGCTTTAATATATTTATCAGATAACCCTTTTGCGGCACAATTTCGTTTAGAAAAATATCGCTTAGCATCAGTAAGCCATTTACCTGTATATACTGAATTACGAAGTTCCTGGTCAGTCAATTTTTCGCCTGCAATGTTTACAACCTTAAACCAATCTAATTTTTCTGATTCACTACCCTCGCATACATAAACCATGAACTCATAATTCATTATATCATCATATTTATCATCGGGTAATGAATCACAATAATATTTTCCACCGTCAAAAGAAATAGAGTATTTATGATCTAAATACTGCATTACTGAAAGAGTTCTTTGCTGTCCGTCAAGAACCTCATATTGATCATCACCAACTTTTACCCAATACATAACATTGAGAGGAAATCCTTTCAGTATCGTATGAATAACAGATTCAGCCTGTTCTGAACTATATACAAATTCTCTTTGATAAGCCGGTCGAATTGCAAGCCTACCGTCATATGCAAAAACGCCGTTATCACCGTTATCTGCATAACCGTCAAATATATCTTTTACTTTAATCGACTTAGGTTGAATTTTCATCTTTTTTCCTCCTTTTAATTAAAATACGATTATAAATTTTCTTACCGTCTATCACCATATAGCAAGGAAAATCACCAATATATCTCGCACTATTTGCTAATCCTGCTATTTTAAATTGTTTTGGATTATATTTACTCAAAAATGTAATTGGAACACCCATAACACCGCTACATTCTTCTCTTAATGAGTATTCTCGCGTAAGTTTCCTTTCCGTTGACTGTAAATCTATGTCCGAATCGTGGATTGTCTGCAACATATCTGTCAAGTCCGATGATAATGAACTGGTCCGGATTGTACTTGTCAAGGAATGTGATTGGCACTCCCATGACTCCGTTACCTCTTTCTCCTGATGACAATTCTTGCATATGTAATTCGTCTGTCTGTCTGTCTGTCTGTCTGTCTGTCTGTCTGTCTGTCTGTCTGTCTGTCTGTCTGTCTGTCTGTCTGTCTG
>NZ_JBBMFQ010000006.1:0-137796 GCF_040095935.1 Ruminococcoides intestinale | reverse complement strand
AACAACAGGGCTCGAACCTGTGACCCTCTGCTTGTAAGGCAGATGCTCTCCCAGCTGAGCTATGCTCCCACATGCCTTTGTCGCTCTATCGAAGTTCTGTTGAATTTCGAATATCTCTCAGCGACAGATATTATAATACTACAACTTGTTCTAAATGTCAACACTTTTTTGAAATTTTTTTCATTTTTATGAGTGACATCACGAACATTTGCGACAAGGCCTTTAAAAATCTTTATTCTTTGCTGTTTTTCTCTGCAATCAGCTTTTCAAGGTCATCCTTTGTAAAGACATATTTCTTATTGCAGAAGTGACAGGTTGCAACGGCAACACCCTGTTCATTGACCATAGAACGGATGTCATCATCGCTGAGGGTACAAAAATAATTTTCAAGCTTTTCTTTTGAACAACCGCAAACATACTTAACAGGGTTTTCGTCAAGCACTTCAACCTCAAAGCCTTTGAGGGCTGTTTTGCAGATATCGAGAATACTCATACCATTTGCAAGCATAGTTGTAACGGGTTCAAGCTCTGCAATATTCTTTTCCAGCTTGTCAATAACAGTATCGTCTGCACCCGGAAGAAGCTGAATAAGCAATCCGCCTGCAAGCAAAACCTCGCCGTCCTCTTTGTCAATCAGCACACCCAAGGCACAAACTGTGGGAATCTGTTCGCTTGTTGCGTAGTAGTTTGCAATATCCTCGGCAATTTCACCGCTGACAAGCTCAACCTGACCTATGTACGGATCGCCTGAACCGTAGTCACGCATAACATTTAGCATACCTGTTCTGCCGACTGCTTTTGCAACATTGATTTTGCCGTTTTCATAATATTCCGTCGGGCAGTCTGCATTGCCGACATAACCCTTTACATTGCCGCTGCTGTCGCCGACTGCAATAACGGGACCGAGTTCACCGTCACCCATTACACGAAGGTTGACTGACGCATCTTTCTGTTTGAGCATATCACCCATAATTGAGGTTGCACACAAAAGTCTGCCGAGTGCGGCTGTGGCACTGCGTGAAAGATGGTGAATCTTCTTTGCGGTAAAAACTATGTCAGAGGCATCAACGCAAGCCGCCATAATCGCACCGTCAGATGTAATACAACGAATTATTTTATCCATATCGGTTATCCTTTCGATTCATTAAACTCTTTGTTGCGTGATTTTTTCATCCTTGCAACATAAATTGCCCTCTGTTCATCCGCTTTCGGGCTTTCAAGGGTAAGGTCGCCGTAAACAGCCTCTACTTCAAAACCTGCATCCGTGAGCATTTTTCTGATTTCATCATCTGTATAGGCTCTTTCCGAAAAGCTTTCGGACGAACGATAATACACACCGTTTTCTTCCTCAAAGAAATCAAGGTCGATTTTTACCTTGTTATCGTCTTCGGGAGTGTTTTGCCATACGCAGAAAACGCTGTCGTTTTCATACACAAAGGTATTATCCGCAAGAACATTTTTATGCTTGTACACCGTGTTGACATCAAAAATGAACAGACCGTCATCGTCCATAAAAAGTCCCACACGGTCAAATGTCTTTGCAACATCTTCAATTTTTGTAAGATGATTTATGCTGTCGAGAGTACAAACACAGGTGTTTATTGTACCATACAAGTCAATACTCTGCATCTTCTGCCTTAAAAACAGGATATCAAGCCCTTCTTCGGAGGCACTTTGCATTGCCTCGCTGAGCATTTCCATACTGTAATCAATTCCGAAAACATCCACTCCCCGCTTTTTCAAAAGTCGGGTAAGAGTTCCCGTTCCGCAGGCAAGGTCAAGCGTTATGCCCATATCATGACCGAAACTTTCGGCAAGCTTCAAAATATAGTCACAGCGTTTTTCATAGCAGGCGTCCTGCATAAGTCCGTCATAAAATCGGGCAAATGACAAATAGCTCGGCATTACTCTTTTTCTCCGTTTTTAATTCGGTCAAGCACAAGCGTGTAGCCGTATGTATCGTTGTCAAACAACGCTCTTTTCACTCGGCTGATAGTTGCGGTTGACGCACCTGTTTCCTTAACAATTTCAGTATATACTTTTTTTTCGGTAAGCATTTTTGCAACAACAAGACGCTGTGACATGGCTTTAAGCTCTGCACTTGTGCATAAATCTTCAAAAAAGCGATAGCAATCTTCCTCGTTTTCAAGAGAAAGAATTGCCTTGAATAAATAGTCGGTAGAATCATTTTTCAGCTTTGAATTCAAAACCGTTTCCTCCTTAATTTTGTTTCCGTAAATTTTGCAAACAATATGTTTTCATACACTAAAATTTTAACACACAAAAGTACGAAAGTAAAGTAAAAACTGCTTTTTCGTCTTTTTTTACGAAATTTGCCTGTGATTTTTTACACATAAATTTATGCAAACACAAAACAGCCGTCCGACTGAACAGCTGTTTTGCACTTACGGTTAAATGTTTTTCTTTATAGTATCGAGAGCGCCTTTTTCAATACGGCTGACCTGTGCCTGTGAAATTCCTATTTCAGCCGCAACCTCCATCTGAGTTTTGCCACGGAAAAACCTCATTGAAAGAATCCGCTTTTCCCTGTCCGAAAGATTTGTAATTGCCTCTTTTACGGCAATTTCTTCAAGCCATGTTGAATCGTCATTCTTATCGCCTATCTGATCCATTACATATATAGTATCGTTTCCGTCCGAAAACACGGGTTCATAAAGCGACACCGGCTCGACAATTGCCTCAAGCGCAAGCACCACCTGTTCCTTCGGCATCTCCATAATTTTTGCAATTTCTTCAACAGTCGGCTCACGGTTATTTTTATTTGTGAGCTGTTCTTTTATCTGCATTGCACGGTAAGCCGTGTCCCTCATTGAGCGTGAAACCCTGACTGAGTTGTTGTCACGCAGAAACCGTCTGATTTCACCGATTATCATAGGCACTCCGTAGGTGCTGAATCTTACATCAAGCGTCGGATTAAAATTGTCAATCGCCTTGATAAGCCCGATTACACCCACCTGAAACAAATCGTCTGGATTTTCACCCCTGTTTGTAAATCTTTGAATTACGGACAGCACAAGCCGCAAATTTCCGTTAATCATCTTGTCTCTTGCCTTTTTCTTT
The DNA here is from genome assembly GCF_040095935.1 of Ruminococcoides intestinale. NCBI lineage: Bacteria > Bacillati > Bacillota > Clostridia > Eubacteriales > Oscillospiraceae > Ruminococcoides > Ruminococcoides intestinale. The sequence continues at coordinate 134,715 of NZ_JBBMFQ010000006.1, read as the reverse complement.
TCGGCAGGAGAACCGTTTTTGATTATATTAAGCAGTTCCCGTTTTTCGCTTTCTTTGAGCAGTTTAAGCTGTGATGTGTTTACTCCGCAGATTTCAACTTTTCCGTATTGCAAAGAATTACCCCCGAATCTGAATTTTAATCGGTTTTGTCTTTACAATAGTTATTGACGGTTTTACGGCTTTTATACTTTGAGTAATTTTAAAAAAGTTTTCTAAACTTTAAAATTGTACATTGACAATGGTACAATCAAATGGTACAATTTAAGTGTAGAATTAGCCATGTTATACAAATTCGCATATAAATCATTAAAAGGAGGACGGCTATGTTTACAATTGATTTCACAAGCCGTGTGCCGATTTACGAGCAGATTTGCAACAATGTAATCAGACTTGCATCGGCAGGTGTGTTCAAATCGGGTGACAGACTGCCGCCTGTACGAACGGTTGCAAAAGAAATCGGAGTAAACCCGAATACCGTTGCAAAGGCATACCGCACGCTTGAAATTGACGGCTACATTTACTCAACTGTCGGCAGAGGAACATTTATGACCGACAAGCTGACAAAAGACACGGCATACAGAGATATGGCTCTGAAAGCATTCAGAGAAGCCACCAAAAATGCAGAACTGTACAGCGTTCCCCGCCAACAGCTTATTGACATTATTGACGCCATATACGAAGGAGGCGGTAAGAATGATTGAGGTTAATCACATAACAAAAAGGTTCGGTAAGGTAACTGCCGTTGATGATTTTACGCTCGACATAAACCGAGGCTCCGTACTCGGCATTGTCGGAAGCAACGGCGGAGGAAAATCAACACTTCTGAGAATTTTGTCAGGTGTGTTTGATGCTGACAGCGGTGAAGTTAAAATTAACGGTCAGAACATTTATAACAATCCGTCTGTTAAGGGCGAATGTTTTTTTATTCCCGATTTTCCGTATTTTTCAAACAGTGCAACACTCGAAAACACGGCATATCTTTACCGCAGTCTTTATCCGAATTGGAACGAGAACGCTTTCAGACAATTTTGCTCCGTGTTTCCTATTGACCCTGATGCAAAAATAATTGATATGTCAAAAGGTATGCAAAGACAGGCGGCTTTGATATTGGCGATTTCAACCTGTCCGAGATATCTTTTGCTTGATGAAATTTTTGACGGACTTGATCCGGTTGTCCGCCGTCTTGTAAAGAAAATTCTCATTGACAATGTTTCCGCAAACGATATGACCGTTGTCATTGCGTCACACAATCTGCGTGAGCTTGAAGAATTGTGCGACAGAATCTGCCTTATCCACAAGGGCAAGTTACTTCTTGAGCGTGAAATTGACGAAATCAAGCTTGGACTCCGCAAGGTTCAGGTTGCGTTCACGGAAGTTCCCGACAATTCGTTCTTTGAAAAAATCAATATTATCAATTTGTGGAGAAACGGAAATATATTCAACCTTACAATCAGAGGAACGGAAGATGAGTTTATGCCAAAGCTTGAGGAGCATAAACCTCTTTACATTTCAGCCGTTCCGATGACATTGGAGGAAATTTTTATAAGTGAAATGGGGGCAGCAGGTTATGACGCAGAAAACATCATTTAAAAGCAGAATGAAACAGGCATTTTCATTCTTCCGCAGTGACCTGAGAGCCTCTACTCCGTTGCTTGTGGTATTCGGACTTATCTCGGCTGTAACGGTTGTAATCTGCTACACAATATGCGTTGTGCTTGGCGATGATATGACCTTTACAGGTGCATTGTTAAGCCTTAACTTTCTGGGAGTTACAAACTCAGGCACAGGCATAATCGAGATTTTCCAGTATTCATCGGCAAACCTCATTTATCTTATTTCAATAATATTTACAATCATCTACACGGTGCGAATTTATTCGTATCTGCACAATAAACGCAAGGCTGATTTGTACGGTTCTCTGCCGATTGGCAGGTCAACGCTGTTTGTCACAAAAACAGCGTCGGCATACCTCATGTCAATTATCCCGACATTATTCTTCCTCGGAGTGATTTCAATTATCACGGTCTGCACGGGAAACTCCGTAATAAGCGAGCTTAGTTCGATGTTCCTCAAAATATGTCTCGGAACACTTGCATCAATCTCGTTTTTCGGTCTTATTGCAATTTGTTGCGGAACAATGCTCAACTCCGTGCTTATGTTCATTGCGGTTTGCGTAGCTTATCCGCTTTCCGCAATCTTCATCAAAGGCATTGTTGTGGGTTGTTTTGACGGCTTTTATGTCGGCATTTTCAAAGACAGCATTATCATGAACGCACTCAATCCGCTTGCCGCATATGACGGAATCAACATTATTTACTGGCTGATTTTCTCGGTTGTTTGCATTGTTCTCGGTGCTTTTCTTGCAAAAAAGAGAAAAGCGGAAAGAGCACAGTCGGCATTTGCATTCCACCTTCCGTGCTACATAATCAAGGTGCTTGTTTCGTTCCTTGCAGGTATGTTTCTCGGTGTGCTTTTCGGCTCGGTAAATGTTCTCGGCGGATATGCGGGTTTTGTTTTCGGATTTATTCTTGCAAGCGTTCCTGTTTACATAATCGTTCATCTTATTTTGTACAGAGGCTTTTCAAAGCTTATCAAAACCTCGATTCCGCTCGGTGCGTTGATTATTGTAAGCTGTGTCGGTGTTGCTCTCTGCTGTTTTGACGCATTTGGCTACAACAGTTATGTACCGAAAACTCAGGATATCAAGAGTGCCGGATTCTATGACGCAAATTCAAACTATCAGGCAAAAGGCAGTGCTGTCGGCAAAAATCTTAAAGATATGGCTGACGATATTACAGACAAAGACACAATCGCAAGTATTTCGGAGGCACATTTCAAGCTTGTTGACAACCGCAATTATTCGGTAAAGAACAAGTTCAAAAACACTTGGGTTTCAATGTTCAAGGACAATGTTCCTGTATTCAGCGAGATTTCAAAAAATCCCGATTACGCATTTGCCTACACTCTCAACAACGGTAACATCGTTACAAGAACATACAGCTCTGCATCGGCTTTTGAAGAAACTGAGAGCTATCTTTCAAGCACTTATAACGAGCTTGACACATCCGACATCATTTATTCAAAGGGCTATATCAAGGCATACAGTCCGCTTGTAAAAGCTGATTACAAGGATATTAACACATTTATCGTTGCAGGCTTTGACGGCAAAGCAACTGACGATAAGCATCCTGATTTTGTGTCAAGCAAAATTATTTATACTGATGATGACGGAACAGTAAATTATTCTAAAAATTACAAAAATACAGCCGAAAAAATTAAAGAGGCTTTTCTCAAAGACCTTGATAATTGCAGTGACGAGGACTTTGCGAAAATAGATCAAATGACCAAGTATGCAGATCATGCGCTTGATGTTGCCTATGTCAATTACGGTGAATACGAAAGCTTTATAGAATCCGAACCCGATGCTGTATGTGTGATTGCGATTGCAACAGGTGATGTTAATTCGTATTACGATGAAATAAGAAATATGGATTCTTACAACGGCAATACTGCCGCAAGAACACAGGTTGTTTATACTGTTCCCAAAAGCTTTAAAAACACTATAAAAGCGTTGCAGGAGCTTGGTATTCTGAACAGCAAGCTGTATATAGACAAGGATTATCTGCCGGGTGATTCAACATCTTATAAGGAATACACAGGCGAATATTACTACGATGATTACACCTCCTCATCCGATTTGTATGACTATACAGATGATTCTTATATTGACGACAGCGAATATTGATACAGGCATTACACTACAGGAAAGCAGGATTTTAAATGGAACTTTACAACGGACGACCAACCGACTTAGCAGGCAGAGAAGACCGTGAAATCAGAGTATATGACCTTCTTGACAGCCTTGGAATTGAATATCAGCGAACCGACCACGGACACGCTGACACAATGGAGGCTTGCAACGAAATTGACGCTGTGCTTGATGTGCTGATTTGCAAGAATCTTTTTCTGTGCAACAGGCAGAAAACCGACTTCTATCTTCTTATGATGCCTGGTGACAAACCTTTTAAAACAAAGGAGCTGTCAAAGCAAATCGGAAGTGCAAGACTTTCGTTTGCGACTCCCGATTTTATGCTCGAATTTCTCGACATCAAGCCGGGTGCGGTGAGCGTTATGGGGCTGATGAATGACAAGGACAACCGAGTAAGACTTCTTGTTGACGAGGATGTTCTCAAGGGCGAATATGTCGGCTGTCATCCGTGTGTAAACACCTCAAGTTTAAAAATCAAAACAGCCGATGTTTTCGGAAAGTATCTTGATGCGGTTCACCACACCGCAACAACCGTAAAGCTTATCGGTGAAGATTAAGTATAGAAATCATTAAAAGTATTAAACGGCAACGGGATAAATTTTTCCGTTGCCGTTTCGTTTTTCACAGAACATAACTGCCCCCGAACCTTTGAAAGATTCGGGGGCAGTTGTCTGAATATTAAGAAAAATGAGTATCAATTATTTGATTTACTTTTCAATCTTTCTTCTGTAGCAAACGAACATTGCACCGCTTGCAACGAGCATTACAAGTGCAACCGAAACAGCAGTCATCGGGTTGCCTGTCTGAACTGCACCGTTGCCACCTGTTGCAGATTTTGTTACTGTATCCTTTGTTGCAGTATCTTTTGTTGAAGAAATATCTTTTGAGGGAACTCCGTTTGCATAGTAGTTAACCTTGAATGTACCTGTAACCTCTGTTGAATACTCTTCATCTTCAGGAAGATTGAGCCATTCGTTTACATCACCCATAACATCAACTTCAAGATTTGTCATTGTGTCATCAGGGCGAACATAAACAGGACTTATATATACCATATCTTCCTCTGTGCCGTCAAAAGTCTTTGTGTAAGTTTTGCCTGTAATTTTATCCTTTACAGTAACTTCAAGACCTTTAAATTCGGGATAGAAATATGTTTCATCGTAGTATTCCTTGCTTTCGGGACTTCCGTCATACGGCATATCAGCCTCATAGAAGAAATCAGTATCAGCCTTTGTGTAGTTCACCTTTTCGGGTGCTTTTACGGAAACCACTTCGTAACGGTCATCAAGTTCAGGTACATCCGGCCATATGTTTTTAAAGTTGATTTTATAGCTTGTCTGTGCATCCTGATATGATACATTTACAGTATACTCTCTGTAAATCATACCGTAAAGCTTTGAGTTTAATTCAGTAACAATTTTTTTAAACTCATCCTCGGTCATATCTTCTGTAAAATCAGGCATATTTTTCTCAGATTCAATCAATGCCTTAATTACTTCGCCGTAATTAAACGGATCAGCAAGCTCAGCTTTGCAGTCCTTAGCATCAACCTTTTCGGTTGTACCGTCACTGTAAACAGCTTCAATTTCCATACCTGTAAGGTCAAGTTTGAGTTCAAGATTGAACTGACTGAAATACTTGATTAGGCTTTCTTCTATTGCATCTTCGTCTGCGATTTTTGATAAATCAATATCAGGTTCAATCACATCCTCTGATGTGTATGTAAGCTTGTCGGGGAGCTTTGTAATTTTAAGCTCTGTTACCTTTTTTGCCTCATCGGGTGTCGCTGTGTCGTCTGTCTGTGCAAACGCTGTGAACACGCATGAAAATGCAAGCATCAAAACGATTGCAAGAGATAATACTCTTTTCATAAATTTTTCCTCCTGAAAACTAAAAATCATTGTATGATAAAAGCATATACAATTACAACGTCATTGTACTACACTGTTTTACAAAAATCAACTGTTTCAACAAACAATTGTCGCAAAAATTCTTCACTTGCTGTTTTTTATGAATTTTTTATATAGTATATTATTGCATTTGAGATTTAATTATAATTGTTCAAAATAAATTTGTACTTATTGCAAATTTTCTATTGTAAAATTCTGTCATTGCTGATATAATTGTAGGTGGAATCAAAAGATTACCGAATACCCGAAAATCGGCATAAAACCTACCCAGCAAATATGGTGATTAAATTGAAAATTCTGCTTAATCCAGACAAAGAAATTGTAAAAGAAGTTCGCAAACAGCTTATACGCACGGGCGGTTATTGTCCGTATATGTTAATCAGAAGCCCTGCAACACTGTGTATGTGTGAGGATTTCAGGGCAAAAATTGCCGATCCCGAATTTGAGGGATACTGCCATTGCCTGATGTATTATAAACAAAAATAGAATTTTATACATAAAAAAATAATAAAAATCGGAACAGCCGTGATTGGGTTTACGGCTGTTCCGATTTTTTAGGCAGAAAAACTCAATCGAGTGAAGTAAATCTGAACTTAAATGTTATAATCCCGTTTTCAAATTCGGCTTTATATTTGAATCCATGCATTTCAAGGGCGGATTTTACTATTGAAAGTCCTATTCCGCTGCCGCTCTTATTATCTCCCTTTGCGGCTCTGAAATAAGGCTGCCACAATTTTGAGAGATTTTCCCTGTCAAATGACGAGCATTGATTGCTGATTGACAACACATCATCCGAAACATTAATTGTGATATCCGAACCGTAATCGGAATATTTTTCGGCATTGTCAATAAGATTTTCAAGCACCGTTTTAAGCATGGCAGGGTCAGCCTTTATTTTTGCCTTTGAGTTGTAAATGAAAATAATTTCGTGTTCTGTGTGAACATAATAATTTTCAAGAATTTTCTCAATAAACGGTTTAAAGTCAAAAACTTCGCAATTCAGCTTTAATGCGGGCGAATCGAATCGTGACAAATCGAGCATTCTGTGAATAAGAATGTCCATTTCCTCAGTCTGTTGCTGAATGATTTCTATGTTGTGAAGTCTCTTTTCGGTGTCTTCCTCATTTTTAAGATTTTCCGCAAAACCGCCTATGACAAACAAGGGGGTTTTGAGATTGTGCGCAATTGCATTTGTCATTTCAAGACGGGTTTCCTCCTGTGCGGTTCGCCTTTTAAAATCTTTCCACGAGAAAATTTCAACCGTAATCACCACCGCCATTATCGTAAACGCAACAGCAAATACCGTTATAAACTTCCATAGGCAATCATTGAGTAAATCTATTTCTTTTAAAGAAACAATCAAATAAGACCCCTGTACAACTTTATATACATAGTCACTATCATCGAGATCACTTATCAAGCGATTTTCTTTGTTGTAATAGTAATCACTGCTCAACAAATAACATTTAAAAATCCCGTCATTTACAACAGCAGGTGATTCGTAAATATCAATATAAGATAAGGCGTTATCTTTAAGAATTTGTTCTACATTCTTTTGAGAATATTTAGGTTTGTCCTTTCCAAGAAAAAAATCTTTATCAATTATATTACGGTGCATTTCGTCATTTTCAAACGGAGTAGCCTCTAATTCTTCTATGGTCAAATAATCATATTTGCTAAGGTCAAAGCTATATGTTTTAACAACTTCATCCTGAACATACCAATCATTCACTTTGTTGGTCTTTACAACCTCAAGCTGACAAGGGACATAGCCGTATTTTTCGCTTTCATAAAACTTTTTGCAGATCAAAACATAGTAATTTCCGTCATTATCAGTCGGAGTGTTGAGATATCCGCAAATTTCTTTATTCTCATTATCACTGAGCAAATTTTTAATCACATCAAAACTTATATAATTTCTGTTTTGCGATATATAATACACCGTAAGAACATTATCCGTAGTTATCGTCAAATTTTTCTTATCAGTAATCTGATAGTATGTATTGCTTTTATCAACATTTTCGTTCAGCAATCCTACTTTGTCATTGTATGGATAAGCTCCATTCACCTTATCATCTTGAGAATCTGTTAAATTTATGCCAAGGTTATGCTCTACATCAATCATCTTCATTTTAAGCTCATTTTCGGCATTGGCAACGAGCAAGTCTTTGGAGCTGTTCAGTATTGCAAGAGAGGTAAGAACCGTTCCCAGCAGACACACAATTATTGTTACGGAAATTATAATGTAATGAAACTTTTTTCGACGTTTGATATATCTTGATTTCATTTTTTATCCTCCGCCTTATACCCTCGCCGTATTACCGTTTTCAAAACAGACGCATTTTCGCCCAATGCTTTTCGGATATTTTTGATATGCGTGTCAAGCACTCTTTCATCAATCATCGTGTCATAGTGCCAAACGGCTGTGATGATTTTTTCACGGGACACAACGCTGTTTTTATTCTCTAACAGAATTTTAAGAATAGCATATTCCTTTGCGGTAAGGGTTACTTCTTCACCGTCGGACACAACAACACCGTTGTTCGGATTGAGCGAAACATTCCCCACCGTAAGCAAATTGTGCCGCACAAGTCCTTTTGAACGCTTGATGAGGGCTTTCACCTTTTCATAAAATACGGGCAGAGCAATCGGCTTCACAATGTAATCGTCACAGCCGAGAGCGTAGCCGTTTAGCATATCAGCCTCGCTTGTTCTTGCCGTGATGAACATAATCGGCACATCGCTGTATCTGCGGATTTCTTTGCAAAGCGTAAAACCGTCCATTTCGGGGAGCATTACATCAAGGAGCAAAAGGTCATAGCTGTTCTCGTATGCCTTATCAAGTCCCTTTAAGCCGTTTTCCGCAAGGGTGATATTAAATTTTTCTTTATCTCTTTTTGAAAAATATTCGACAAGCATTTCACGAATATTTTTATCGTCCTCAACCAAAAGAATGTTGTACATTTTCCTCACCGTACTTTGATTGTAATATATTAATCTGAAGTTGATATGTAGATTTCTGTATATTTAAAATTCAGTTTCTGCCATAACTAAAACGGCGGATGCAATTTTCAGCATCCGCCTTGTTTTATGTATCTTATTTATTGACAAAATATCTGATGATATCCTGACGGGTTACGATACCGATAAAAGTACCGAGGTCATCGGTTACGGGGATAAAGTTCTGATTCATTGCCCGTGCAAGAAGCTCGTCCATACCTACCGAAATTTTAACTGCCGGATTAAAGTCGGGACGGAGTATGTCACGGATACGAAATTCTTCCTGTTCTTCAATATCGCCCGAAGTCTTTTTGTCAATTATATGCCACAAAAAGTCACCCTCGCTCACCGTGCCTACATATTTTCCGTCACGGGTTATAACAGGGATAGCGGTGTAGCTGTGAGCACGCATTTTTTCAAGTCCCTGTCTTAGGGTATTGTCCTCATAAATATATTTTAAAGAATCTTTATGCTTTAAAAGCATAATAACATTCATCTTTTCACCTCCAGTCAAAAAACAAATATTTGTCAGCCAAAGGTCATTATAGTACCAAACAAACAATATTGCAATATCTTTTTACAATATTTTACACAATTATTGCATTTTTGATTTTACATACTTGTTTGTAACATAAAGCTGTCCGATAAGGTACACCACGCCTGCCGTGAGCAAAAGCGTTTTAACCTGCAAAAGTCCGCTCATCATAAAAATTACTGCGGTTACGGCTGTAAGAAGATATGCCCATAATTTTGAAAATCTGTTAAAGCATAAAAACCACAAAATAAGTGCAACGACCGTCAGAACACAGGTTGAGATTATCCAAAAGGTTTCCATAATCGGCTTTGTAAAGCCACCCTCAAGCACGCCGATGTTGATTCCCATAAGGAAAATACTGCAATACTTTCCGATTCTTTCTATGTAAAGCATAGCCCTGTTATCAAAAATTGTTCTGTCTATTCTGTTGCTTTTTATATAGACGATGTCGGGTACAAGCAAAGCAATTGCAAAAGCAAGTCCGTACCAGTTAAAAAGATTTGTACTGAAAAATTCCATAAGTTCACTCCGTTATTTATTGTTTTCGTGGTATTCACAAAATTCCTTCGTTTTGCTCCAATACTTTATTCCCCAGTTTTCAAAATTCCACTCCTCCATATAATCGTTACATTCGTAGTCGATGTACCACAAAAGTCCGTTGTTTAAAATGAAATTTGTCGGGAAATAATCTATGTTAATTCCTTTTGGATTCAACAATCTGCACATTTCACGAACCTGCTCAATGTATTCGGGTTTCATCTCATTCTGCAAAACAAGCTCATATGCGGTTTTGCCGTCAATGTAATCTTTAAGAATCCTCTCGTTTTCCACATCGCAGTCAATAAGCTTCGGCAGTCTGAGCCCGGCATTTTTCAGCCGTTCGTAATCGTCAAGCTCACTTTGAATTTTGTTACCGAAGGTATAGTATGAACACGGCTCGTGGTGAATCTGCTTTAAAACATAATTGTGTTCTCCGTCTGAAACAAGGTAGGAATAACCGCCCTTGCCTTTTCCGAGAAGCTTAATGACGGTAAAATCTTTTCCGTTCACACTCATAGTATCCATGAGAACACCTCCGCACATATTACCGTATTATTTTATCACAGCTAAAGTTTGGGTGCAAGTTTTAAATTCTTTATGTGTAATGAACAAATGCTAAAATAAGTACATTCGATAAAATAAAAAAGCGTGGATTTATAAATTTATTTTCTCAGGCGGCAATTTATTACAAATTTGTTGTTGATTTTCTTATTAAAAAAAAGTATGATTAGGATATATAATTCTGCGCAAATGCCACAGTTGTGACATTTGATGCCCACTACAATTGAATAACAACTTTTAACACACAGGAGAAGATTTATTTGGAAAAGAAAAAATTCAGAATCAGCGGAAAGCTGATATTTAATCTCGCTGTTGTGGCAATCTCGATTTATCTGATCATCTACTTCTTTGTTTCGGAGGACGGTCTGATCGACTTGCTCAAAAAGCCTGACGGCTGCAATATGCTGATTATCCTTGCGGCTTTGCTGATTTATGATTTGAACATCCTTGTTGATGCTGTTGTCACGCTGATATATGTGCGGTCAAAGTATGAGAATTTCAGCTTTATTGAGGCTTTGAAGGTCGCATTTGTCGGAGTATTCTTCAGTGCGATTACACCGTCAAGCACAGGCGGACAGCCTATGCAGCTTTACCTTATGTCAAAAAAGAACATAAGCGTAGGTTTCGGTTCGGCTTGTATGACGCAAAAGTTCATTGTGTATCAGATAGTAATGACCGCTGTCAGCGTTATTGCTGTTATCACAAGGTTCAACTATTTCAGCGATGCTTTTACAAACATCTGGTCAACGCTTTTCATTATTTTCGGATTTACCGTTCAACTTGCAATGACGGCTTTGTTCCTGCTTGTTTCGTTCAGCCGTAAGGTTACAAACAAGCTCATCAATCTTATTTATAAGATTATGAAAAAGTTCAAGTTCATTAAAAATCCCGAAAAAAAGGTTGAAAGACTTCACAAAGAAGTTGATATGTTTCACGACACAAACAAACAGCTTTTTTCAAGCGTAAAACGGCTTGTTGTAATTTATGCACTTGTATTCATTCAGGTAATTTTAATTCTTTCGATCCCCTACCTCATCTATGTCTCATTTGGTATGGCTCCGATTGCAAGAGCGGCAGGTCAGCCGACAATGTCATTTTACGATTCAATCTGTATTCAGTCATTCGTACTGTTCACGGCAAACCTTATCCCGCTCCCCGGTGCATCGGGCGGTGCGGAGCTTGCATTCACAATGTACTTCGGTTCGTTCTTCAAAATCGGTGCAATAAGCAAAATCAAGCCGGCAATCCTTATGTGGAGATTCATTACATACTACGGAGCAATCCTGATTTCTGCCCCGTTCTCCTACTTTACAAAGGGCAAACGGCGTGACGATGAAATAAAACAAATTGAAGAAGAACTTGAATCGGAAATGGATAATAAAAAAACGGAAGAAAAAGTAACTCAGTAGTATTTTCATAAATATCTCTTTCAAAAACGGAGCAGACGAAATGCAGTCTGCTCCGTTTTTTGTTGTATGACAAACCGTTAGCCATTTTTTACGGTCAATTGTTGAAAACAATTTGTAGTGGCGAACAAGGTTCGCCGCTACAGTATATCATCAAACATTCTGTTTAAGGCAGGTTTTCAGGTCATCTTCTGCGTTGCTGATTGGGCGCAAGCCGAATGTTTCTGACAAATACTGCAACACATTCGGGCTTAAAAATGCAGGGAGTGTCGGGCCGAGGTAGATATTCTTTATTCCGAGGCTTAAAAGTGCCAGCAAATCGGCAACCGCCTTTTGCTCATACCACGAAACAATCAGCGACAACGGCAAGCCGTTTACATCTGTATCAAACGCATCGGCAAGTGCTACGGCAATGCAGATTGCGGAGTAAACATCGTTGCACTGACCGATGTCGAGTAATCTCGGCAAGCCGTCGATGTCACCGAATTCGAGCTTGTTAAAGCGGTATTTTCCGCAAGCGAGCGTCATAATTATGCAGTCTTTCGGAACATTTTCGGCAAATTCAGTGTAGTAATTTCTGCCCGGTCGTGCACCGTCACAACCGCCAATAAGGAAAAAGTGTCTGACTTTTCCGCTTTTGACGGCCTCGACAATTTTATCGGCATATGAAAGCGTAGCGTGATGACCGAATCCCACAAGAATTTCGTGCGGTTCAACATCTTCTTTAAAACCTCCGAGTTCAATTGCCTGCTGAATAATTTCGCTGAAATCTTTGTCGCCGTTTTCCTTTTTGCCGATGTGCTTAACACCCTCCCAGCCGACAACATTTGTACTGTAAATTCTGTCTTTGTACGAATCTCTCGGCCGCATAAGGCAGTTTGTCGTCATAAGAATACAACCGGGAATATTGTCAAACTGCTTTTGCTGATCTTGCCATGCACCGCCGAAATTGCCGATAAGATGCGGATATTTTTTTAAACCGTCATAGCCGTGACACGGTAGCATTTCGCCGTGAGTATAAACATTTATGCCCTTGCCCTTTGACTGTTCAAGGAGCATTTCAAGGTCTTTCAAATCGTGACCCGACACAATAATAAACGGACCTTTTTTGATGTGAACATCAACCTTGTGCGGTGACGGATTGCCGTAGGTTTCAGTGTTTGCTTCATCAAGTTTTTTCATAACTTCAAGAGCATTTTCACCCGTTCTCATCGTCATTCTGATAAGCTCCTCAACCGTGAGCGAATCATCCGTTGTCGCCTCAAGTGCAGTGATGTAAAAATCGTCAACCTGATCGCTGAAATAGCCGAGTTCACGAGCCTGATGACCGTAGGCGCTTATGCCTTTGAGTCCGTAAACAATTGTCTGTCTTAAAGAGCGGATGTCGGGGTCAAGCGACTTTTCGTACATAATTCCCGCAAGCGGTGCGTCTTTGAGCATTTCCGACTTTGTTTCGGGAAGATTGTAGGTTGCGTGCAGAGTATGATTTTTGATTTCGCCCACAACTTCACGAAGTTTTTCCTTGATTTGCTGAGATTCACGCAAAAGCGACACATGCACATCGGCATCAAAGTTTACATTCGTCAGCGTTGTAAAAAGGCAGTTTTCCACAAAGCTAACAATGTCCTTGTCAATGTGCTGACCTTTTTCAATAAGCACCTTGCCGTAACAGCTTATGCCCTTCAGCTGAAAGATAAGTAAATCCTGAAGATTTGCAATTTCGGGAGTTTTTCCGCAAACACCGAGCCGTGTGCAACCCTTTCCGTTCGCAGTCTGCTCACACTGATAGCAAAACATCTCATAACCCAAGTCCATATTATTACTCATAAAAATTACCTCCGAAACATTCTGCAAATATTATCTGCAAATTTTCGGAGGTTTATTCTTAATTTTGATATTCTGTTTTAAAGATTTGCAAAAACCTTTGTGCCTTTATTCTTAATCCAAAGCCAAACCGGAAGGCTGATGAGGATAAAATAAAATGCTGTGCAGGCGAGGAAAATTTCAGTCGAAATTTCAATTTCAAAGCTGAGAAGAACCGGATACGCAATAGCAGGTACACATACGGCAAGAACTGAAAGCAATAACGAAAGCATAACGCTTGCACTCTGTTTTACTGCCTCAGCGGTTGTATTCCAGTCAAGCTTTGGCTTTTTCAGGTCAAACATAAGTCCGAGAAGACCCGAGAACAACGAGAAAATTATCGGAATAAGAATTGTGATAATAATATTAACCGGTTTCATTCCGAGCATTATTGAGAGAACAACCGAGGGTACAAGTGAAACAACACCGTTTACAATAAAGTGAAGTTTCAGCTTTTGCGTAAGCACCTGCAACGGTGATACAGGAAGCGACTGCATAAGCCAAAGGTTTTTAGCTTCCATTGAAATTGATGCCGCAGAAATCGGTCCCAATGAAATCACAAAGGCAATCACAAGTGGAAGATATACTGAAATCATTTCAATCAATGTACTTGGAAATTGCTTCAGCGTATTAAGCTGGAACACCGCATAAATTGTTCCGCCTACCATAATTAACGCACTGAGTCCGCTGTTAAGCATATAGGTTGCGTTGCCTGTGAACATCATTCTTTCTTTGCGTAAAAGCGCCTTTGATGCAGAACTTACTTTCAGGGTTTTCTCCTTATACACGGCTTTCTTCGCACCCTTTTTCGCTGTTGCAAGCTTTATGAAGCTGTGAGAAAGCACCGCATAAACAATTGCAAAGAATGCAATAATTACTACAGCAACACCAAAAAGCGGCAACAAGTCGCCCGATGCGCCAAGTCCTGTGAGATAAAGCGGATATGCACTGTCCATTATATTTGCACCGATGCCAATTGAATTTGCAACGAGTGTTTTTACAAGGTCCTCTGCCTGATAATAAAGGTAAAAATACAGTGCAAAGAAAACAAGTGAAAATACGATTGTCACAACATTTTTATGTCTTGTCCTTGATGTTACAAATGCAATCAGCCAGCCGAGAATGCACGAAACGCTCAGGCTTAAAAGCGGAACTAAAAGCAGAATCACAATCTGACTTACTACAAGCGAAACCGAAACAGACGCATTTGTTACATAGGCCGCAAAAGCAGGGACCTGTACAAGTGCACAAAAGAGAAGATTTTGTGCATACAGTGGCAACATTCTGCAAAAGAGAATACTGCGAGGCGGAATAGGCATTGAAAGCAAAAGCTCATTATCCTTTGCCTCATAAAGCTGTGAGAGCGAAAGGAAAATACAGCCTATAGTGCTGATTACAAACGACGCACCCATAACATAGAGAAAATACAACCAACTGAATCCCGATGTTGCAAGCATAGGTGCCATCATGCTGAACATATTGTAGAACATAAATGCAAATACAACACCGACAAAAGCGAGAAGAGCAAGATAAACAGCCGGTGAGTTAAACGAACTTTTTTTGCCGTTCTTTTTCTTGTTTGACGAATTTGCGGTGTACCGTGCAAGTGCCTTTTGAAATTGGAGTTTAATTAAGGTTTTAAGCATCATTCTCCTCCAGTTCAAGGAATACATCTTCAAGCGAATCATCGCCCTTGACCTCATCCATTGTACCCGACTTGATAAGTTTGCCGCTTTTGATGATAGCAACCTTGTCGCAAAGCTTTTCGGCAACTTCAAGCACATGGGTTGAGAAGAAAATTGCACCGCCGTTATCGCACATCTCTCTCATCAAAGTTTTGAGAAGGTGGGATGATTTTGGGTCAAGACCTACAAACGGTTCATCCATAATGATAAGCTTTGGGTTATGTATGAGTGCGGAAACAATTGCAAGTTTCTGTTTCATACCGTGAGAATAGCTGTCAATTGTCTGAGCAAGTGCATTTTTAATTTCAAACATTTCAGCATATTTACTGATTCTTGCCTGACGGTCAGACTGGCTGATTCCGAAAATATCGGCAATAAAATTGAGGTACTTAATACCTGTCATAAACTCATACAAATCGGGATTGTCGGGAATGTAAGCAATTTTGCGCTTACATTCGAGAGGTTTTTCTTTTACCGACACACCGTCAACATAGATTTCGCCCTCGTCAAAGTTGAGAATTCCACAGCAGGATTTGATTGTTGTTGTCTTACCTGCACCGTTGTGTCCGATAAAGCCGTAAATCTCGCCTTTTTGAATATGAAGTGACAAATCGTCAACAGCCTTTTTGTCACCGTATTTTTTAGTTAAATGTTCTATTCTGAGCATAAGCGCTCCTCCTATAGCCAAATAAATTACGCAAATTATACTACACAAAATATTCTTGTGTCAATATGTTATAAAAATTCAACAAGTTTGAATTACAAACCAATAAATCTGCGAAATTTGGATAACAGAAACCATTTTTGATGAAATGTAAAATCTATTGAAATATTTTGCATTACGAATCATCTTGAATATGTGCAGGAATGATTTATAATATTAGTACAGATTATTTTTTGGAGGTTCATCTTGGCAAAGTTCAAAAGAAAATATACACTCGGGGAAGAAATTTTCAACTCTGTATCACACGGAATCGGTGCAGGTCTGTCGATTGCGGGAACGGTTGTGCTTATCGTTACGGCGGCAATCCACACAAATGCGTGGGGTGTTGTCAGCTCTTGCATTTACGGTGCATCGCTCATCATACTCTACACAATGTCAACTCTGTATCATTCTTTCACAAATGAAAAGGTAAAAGCATTTTTCCGAATAATGGACCACAACACAATTTTTCTGCTGATTGCAGGAACATACACACCGATTACTCTTTACTACCTCAACGGTGTGACAGGTTGGATTCTGTTCGGAATTGTGTGGGCATCGGCAATTTTCGGAATAGTTATGAACTCAATCAACCTTGAAAAAGCAAGGATTCCGTCAATATTCTGCTACATAGGAATGGGTTGGGTAATAATCTTTGCAATAAAACCGCTTATGGAGCATATGCCGTCAATTTCGGGAATCTTCCTCATCATAGGCGGAGTATTCTACACGGTGGGGATTATATTTTACGCAATTAAAAGGGTAAAATATTTTCACTCGATATGGCACTTATTCACGGTTGCGGGAAGTGTGTTCCATTACTTTGCAATTCTTCTCGGATTTTTTCGTATTTAACGAAAGCGAAAGCTGACCGCATAAAAAGCCGCAGGTAAATCTTTCACACAAAAAAATGGGCTACAGAAAAACTTTTTGTTTTTCTGTAGCCCTAAATTTTATAAAAAGATTTGTTTAGTTTGTGGGAACACCTACGGAAACCTCTCTTACAGACAAAGCTTCCTTTGGAAGTGTGTACTTCTGCTTGTAAGCCTTGTAATCTGCGTTGTACTGAATATCATCGGAATTTTTGAGTTCATGGAGATATTCGTGTGCGTCGTAGCCGTTGCGGTTGATTTCAATAACACCGATTGCAATGTTTGAGCAATGGTCGGAAACTCTCTCAATATTTGTGATAAGGTCAGAGAATACAAAACCGAGTTCGATTGTACAGGTACCGTTAGTAAGACGCTTAACATGGGCGTCTTTAAGCTTGTCACGCAGACGGTCGATAACCTGTTCAAGCGGTTCAACCTTTGAGGCAAGTGCAAGGTCATTATCAACAAAAGCAACAGTAGCGTTGTTGATAATTTCACGAAGTGCGTCAACCATAACGGCAAGACCTGCTTTCGCCTCTTTTGAGAACGAAATGTTCTTTTCGTGAATTTCCTGAGCAACCTTTACAATGCTTACCGCATGATCGCTGATACGCTCAAAATCACCGATTGTGTGAAGAATGAGCTGAATAGTTTTGTTGTCGTCAGCCGAAGGCTGTTTGGAACTGAGCTTTACAAGATATGTTGAAATAACATCCTCATAGGAATCAATCATATCTTCGTTTTCATGAATTGTTGCCGCAACCTTTTCGTCATAATGGTCAACAAGTTCAAGTGCGCCGAGGAGCGTACCCTCAGAAAGACGAGCCATTTTTTCAGCAAGTGACTTTGCACGCTCTGTTGCAACAGAGGGAGTGTTGAGAAAACGCTCATCGAGGAACGGAACATCCGAATCCTCATCCTTGTCCTTGATTGTAAGGCAGGCAAGCTTTTCAAGATACTTGTTGAACGGAAGAAGAATTGCAGTTGCAAGCAGATTGAATGCTGTGTGGATAACCGCAATGTTCTCGGGACCTACGATATCATTAAGGAAACCGTAGTTGATAAAGAGGTTAGAACCGTAGAACAATGCACAAATTACGAGTGTGCCGATAATATTGAAGTAAAGATGTACAAATGCGGCACGCTTTGCGTTTTTCTTTGCACCGATACAGGAAATAAGTGCGGTTACGCAAGTGCCTATATTCTGTCCCATAACAATCGGGATTGCCATTGAATAGCTGATTGCGCCTGTTTTGGACAATGCCTGCAAAATACCGACAGAGGCGCTTGAGCTTTGTATAATTGCGGTCAGCAATGCGCCGGCAAGAATACCGAATACAGGGTTGTTAAAGAGTGTGAGGAAGCCTGTGAATGTCGGATCATCAGAAAGCGGTTCAACAGCCGCACTCATCTGATCCATACCAACCATAAGAATACCGAATCCGAGGAAAATTGTGCCGAGATGCTTCTTCTTTTCCGAATTGCAGAACATAAGAAGAATAATTCCTACAAAGGCAAACACGGCAGAGAAAGACGACGGCTTTAAAAGCTGCATAACCAAACTGTCGCCCTCAATACCCGAAAGGCTGAGAATCCAAGAAGTGATTGTTGTGCCGACATTGGCACCCATAATAATACCGATTGCCTGGCGGAGTTTCATAATTCCCGAGTTTACAAATCCGACAACCATAACGGTTGTTGCCGAAGAGGACTGAATCACCGCAGTAACCGCCGCACCGAGAATGAATCCTTTCATGGTGCTGTTAGTCATTTTTTCCAGAGTTTTTTCAAGCTTACCGCCGGAAAGGCTCTCAAGACCATCGCCCATTGAATTCATACCGAACAAAAAGAGCGCCAGACCGCAGAGCAGTTGTAAAACCATAAACAAATCCATAAATACATACTCTCCTTTATCATCAATAATATTAAACTAAAGTCATAGGATTGTCAATGAATTGTAAAGAATTTGTAAAGTCTGAAAGCTTGGTAATTATCTTTGAAATTTGTCGAAACACGGCATTTTTTATGTAAGATTCGTGAAATTGTATTGTTTGAGCAATAAAAAAGCGGCACTGCACAATATAGTATGCACAGCACCGCTTAAAATTTGTTTTGTTTGTAAAATAATGTAAACAGACTTCACATCAGAATCTTGCGGTAAATGTTGTTCCCTGTTCACTGCTTTCAAGAGAAATCTCTCCGCCGTGTCTTTCGGTAATGTGCTTGACAATTGCAAGTCCAAGACCCGTGCCGCCTGTTTCCTTTGAACGGCTCTTGTCAACACGGTAAAAGCGTTCAAACACACGCTTGTGGTGCTTTTCGGGGATACCGATTCCCGTGTCGGCAACTTTAACAAACGGATGTTCATTGTCATCACCTGTTATGATTTTTACCGAACCGTTTTCACGATTGTAACGGATTGCATTGTCACAAAGGTTGTAGATAAGTTCGTAAATCTGATTACGATTTCCGTTTATGACGGCAGTTTTTGTATCAACAGTGATTGTAATTCCGTGCTTTTCGGCATTTGAACGGAGATCCTCGGCAACCTCGGATGCCACCCCTGCAAGGTCAACAGGGGCAAATTCTTCATCGCTGAATTTTTCGTCAAGCTGTGAAAGCTCCATGATATCGCTTATAAGAGAGAGAAGTCTGCCCGATTCCTTGTGAATTTTATTTGCAAAATTCGGGATATCATCGGGCTTTACAAGACCGCTTGCAATAATTTCTGCATAGCCTGAAATTGAAGTCAACGGAGTTTTCAGCTCGTGAGTTACATTTGCCGTGAATTCACGACGCATCTTTTCAGCCTTTTTCTTAGCCGAAACATCAATAATAAGACAGATTGCACCGTTTTTTTCGCCGTTTGAATAAACAGGATTGGTGATAATCTGCAATGCTCTTCCTTTTACGGTTGTGTCGCCGTTTTTACTCTCGCCCGAAAGAGCCTTGTCAACGCAATCGTTAAGAACCTCGTTGCGTGAAAACGCAATCAAAGTTTTGTCGGTAACACCGTCATCATCGGCACCGAGAAGCTTCGACGCAGAATAATTGCTCATAAGCACCTTTTTGTCAACATCAATAAGAATAAAGCCCTCCGCCATATTTTCGATAAGCGTTGAAATTTTATCCTTTTCAAACTGCAGTCTGCGCATCTGACGCTTGATTTGTCTTTGCTGGCTTGCAATTTTCTGTGAGAGCGGCAAAAGCTCATCATACGGCGAGCCGTTGCCGTTGTCCGCCATTTCCTTAATCGGTTCAACGATTTTCTTTGTGGAGCGCTTTGCCAGAATTGTACAGACAACAAATACACCTATCATAATTATAAGAATTGACGGAATAACAAAAAGAAAAATTCCGTAAATGCTGTCAATTGTCTTTGCAACACGGATTACAGAACCGTCTGCGGTTTTTTCTGCATAGTAGTATGTTATTTTATTCAAGGTTTCCGACATTCTGTGGCTTGAACCGTTGCCGTCCTTGATTGCCTGTTCAAATTCGGGGCGGTCGCTGTGATTCGGCATAGAATTAACATCTGTGTCAACGCTATCAGATACAACCGAACCGTCACTTTTTATGAGAGTAACACGAAAATCGCCTATTCCGTAATATTTTGAAAGGTCGATTTCGCTGTCGGAATTATAAACGCTGATGATTTTATCGGTATATTGCCGAACCTCTGCCTCCTGTTCATCGGAAAACACAAACCAGAAAGCAGCTGTTGAAAAAACAGCCGTCAGAAGAATGGACACCACAGCGATAACCGAAAAGTTTTTTAAAAGCTTTTTACTCAGTTTCACTTTATTCCCCCGCCTTATATCCAACATTTCTCACAGTTTTGATGAGGTTTCCGCAGCTGCCGAGTTTTTGCCTGAGGGTTGTAATGTGCATATCAACCGTTCTGCTCTCGCCCTCAAAATCATATCCCCACACATTGAGAATGATATTTTCACGGGTAAGCGCCATCCCTTTATTTTTGAGAAGATACTTTAAAAGTTCGTATTCTTTGAAGGTGAGGTTACATTCCTCACCGCAGCTTGTTACAATGTGCTTGGAATCGTCAAAAACAATCTGACCGAGCTTGATGACATCCTGTCTGTCATCAACAGAACATCTGCGGAGGATTGCACGGACTCTTGAAATAAGCTCAAGGACTGAAAAAGGTTTTGTAATATAGTCATCGGCACCCATGTCAAGACCTTTGACCTTATCCATTTCACTTCCCTTTGCAGTAACAAGAATAACGGGAACATTTTTTGTCACGGCATCCCTGCGCATTTTTTCAAGCACGGAAAGTCCGTCAAAATCGGGTAACATAACATCAAGAATTACAAGCTGAGGAATTTCGGCTGTACAAGCCTTAAAAAAGCTCTTGCTTTCACCAAAGCTCTGAACCTCATATCCGCTGCTTTTCATAGCATAAGATTCAAGCTCTCTGATATCGGTATCATCTTCAACAATGTAAATTAACATCTAATACTCTCCCTCAACAAATGTGTATTTAAATGCACCGCAAAGGGGCGTCTGCACTTAAATTAAAATCGGAACATCCGCCATAATTATAGACTTTTTTTGCAAAAATGTAAAGTTTAATAAAACAAAAATCAGGAGCATACAGCTATGCTCCCGTTTGTTAAGCAAAATATATCAGTCGGACAAATCGCAGCTGCCTGTAATTGAAAAAGCAACCCACTCTGCAACATTAACCGCATGGTCTGCAATTCTTTCAAGATACTTTGCAATCATAACGATATCGAGAGCCTCTGAGCCAAGTTCCTTATTCTTATGAATGAGTTCAACCGTTTCATTCTTTGAACGGTTAAAAAGTTCGTCAACGATATCATCCTGACGGGCTACCTTTTTGGCAACCTCAATATCGCTCTTAACAAAAGCGTCAATAGCCTCCGTTACCATTTTTGAGGCATTGTCTCCCATTTCCAAAATGTGAGTAAGATTGAACACCTGCTTTTTGTCCTTGATGTAAACAGACATTTCAGCAATATCAACTGCCTGATCGCCGATTCTCTCAAGGTCGGTAATCATTTTGAGTGCGGCGGAAACATATCTGAGGTCGTGTGCAACAGGTGCCTGATGAAGAAGAAGGTGCAAACATCTGCTTTGGATGGATTTTTCCGCCTCGTTAATACGATTTTCATGTTCTCTTGCGATATCAAGCAAATCTTCGCCGTCAACAATCATCTTCATTGTATTTTTGATTGCCTGTTCAACAAGACCGCCCATTTCAATAAGGCTGTCGTTAAGCTGTGTAAGCTCTTTATCAAAATATTCTCTCATTAGCCAAACCTTCCCGTAATGTATTCTTCGGTACGCTTATCCTGCGGATTTGAGAAAATTGCGTCGGTTGAATTACATTCAACCATTTCACCGAGTAAAAAGAACGCTGTTTCATCTGAAATACGCAAAGCCTGCTGCATATTATGTGTTACCATAACGATTGTATAATCGTTTTTCAGTTTAAGGCAAAGCTCCTCAATTTTACCCGTTGAAATAGGATCAAGTGCAGAGGTTGCCTCGTCCATAAGCAGAACTTCGGGTTTTACGGCAAGTGCCCTTGCAATACAAAGTCTTTGTTGCTGACCGCCCGAAAGACCGAGAGCGCTCTTTTTGAGCCTGTCTTTAAGCTCATCCCAGATTGCGGCGTCACGCAAGGATTCTTCAACAATCCTGTCAAGTTCTTTCTTGCTTTTGATTCCGTGTGTGCGAGGACCGAAAGCGATATTATCGTAAATGCTCATCGGGAACGGATTGGCTTTCTGGAACACCATACCAACCCTTTTGCGGAGGATATTTACATCCATATCTCCGTAAATATCTTCGTTGTCAAGGCGAATGTCGCCTGTTATCTTACAACCCTCAACAAGGTCGTTCATTCGGTTGAGCGACTTTAAAAGAGTTGACTTACCGCAGCCAGACGGACCGATGAAGGCTGTGATTCTGTTTTTCTTCATACGGATATTTACATCCTTTAACGCATGAAATTTTCCGTAGTAAAGATTCATGTTTTCTATGGTAAATTTATCCATTGTAAAATAATTATCCTTTCCTGTTACTTCTTGTTGTTTCCGAGTTTCTTTGCAACAAATGCCGAGAGTGTATTGATTGCAAAAACAAGTACAAGAAGTACAACTGCGGTACCCCATGCCTGATCCGTATGAAGTCCTTCGTTGGTAAGTACATACATATGAACGGCAAGTGACCGTCCCGAATTGAGAGGGCCTGCCGCATAGCCTGTTGCCGAACCGTAAGTATAAATAAGTGCGGCTGTTTCGCCTACTATTCTGCCGACAGCAAGAATGATTCCGGCAAGAATACCGGGCATCGCACTCGGAAGAATAATTCTCATAATTGTTCTGAGCTTGCCCGAACCGAGTCCGTAACTGCCCTCACGGTATGAATCGGGAACTGTGAGAAGTGCCTCCTCGGTTGTACGCATAATTGTGGGAAGTACCATAATTGCAAGCGTAAATGCACCGGCAAGAAGTGAATAACCCCAGTTAAGAGCATACACAAAGAAAAGCATACCGAAAAGACCGTAAACAATTGACGGAATACCGGCAAGGGTTTCTGCCATTGTTCTGATTACCTTAACAAGCTTGTTGCCACGCTTTGCATACTCTGCAAGATAGATTGCCGCTCCCACACCGAACGGTACCGAAATTATAAGGGTTACAAGCGTAAGAACAATTGTGTTGATAATTGACGGCATACACGATACATTGTCGCTGTTGTACTCAAGTGAGAACAGCTCGGGGGTAAGGTTCGGAACACCTCGCACAAGAACATAGGCAATGATAAATATGAGAGCCGCCGCAGAAAGTGCCGCCGCAAGACCTACAAGAATGAGCAGTACAAGCGAAAGGGGCTTTCTTTTGTAGGCTTTCATTCTCTGTTTAAACGATACTTTGTTGATTGCCTTAATCTGTGACACATCAACCAAAGCGGCATCGTTTTTTATATTATCGCTGTTAGCCACGCTTTTCACTCCTACTCTTTATAGCCTGCATTGAAAGTGTGATGAGCAGAACAAATACGAACAGAACAACACCCGTTGCAATAAGTGCCTGACGGTGCAAGCCTGTTGAATAACCCATTTCAAGAACAATGTTTGCGGTCAGGGTACGAAGTCCGTCCGTAACGCTGTGCGGAATCTGAACCTTATTGCCTGCAATGAGTACAACTGCCATTGTTTCGCCCAACGCTCTGCCTATGCCGAGAACAACTCCTGCAAGAACGCCTGATTTTGATGCCGGAAGAATTGTCTTGAACACACTTCTTTCCTTTGTTGCTCCAAGTGCCAGAGCACCTTCGTAGTAGCTTTCGGGAACTGCCTTGATTGCCGACTCCGACACACCGATGATTGTCGGAAGAATCATAACTCCGAGTACGATTGACGCCGCAAGCCAGCTTGAACCGTCACCGCCGAAGTTATCACGGATGAACGGTACAACTACCACAAGTCCGAAGAAGCCGTAAACAATTGACGGGATGCCTGCCAAAAGCTCTGTTGCCGGTTTAAGCACCTTGTAAAGCGGTGCAGGACAAAACCTTGCAAGAAATACTGCTGTGAGAATTCCTATCGGAACACCGATTATGATTGCTCCCGCAGTAACATATATGCTTGCGATAATCATATCAAAAATTCCATATGATGCAGGCACATTCGTAGGCGCCCATTTCTGTCCGCCTACGAAATCAAAGAAGCCTATTTCTGCCATTGCAGGAACACCGTTACAGAATAAGAATATACAGATTATGACAACCGCCGCTATACTTGTTACAGCTGTGAGGAAGAAAACTCCCTGCATTGCCTTTTCACGAAATCTGTTTAATCTCATTTAATTATGTCACTCCAAACAGTTGTTTCACCTGTGTAAATTGATTTCACCTGATCAAGTGTGAGGTCATCACATGTGTTTGCATTGTTTACGATTACTGCGATACCGTCTTTTGCGATTGTTTCAACCTTGAGTGCGCTCTTTTCCTCATCTTTAAGGTCACGGGACGCCATACCGATATCACATGTACCGCCCATAGCTGACTGCATACCTGCCGATGAGTCGGATGTCTGGATTTCAACCTTAGCGTTTGTGTTTACCTTCTGATAAGCCTCGGCAAGCTTTTCCATTACAGGTGATACCGAAGATGAACCTGCTACGCTGATTT
The DNA here is from genome assembly GCF_040095935.1 of Ruminococcoides intestinale. Lineage (NCBI taxonomy): Bacteria > Bacillati > Bacillota > Clostridia > Eubacteriales > Oscillospiraceae > Ruminococcoides > Ruminococcoides intestinale. The sequence goes on along the minus strand of NZ_JBBMFQ010000006.1, from coordinate 109,687 downwards.
TGCCCGACGGCTTCTTACCGCTGTATGCGGCATTTTCCGAAACTGTTACATAACCGTTGTCTGAAACAATCTTCTGACCGTCTGAGCTCATTATGTAATCGACAAAATCCTGAGCAACATCGCTGAGTTCGCCCTTGTAAGCAATGTTGAACGGACGGCTTACTGCATAGTCGCCTGACTTTACATTATCGGCTGTTGCCTCAACACCGCCGATTTTAAGAGCCTTTACCGTATCGTTGAGTGAACCGAGTGAAATGTAACCGATTGCCGCATCGTTATCCTTAACATTTGTGATAACAGCCTCTGTGCTGTTGATTGTTACAGCCGAAGTAGTTGTGTTGTCTGTCTTGTTGTCGCCGTCCTTAACAAGAACGCCTGTAAGCTCTGTGAATGCGTCTCTTGTGCCTGAGCCTTCTTCTCTTGTTACAACAGAGATTGTTTTTGATGCGTCAAACTTTGCTGCGTCCGAACCTGCGTCGGATGAACCGTTTGATGAAGAATTTGCACCGCCGCAGCCTGCAAATGCAGAAACTGCAAGAACACCGAATAATGCTGTTGCCGTAATTTTTTTAGTCATAGATTTCATTTGAATTTTCTCCTTAAATTCATATCATTTGTGTACCTCTTTCGTACAACATCAGTCTATGACTGTTTTGTAAAATACGCTGTTTGTCAATTGTAAAAAGAGTGTAAATAAAAATATAGGTTTTGTATGCCAAAACAAATTTTTACAAATTTGCGTGACAAAGCCTTTTATTTGTGGTACAATATTACAGAAGTGTGCAGGATGTAAAATAATTCCTGCAAATTTTCAAAATGAGATTACATTCTGTTTACAGAGAAATATTATTCCAAGGAGGTCATTTTAGTGGCTGAAAACAAAATCCCATACAAAATATACCTTGACGAAAGCGAAATCCCGACACAATGGTACAATGTTCGTGCAGATATGAAAAACAAGCCTGCACCGCTTTTAAATCCTGCAACACTCAAGCCTATGACACACGCAGACCTTGCTCCCGTGTTCTGTGATGAGCTTATTGACCAGGAGCTTGACGATACAGACGCATACATTGACATTCCGGAAGAAATTCAGAACTTCTATAAAATGTACCGTCCATCTCCGCTTATAAGAGCATATTTTCTTGAAAAGGCTCTTGACACTCCGGCAAAGATTTACTACAAATTCGAGGGCAACAACACAAGCGGAAGCCACAAGCTCAACAGCGCAATTGCTCAGGCTTACTACGCTAAAAAGCAGGGACTTAAAGGTGTTACAACCGAAACAGGCGCAGGTCAGTGGGGTACTGCCCTTTCAATGGCTTGTTCATATTTCGGCCTTGACTGCAAGGTATTTATGGTAAAGGTTTCATACGAGCAAAAGCCTTTCAGAAGAGAGGTTATGAGAACCTACGGTGCAAGCGTTACTCCGTCACCGTCAACAACAACGGAAGTCGGCAAAAAGATTCTTGAGGCTCACCCCGGTACAACAGGAAGCCTTGGCTGTGCTATTTCTGAGGCTGTTGAGGTTGCAACTCATACAGACGGCTACCGTTATGTACTCGGAAGTGTGCTTAATCAGGTACTTCTTCATCAGTCCGTTATCGGTCTTGAAGCAAAAGCCGCTCTCGAAAAATACAATGTAAAGCCTGACATTATCATCGGCTGTGCAGGCGGCGGTTCAAACCTCGGCGGTCTTATCTCTCCGTTTATGGGTGAAAAGCTCCGTGGCGAAAATGACTACAAGTTTATCGCTGTTGAGCCGGCATCATGCCCAAGCCTTACAAGAGGTAAGTTTGCATATGACTTCTGCGACACAGGTATGATTTGTCCTCTCGCAAAGATGTACACACTCGGCAGCGGATTTATTCCGTCAGCCAACCACGCAGGCGGTCTTCGTTTCCACGGTATGAGTTCAACACTTTCTCAGCTGTATCATGACGGTCTTATGGAGGCAAGAGCAGTTGAACAGACAAGCGTGTTTGCAGCAGCAGAGCAGTTTGCAAGAGTTGAAGGTATTCTCCCTGCTCCCGAAAGCAGTCACGCAATCAGAGTTGCAATTGACGAGGCTCTCAAGTGCAAAGAAACAGGCGAAGAAAAGACAATTCTCTTCGGTCTTACAGGTACAGGCTACTTTGATATGGTTGCTTATCAGAAGTATAATGACGGCGAAATGAGTGACTACATTCCGACAGATGCCGACCTTCAGCAGGGCTTTGACGGCTTGCCAAAGGTTGACTAATGCGAGTGTCTCGCACCCGGTTCGTGTAGACAGTTTCATTTTTCTAAAACTTATTATGCCCGAGCATTACTCGGCACGCACATAACTTTTCAGAATGCGAGTGCATTTTTAGAATTACATAAAAAAGAGGTCAGCAATGCTGACCTCTTTTCAACTGTATTATTTCGGTAACTGTATCTCATTTATACAGTTTATTTTCATCATAAATTTTCTGTCATTACTTGGCGGGCGTCCAATGAACGCCCCTACGGAATTGTGCGAACGGTTGCAATGTTACGCTCGGGCATAATATGTTTTTTTACATTACAAACTGTCTTCCCGACATTAATTTTCCATTTTCAATTTTCAATTTTACATTTAATTAAAACTGTCTTCACGAACTGGGAACGGCGACTCGCCGTGTAGGCGGATATTGTCCGCCCATACGGTTCTAAAAGAAAAATTACAAAAACAAAAACGGTTGGATTACTTTTTTCGTAAATCCAACCGTTAATTTTTTATTTGGTAATCTAAAATCCGAACTTATTCTCTGCCGGCACGAACGCTTGCGGAGGCAAGTATATACACAAAACCGAGGAGAATATCGGTTGCTATGTCGAACACTTCAATCACAAAAACAACCTGTCCGTTGACAACATTAAATATGATGTTAAGCACTCCGATAAGCACAAGCACTACTGCGAGTTTGCCCGAAGTTTTCAACATTTTTTGCATATCCGGCGGTGATGTCTTTTTTGAAACGGCTCTCAGTCCCATTGAACCTACTGCGAGCTTCAGCACCATTGAAACGGTGACGGTCACGATTAGCATATAGTCAAAAACCGATGCCGATCCGCCGTCAAATGACGGGATAATCGTATTAACCAGCTTGTATGCAACCAAAATTCCCGAAAATATAACTCCGAGAAACATTACAACTGCCGTTACTTTGATTTTTTCTTTCATAAGACACACCCCCGTGAAGGTTTAAGTTATCAGCCGATAAGTTCCTTGATTTTTGACTCTGCAAGAGCAGGATCTGCCTTACCTCTGCTGTTCTTCATAACATTTCCGACAAGCGACTTAATCGCCTTTTCCTTGCCGTTCTTATAGTCCTCAACAGCCTTTGGATTGCCCTCAACAGCTTGCTTGCACAAATCGTTGAGTGCGTTTTCGTCAAGACCGCCCATATCGCTTTCGCTGATAAATTCAAGAGCACCCTTGCCGCTGTCAAGCATTTTTTCAAGCGTTGCCTTCGCAAGGTTGTTGCGGATTTTACCGCTGTCAAGAAGTTTTACAAGCTCGTTAAGCTGTTCCGGAGTAACCGCAACATCAAAGATTTCCTTGTCAGCCTCAGTTTCCGTTCTGCGGAATATCTGACCAATAATGAAGTTTGAAACTGTCTTTGGTGACTTAACACCCTCGCAAGCCTTGTCAAAATACTCGCTGATTTTGCGGTACTTTGTAAGAAGCTGTGCATCCTTTTCGGGAATTGCAAGTTCGTCAATATATCTTCTGCACTTGTCGGCAGGAAGCTCAGGCATTGCAGCCTTGATTTCCTCAACAACATCTTTCGGAACATGAATAGTAACGAGGTCGGGATCACGGAAATAACGGTAATCGTGAGCGTCCTCTTTACTTCTCATTGAAGATGTTGTGTTGGTTGCGTCGTCATAACGGAGAGTTTCCTGAACAACACTTCCGCCGTTTTCAATGAGGTCAACCTGTCTTTCAAACTCATACTCCATAGCCTTTGCTATGTTGTTGATTGAGTTCATATTTTTAATTTCGGTTCTTGTACCAAGCTTTTCGCTGCCCTTTGGACGAACCGAAATGTTTACATCGCAACGCATTGAGCCTTCCTGCATCTTACAGTCGGAAATTCCGATGTAACGCATAACCTGCTGAAGCTTTTCAACATACTCTCTTGCCTCGTCAATTGAACGAATGTCAGGCTCTGAAACGATTTCGATAAGAGGAACACCGCCACGGTTATAGTCAACATATGTGTCGCCGTGCTGATGAATGAGCTTTCCTGCGTCCTCTTCGATGTGAATATGGTGCAAACGGATTTTTCTGCCGTTTGAAAGCTCAACATAACCGCCTATAATAAGCGGAGCATAAAGCTGGCTGATCTGATATGCCTTTGAAAGGTCGGGATAGCAGTAGTTCTTTCTGTCCATTTTTGAAATCTCTGCGATTTCACCGTGAACTGCAAGACCTGCACGGATTGCATAGCGAACTACCTCACGGTTAAGCTTTGGAAGTGTTCCCGGCAGACCGATACACACGGGACAGCAATGGCTGTTTGGCGCACCGCCGAATTTTGTAGTACAGCCGCAGAAGATTTTTGTCTTTGTGGCAAGCTCAATATGGGTTTCAAAACCCGCAACTAATTCGTAACTCACAGCTTAACACCCCACTTTGTATCCTTAAAGTTTTCAGCAGCAGCCTGCTGATATTTGTATGCCGCATTAAGAATTTCAGCCTCGCCAAAGCTCTTGCCGATAAGCTGCATACCAATCGGCATACCCTTTGCGTTGAATCCGCACGGAACCGAAACACCCGGCAGACCTGCAATATTGACAGGTACAGTGCAGATATCCGTAAGATAGGTTTCAATCGGATCGCTTACAGCATGTCCCTTTTCAAATGCTGTCATAGGAACTGTCGGAGCAAGGATTACATCGCACTTTTCAAATGCGTTGTTGAATGCCTTAACGATAGTGCCACGAAGATTCTGAGCCTTTTTGTAATAAGCGTCATAGTAACCTGCGGAAAGAACATAGGTACCGAGAAGGATTCTGCGTTTAACCTCTTCGCCGAATCCCTCCGAACGGGTACGGCAGACCATATCGTGAGTGCCGTTGTAATGCTCGGTTTTGTAACCGAAACGGATACCGTCATATCTGCCAAGGTTTGAAGATGCCTCGGCACAGGCGATGATATAGTAAACAGGAAGGGCAAATTTGAGTTCTGGCAGGTCAAAGTAAACAATCTCTGCGCCCATTGACTTGTAGATATCGGCAGCCTTTAAGACAGCCTCTTTTACATCGTCACGGACACCCTCAAGATATTCCTTTGCAATACCGATTTTCATGCCCTTGATGTCATTGTTGAGTTTTGAATAAGTGTCACCGACAAAGCCCTTTGAGGTTGAATCTTTTTCATCTCTCTTTGAAATTGCATCAAAAACAATTGCAGCGTCCTCAACAGACTTTGTAATCGGTCCAATCTGGTCAAGCGAACTTGCATATGCGATAAGTCCGTAACGGGAAACCGCACCGTAAGTAGGTTTAAGACCTACAATACCGCAGAATGATGCCGGCTGACGGATTGATCCGCCTGTATCAGAGCCAAGACCGTAAGCGGCAATGTTTGCGCCTACCGCACTTGCAACACCGCCTGATGAACCGCCTGAAACATAGTTTGAATCAAACGGATTCATTGCACCGCCAAAGTATGATGTTTCGCATGAAGAGCCCATTGCGAACTCGTCCATATTCGTCTTGCCGAGCATAACTGCGTTTTCGCCTGCAAGAGTTTCCCAAACGGTTGCGTTATAAATCGGCTTATAGCCTGTGAGAATTTTTGAACAACAGGTTGTTTCAATTCCCTTTGTTGAAATATTGTCCTTGAGCGTCATCGGAACACCCTCGAGCATACCGATTTCCTCGCCTGAGGCAATTTTTCTGTCAACAGCCTCGGCAGTTTTCAGAGCCTCCTCGCCTGTTACATTAACATATGCGTTAAGCTCGCCGTCAGCCTTTTCGATTTCGTCAAGATAGCTTTTTGTAAGCTCGGTACATGAACACTCTTTTGACACAAGCATTTCATGAATTTTTTCAATAGAACCCATTTTTACACCGCCTTACTCTCTGTTTCTTACAAGGAAGTGATCCTCTGCCTGCTCGGGAGCATTTGAAAGGATCTCCTTTGTATCGTAGGACTCAACAACCTCATCCTCACGAAAAACATTTGACAGATTGTTAATATCGTCAAACTCCTCGCCGTCTGTCGGAGCGTTATTGATTGTGTCGGCAAAATCTATGATTTCCTGCATTGACTTTGTAAGGCCGTCAAGCTCCTCTTCGGGAACAAAAAGCTTTGAAAGCAACGCAATGTTTTCAACATCTTCTCTTGTTACCATAAAAACCGTCCTTTTTAAAGAAAATAGGGCAAGTCATATAATATATAACTCGCCCTTTGAGTTTGAATATATGACTGCAAATGCAGTTTTTATCTTAATTTAATATGAACCTCACGGAGCTGCTGTTCTGTTACCTCACCCGGTGAACCGAGGAGAAGATCCTGAGCATTGGAGTTCATCGGGAATGCAATAACTTCTCTGATGTTCTCTTCCTCTGTAAGGAGCATAATCATACGGTCAACACCCGGAGCCATACCTGCGTGCGGCGGAGCACCGTACTGGAACGCATTGTAGAGTGCAGAGAACTTAGCCTTGAGGTCATCCTCGCTGTAGCCGGCAAGCTCGAACGCTTTCTTCATAATTTCAATATCGTGGTTACGAACAGCGCCTGATGAAAGCTCTACACCGTTGCAAACGATATCGTACTGATAAGCAAGAACCTCTTCGGGATCCTTGTTAAGAAGGCTGTCAAGACCGCCCTGCGGCATTGAGAAAGGATTGTGTGTGAAGATAATTTGATTTGTTTCTTCATCTCTCTCAAACATCGGGAAGTCAACGATAAAGCACATTTCAAAACGGCTTGTATCGATAAGGTCAAGACGCTTTGCAACCTCTGTTCTGATCTGACCCGCAAGCTTTGGAGCTTCCTGAGCAGTATCGGCGATAAAGTAGATTACATCGCCTGCTTTTGAACCGTTACGGCTGATAAGTTCTTCACGGTCGCCCTCTTTAAGGAACTTGTCAATCGGACCGTCAAATGTGAGGTCATCTCTAACCTTAACATAGCCAAGGCCCTTCATTCCGATTGAAAGAGCAAACTCCTCCATCTTCTTGAACCACTTTTTTGACTGACCTGCGGCGTTCGGAACATTGATTGAACGAACTGTCTTTTTGCGGAACGGAGCAAAGTCTGTTTCCTCAAACATATCGCTGATTTCAACAATTACGAGCGGATTGCGGAGGTCAGGCTTGTCTGTACCGTACTTGAGCATACTCTCTGCATACGGAATACGGGCAAACGGAGGCTTTGAAACCTCTTTATTTGAAAACTTCTTGAATGTTTCGTAAAGAACCTCTTCAGCAACAGCAAATACATCTTCCTGTGTTGCAAAAGCCATTTCAAAATCAAGCTGATAGAACTCACCCGGTGAACGGTCTGCACGGGCGTCCTCATCACGGAAGCAAGGTGCAATCTGGAAATACCTGTCAAAACCTGACACCATAAGGAGCTGTTTAAAAATCTGAGGAGCCTGTGGGAGAGCGTAGAATCTGCCCTTGTGCTTTCTGCTCGGGATAAGGTAGTCACGAGCGCCCTCCGGAGATGAAGTTGAAAGGATAGGAGTCTGAATCTCCATAAAGCCCATTTCGTTCATCTTGTTGCGCAAAAATGTGATAATCTGCGAACGAATCATAATATTATTGTGAACCTTCGGGTTACGGAGGTCAAGAAAACGATATTTAAGTCTTACTTCTTCATTGGTATTTGTAGAGGTTGCAACCTCAAACGGAAGAACATTCTTACACTTACCGAGAACCTTGATGTCCTCCGTGTGAACTTCAACGAAACCTGTTGCAATCTTCTTGTTGATTGTTTCTTCGTCACGCTTAACAACAGTACCGCTGAGAGTTACTGTACATTCCTTGTTGATATCTTTAAGGAGTTCATCGTTGTGAACAACAACCTGAAGCACACCGTACTGATCACGGATATCGAGGAACATTACACCGCCGTGGTCACGGATATTTTCAACCCAGCCCGCAACTCTGACCTGCTGTCCGATATTTTCTTCTCTTAACTCACCGCAGGTGACTGTGCGGTATTCATTAGCTTTTATCATTACTGTAACTATCCTTTCACAGATATTTTGCCTGTCAGCCTATTTATTTAGCCTATTCTTCTGTATTATAACACAATTGCTGTATTCAATCAATATTTTACAAAAGATTTTTTAAGCATACGGCAAAATATTCCGTTATTCAACGCTTTTAAGACTTTCAACCATATTAACGGCTTTAATCTTAAAGCTCATAACCGCATTTACAAGAATTGAAAACAGGAATGTCAGCCCTGCCGCATAGAGGTATGAAGTGAAATAAATATCTCTTCCGAACATAACGTTGTCAACCTCAACCGTCTGAATGATGAAACCTGTCAAAAGGTTTCCGAGGAACAGACCTACGAAAATTCCGAGGAGGGTCAAAATTATGTTCTCTTTGTAAATGAAGGATGAAGTTTCACGGTTGTAGAATCCGAGAACCTTAAAGGTTGCAATTTCACGGACACGCTCGGCAATGTTGATATTTGTCAGGTTGTAGAGTACAACAAAGGCAAGTGCCGCTGCGCAGATTATCATAACCGTAACAACCATATCAAGCGAGTTGAGCATATTTCTAAATTCGTTCAAGCTTGATGCAATGTAGCTTACCGCCGCAATTTTATCATCTGATAAAACCTGTGAACCGAATTCGTCGCAGGCGGAATCCGAGGTATCTTTGAGTGCGACATCAGCCATATTATAGGTGCAGTCACTGCCGAACAAGCTCTTATAGGTGGTTGGCGTCATATAAACAAAATTGTAAATGTACTGTTCAAAAATTCCGCTGACCTTAACCTCTGCCTTTTTGCCGTCAACATTCAGTGTGATTTTGTCGCCTGTTTTTATTCCAAGCTCACTGCACATTTTTTCACTGAGCATTACTACGCTGTCCGAAAGCTTGAGTTCTTCTTTGCCATTTCTTGTATGCAGAGAAACAATTTCGTCAAACTTTTCGGGATTCTGCGGTACAACAAGATTTGTGTCGCTGTCCTTAACCTTACTGCCGTGTGTTACCGTGCATTCCTGCTGTGAAACAAGCATTGAGTGTTTGACATTGCTGTTTTTATCAAGTGTATCTGTCAAAAACGAAAGATTGTCGGCACTTCCGCTGTCTTTAGGAACAACAACGGCATCGTATTTATAGATTGTTTCAAACTGATCGTGTGTCATCGGTTCAAAGCTGTTGAGCAAACCGAATGCGGCAACAATCAGAGCCGTACAGCCTGCCACACCGATAACAGTCATACAAAGTCTTACCTTGTATCTGAACAGATTTCTTGCGGTCAGCTTTGAGTTAAAGCTCATATGTGACCACAACGGTTTTATGCGTTCAAGCAAAATTCTCTTGCCCGCCTTTGGTGCTTTCGGCCGCATAACAGCCGCAGGCTTTTCGTGCAGAGATTTTGCACACACTACAACCGACACAACAACCGTGCAGACAACTGCGGCAACAATTCCGAAAATTATGCTTGTATAGTCTGGTATCAGCGTTATATCGCCGATGTAGTACATAATTTTGTAAGCATCATAAATTACAAACGGCAAGGTGAAAATGCCGATTAAAATACCGATTACACTTCCGATAACAGCCGCAAGCAATGAGTAGATTACAAACTTCATTACAATGCTTGTGTTGCTGTAGCCGAGTGCTTTCAGCGTTCCGATTTCGGTACGCTTCTCCTCAATTAGTCTTGTCATTGTAGTTACGCAGACAAGCACCGCTACGAGCAGGAAGAATACTGGAAATACCGTTGCAACAGCGCCGAGTCTGTCTGCATTTGACGAAAATGTTGAGTAACCCGGGTTGTCGCTTCTGTCGAAGACATACCACTTTGGTTCTGTAAGAGAATTAATTTCTTCCTCTGCATCTTTGATTTTATCCTCTGCCTTTTTGAATTCTTCATCGGCTTTTTTAACACCGTCATCGTATTCTGTCTGTGCATCGGAGAGTTTTTTCTCGCCATTTTTCTTTTCCTCGGCAAGCTTTGCAACACCGCTGTCATACTCGCTCTGAGCGTCATTCAGCTTGCTTTCTGCCGAATCAAGCTGTGCCTGACCGTCTGCCGACTGTTGTGCAAGTTCTGCTTTTGCGGCATCAAGCTGTGTTCTTCCGCTTGAAATCTGTGAATATGCGTAGTCAAGCTGAGCCTGTCCCTCACTTTTTTTCTGTTCAAAAAGTGCCTTGCTTTCGGAAAGTCGGCTTTCGCTTTCTTCAAGCTGTGCCTTTGCGGAATCGTATGTTGCGTTGAGTTCGTCAAGCGTCTGCTGAGCCTGTTCAAGCTGTGCGTTCAAAACAGCAAGCGTTTCTTCATCGGTTGTCTGACTGATTTGATACTGCAAAGCGGAAACGGCATCCTCAGCCTGACTTATTCCTGCCAAAAGCTGGGGTTCCTGTTCGGTTTGAAATGTATCCTTTGCCGACTGCAGCTGATATTCCGCATTTTCTATTTCAGCCTGTGATTTTGAAATTTCTTTATCAAATTCTGCTTTTGAAGAACTATATTGTTTTTCGGCAGAATTAAGCTGACTTTCCTTTTCGGCAATCTGAGCCTGTGCATCGGCAATTTTTGTGTTGTATTCATTGCGTGAATTTTCAAGCTGTGTCCTGCCGTCCTCAATCTGCTGTTTTGCCGAATCAAGTTTTTTCTGTGCATCATCGGTCTTGGTTTTCAGCTCTTTTTTGCCGTCATCAATCGCCGTCTTTGCATCGGCAAGCTTCTTTTCGGTTTTTTCTTTATTGTCCGAATACTCCTGTTTTGCATCTGCAAGGTCGCTCTTAGCCTTGTCGATAACCTCGACCGTAAAGCTGTTACTCCTGTTCTCTCCCACCTTTTCAAAATCGGCGGCTTTATCCTCTATGGCATTATCATAATCGTCCGTGTATGCCAGGAATTTATCCGAAATATCGGTTTTTACATAAAGCTCCGTGTAGCGTTCAAAGGCAAAATCTTCGGGGCAAATGTAGAAATAATCCGAGATTTTTCCGTTGCCGACCGTCGTAGTTCCTCGCTGATATGCTATGTAAAGAGGTGACTGCACAAGACCGACCACAGTGTATTCGAGGGTTTTAAGTTCGGTTGAAGTATCTGTATCGCCCGTCTGTTTTGCAAATCTGATTTTGTCACCGATTTTATAACCCTCTGCCGTGAACGAGCTTGAATCGGCTGCAATTTCACCCGACTTTTCGGGAAGTCTGCCTTCCGTCAAAACAAGCTTGTTCTGAACGGAATTATCACCGTATTTTTCGGGAAGCGCAATGACTCTCATAGTCCTGCCGCCGCTGTCGGCATCGGTCTGAACATCGCAGAAATATGATGGCATAACAGAGGTTACTCCGTCTGTATTTTTTACCGCCTTAATGTCGTCCTCATCAAATCCGACCGTTGACACAAGTCGGTAATCCATAAGCTCCTGCTCGTCCGTGTAGGTTCTTGCAAGATTGTACATTGACGGAACAGTTGCCTTTATTCCTGCGAAAAATCCCACTCCGAGGGCAATAATCGCCATAATTGAGATGAATCTTGCTTTTGTATTTTTAATTTCTCTGAATGTGTTTTTTATCAAGGATTTAGTCATTGTGACACCTCCTTTTCATTTTTTACCACTCAATTTCTTCAACATTTTTCGGATTTTCATTGTAAATATCTTCAACAATTTTTCCGCTTTTCATTCTTATAATGTGATCCGCCATCGGTGTTATTGCTCCGTTGTGAGTGATGAGAACAACGGTCATTTTGTCTTTACGGCAGGTTTCCTGCAACAATTTCAGAATCTGTCTGCCTGTGTTGTAGTCAAGCGCACCTGTCGGTTCGTCACAAAGCAAAAGCTTCGGTCTTTTGGCAAGTGCTCTTGCGATTGAAACTCTCTGCTGTTCACCGCCCGAAAGCTGTGCAGGGAAGTTGTTTGCCCTTTCAAGCAAGCCCACGCTGTCAAGAGCAGTTTCGCTGTCAAGAGGATTACTGCAAATCTGAGCGGCAAGCTCAACATTTTCCTTTGCCGTTAGGTTATGAACAAGGTTGTAGAACTGGAACACAAAGCCTATGTCATGCCGTCTGTACTCAATAAGCTGTTTGTCTTTAAATTTGCTTATATCCTTTCCGCCGACAATGATTTCGCCCTCGGAACAGCTGTCCATTCCGCCGAGAATATTCAGAACGGTTGTTTTGCCTGCACCGGACGCACCGACTACAATTGCAAACTCGCCCTCCTCAACCTTGAACGAAATGCCGTCAACCGCATTGATGACAATCTCACCCGTTTTGTATCTTTTGTAAACATTATTAAATTCTACAAGACTCATAAAATCACCCTTTTCATATGTTTCTTACAGAAAAAATCACTGTGCTTTGCATACTAATTATACCAAATTAATACCGCAATATCAACAGAAATCTTACCTTATTCGTCATCTGTATGTACAATATTTTGAAATTATACATATAAAAACAGCAGAGGTCACACTAAACCTCCGCTGCAAAAAATTATTCATATGTATGATTACAGACCTCGTTGATTTTATCACGGAGCTTTAAGAAATCGTCAAAAGCGTCGGGCTTTCTGCGTGGATCACGCAAAATTGCCGCAGGATGAAGCATTGCCATCATAAGCACACCGTTTTTCTCAATCCACTGACCGTGTTCCTTTGTGATTTTGATATCCGATTTAATAAGCCTTGCCGCCGCAATTCTGCCAAGACAGACAATGATTTTCGGCTTGATCATTCTCACCTGTGTTCTGAGCCACTCAATGCACATTTCCTGTTCTTCGGGCTTTGGATCCCGGTTCTTCGGCGGACGGCACTTTACCATATTGGCAATGTAAATATTCTTGTTTCTGTCAAGGTCAACAGCCGCAAGCATTTTGTCAAGCAGTTTGCCTGCTCTGCCGACAAACGGTTCGCCTTGAAGATCCTCGTTTTCGCCAGGACCTTCACCGATGAACATAACCTCTGCATTTTCGTTGCCGACGCCCACAACAACATTTGTGCGAGTTTCGCAGAGTTCACACCTGTGACAGTTTTCACAAGCTGATTTTAATTCTTCCCAGGTATTATACATAATTTTCTCTCCCAAAATAAAGATTTAAATTTATCAAAAATGTTGAAATTCCAAGAATAAAGTAGTAGAATAAACACGAAGCCGTACGGCGAATTCTAATTGAATGGTGGTACACAAAATGAAAGTAATGGTTGAAACATCAGCGCATCATGTTCATGTTACAAAAGAAACTCTTGAGGCTCTCTTTGGCAAGGGCGCAACTCTTACAAACAAAAAGAATCTTTCACAGCCCGGACAGTTTGCCTGTGTTGAAAAGGTAACTGTTGTAGGTCCGAAAAGTGAAATGAAAATGTCAATTCTCGGTCCCGAAAGAAGTGCAGATCAGGTTGAAATCTCTCTTACAGACGCTCGTAAGCTCGGCATAGCCGCTCCTGTCAGAGAATCAGGCGATATTGCAGGCACACCCGGTTGCAAGCTTGTCGGCCCCGAGGGCGAAGTTGAAATCGAATGCGGTGTAATTGCCGCTAAAAGACACATTCACCTTGATCCGAAAACTGCCGAGGAGTTTGGTCTTAAAGACAAACAGCTCGTTTCGGTTAAGGTTGGCGAAAATACAGGCAGAGCAACAACATTCGGTGATGTTGTAATCAGAGTAAACGCAAACTACGCTCCTGCAATGCACATCGACACAGACGAATCAAATGCCGCAGGTCTTGGCGGTACGGTTGACGGCGAAATCATCGCATAATTTCGATTTAAACCAAATCACATTTTTGGGACAGTCTTAAAGGCTGTCCTTTTGTTTTGCCCCAAATCATAAAATTTCCTTTTTCAAAAGGAAATCGGTTTGCATATCGTCACCAATGACAAATGTGTGATGTGAAAATTTTTCATATCCTTTTGATTTGTAGAATTTCTTTGCAGGCTCGTTATGTTCCCATACACCGAGCCATATTGTTGAAAGTTTTTTCTTACTTGCAAAATTCTCCGCAATCTGCATAAAGGCTGAGCCTATGCCCTGTCCTTTGGCACTTTTCAGGATATAGATGCGTTGAATTTCAAGCGCATTGTCAAGGCATTTTTCAGTCTGCGCATTGCCGATATTCAGTTTTAGATATCCGAGAGGAGTACCGTTTTTGTACGCTATAAAGGTTACACTTTCGGAGTTTGCAAGTTCTGCTGACAGCTTTTCCGCTGAATAGGTTTCTGCAAGAAATTTTCGCATATCCACCTCATCGGTTGAATCGTAGAAAGTTTCGTAAAAAGTTGTTCTGCAAAGATATTGCAGGTCCGTCAGCATATCAATGGTGCATATTTTTATATCAATTTTGCTGTTCATATTATCAAAGTCTGCTCAAAAATGTGTGGAGAAAATCGGGGAAAATTTCTCGCCAAGATTTTTCATTGTGTGCGTTTTCAAAAAGAATGACCTCGTTCATTCTGTCATACGGGTAGAAGCTTTCCTCCAAAAGTTCGTAGAGCATTTCGGTGCTTTCAAAAATCATCTCTTCAAGCTCGTCACCATTACCTGTATAGATGTAGAGGTACGGCATATTTTCAACAATTTTTGTCGAAAGATATTTTGCCCAATCCTCTCTTGTGTAACAGAGAAATGCAGGAGAAAACACACCTGCATAGCCGAATTTTTCCGGGTGTTCAAAAGCCGAAAAGAATGACATAAGTCCGCCCGATGAACTTCCGCAGACGGCAACATTCTGTCTGTCGGTGCATACGGGGAAATTATTTTCAACATACGGAATGACGGTATTCATAAGAAAATTATCAAAGATTTCGCCCTCGGGTTTGAAGTCCTCACAAAGCATTTCAAGGTGCTGAACCTCACCGATTGATTTCGGTGTAAGCTCGCTGTCACGCCAAGCATTACCGTTGTCAATACCTACGATTACAGCGTTGCCTACACCGCTTTTCTGCTCGTTTTCAACAGCTTTTACAACCTCCCACGAACCGTACGGAGTTGAATTATCGTCAAAAAGATTCTGTCCGTCTGTCATATAGACAACGGGCAGTTTTTCGCCGTCGGAATGTGACGGAACATAAACCCAAACATTTCTGTCACCCTTGTCGGGATACGGAAGTTTTATTGTATGTAACTTTGCGTCAGCCATAAAATCACCTGTTTTTTATTATCTAATAGATATTAAACCATAAAAACGGCTGTGTTGCAACCTAATTTTTTACGGTTGCATAAATACAAAAATTCCCGTAAATAATATCTACAGAGGTGATTTGTTATGACTAATGATATTGAAATGCTCAACTGCGTTTTGCAGAATGCCGAAATGGGCTGTCAGGGAATTACGAGCGTGAGGAAAAGTTTGAAGGACAGCAAGGTTGACGGCGTTTTGTGCGAACATCTTATTAAATACGGAAAGCTGTATCATTGTGCAAATAAAATGTTGCAAAATCGTGGTGCAGAGCCACACAGAGTGAGTAATATGACAAAAGCAATGACACGCTATGCCGCACAAAGGGATTTAAAGCGTGACTCATCATCTTCGCACATTGCCGAAATGATGATAAAAGGCAACACAATGGGAGTGAATAAAATGTCACGCAAAATTCGAGAATATAACGGCAATGATCCCCATGTCAGCCTCCTCGCCAAAAGAATGTTAGAAACCGAAGAAGAAAACATAAAAGAAATGTCCGCATTTTTGTAAGTATAATCTCAATAAAAAACACCCGAAAGGAATTTTTTCAAAAACCTTTCGGGTGAAAATTTTTATTTAGATAAAGGTTGCACCAATATGATGCGTTAAGCGCAGTCGGGCAAATTAAGCCTTAGGACCTGCTTCAACGAGAGCCTTACCAGCTTCGTTGCCTTCGTACTTAGCAAAGTTCTTAACAAAACGGCTTGCAAGATCCTTAGCCTTCTCTTCCCAATCAGCAACATTTGCATATGTGTCACGAGGATCGAGGATGCCTGAATCAACGCCGGGGAGCTCTGTAGGAACTTCAAAGTTGAAGTGTGGAATTGTCTTTGTAGGAGCCTTTGTGATAGAACCGTCAAGGATAGCGTCGATGATACCACGAGTATCCTTAATAGAGATACGCTTGCCTGAGCCGTTCCAACCTGTGTTTACGAGGTATGCCTTAGCACCGCTCATTTCCATCTTCTTAACGAGCTCTTCAGCATACTTTGTAGGATGAAGCTCGAGGAATGCCTGACCGAAGCAAGCTGAGAATGTTGGAGTTGGCTCTGTGATGCCACGCTCTGTACCAGCAAGCTTAGCTGTGAAGCCTGAGAGGAAGTAGTACTTTGTCTGCTCAGGTGTGAGGATTGAAACAGGCGGAAGTACGCCGAAAGCATCAGCTGAAAGGAAGATTACATTCTTTGCAGCAGGAGCTGAAGAAACAGGACGAACAATGTTGTCGATGTGATCAATCGGATATGATACACGAGTGTTCTCTGTTACAGTCTTGTCGTTAAAGTCAATCTTGCCTTCCTTGTCAACAGTAACATTTTCAAGAAGAGCATCTCTTCTGATAGCGTTGTAGATGTCAGGCTCTGACTCTTTGTCAAGGTTGATAACCTTAGCATAGCAGCCGCCTTCAAAGTTGAATACGCCGTTGTCGTCCCAGCCGTGCTCGTCATCACCGATGAGGAGTCTCTTAGGATCTGTTGAAAGTGTAGTCTTACCTGTACCTGAAAGACCAAAGAAGATAGCTGTGTTCTCGCCGTTCTTATCTGTGTTGGCTGAGCAGTGCATTGAAGCGATGCCCTTGAGCGGGAGGTAGTAGTTCATCATTGAGAACATACCCTTCTTCATCTCACCGCCGTACCATGTGTTGATGATAACCTGCTCACGGCTTGTGATGTTGAATACAACAGCTGTTTCTGAGTTAAGACCGAGCTCCTTGTAGTTTTCAACCTTAGCCTTTGATGCGTTGTAAACAACGAAATCAGGCTCAAAGTTTTCAAGCTCTTCAGCTGAAGGAGTGATGAACATATTTGTTACAAAGTGAGCCTGCCAAGCAACCTCAACGATGAAACGAACAGCCATTCTTGTGTCCTTGTTAGCACCGCAGAAAGCATCTACAACATAAAGCTTCTTGTTAGAAAGCTCTTTCTTTGCGATTTCCTTAACTGCCTTCCAAGTTTCCTCAGATGCAGGATGGTTGTCGTTCTTGTACTCGTCAGAAGTCCACCAAACAGTGTCCTTTGAGTTCTCGTCCATAACGATGAACTTGTCCTTAGGTGAACGACCTGTGTAAACGCCGGTCTTAACATTAACTGCGCCAAGCTCAGTTTCCTGACCAACTTCATAACCCTCGAGTTCGGGTCTTGTTTCTTCTTTGAAAAGCTCTTCATAAGAAGGATTGTGAACGATTTCAGTAGTACCTGTAATACCGTACTTTGTTAAATCAATCTTTGCCATTTCAGTATCAACCTTTCTATGTTTTCTGAATTCACATAGATAGTGGAATTGCGACAAATACCCCTTGTCAGCGTTAATATCCAACACCCTATGTTCGTTAATAGTTTATCACAAAAGAATCGGCTCGTCAAGCAAAACAGTAATCAAAAGCAGTTAAAACAGACATTGTGATTATATTGTCCATACTCTTTTATTGTAAGATAAAAAATTGAATTTATACAAAATCAAAAATGACAAATTTTAACAATAAACGCAAAAAAGTCCGACAGAAATCTGTCGGACTTAAAATGCAAGCTATAAGTAAAATTACTTAAGTTCTACTTCAGCACCGGCCTCTTCGAGCTTAGTCTTAATAGCTTCAGCGTCATCCTTAGAAACGCCTTCCTTGAGAGCCTTAGGAGCACCGTCAACGAGTGCCTTTGCTTCCTTAAGACCAAGACCTGTTACTTCACGAACAACCTTGATAACAGCAATCTTGTTGCCGCCTGCAGCCTTAAGAACTACATCAAACTCTGTCTGCTCAGCAGCAGCAGCGCCACCGTCAGCAGCAGGACCAGCAACTGCAACTGCAGCAGCAGCTGATACACCAAACTCATCCTCTACAGCGTGAACGAGCTCTGAAAGCTCAAGAACTGTGAGGCCTTTTAATTCTTCAATAATAGCAGTAATTTTCTCTGATGCCATTGTAATTTACCTCCAATATGATAATTAGTAAAATTTTAATTAATTGCAGCCGATTATTCTGCTGCAGGAGCTTCTGCCTCAGCAGGAGCCTCTTCTGCTGCCTCAGCAGCACAAGCTTCAACGCCGCCCTTGTCAACGATAGCCTGTACGGCACGTGCAAAGGATGCGATAGGTGCCTGGAATGCACCAAGAACATTTGCAAGAAGAACTTCTCTTGTTGGGAGCTTTGAAAGGGCAACGATTGTGTCCATATCAATTACGGCACCGTCAAGATAAGCTGACTTAACCTTAAAGTTGTCATGATCCTTAGCATAGTTGCAAAGGATTCTTGCAGCAGCAGCGTACTCGCTGTCGCTTGTAGCAATAGCTGTTGTACCCTCGAGAACAGGCTTAATGTCATCAAGACCTGCTTCCTCGCAAGCACGGGAAAGAAGTGTGTTCTTTACTACAGTGTACTTAACATCGTTCTCACGAAGCTCTTTTCTGAGCTTTGTATCGTCCTCTGTGTTGATACCCTCGTAGCTGACAACCACACCTGTGATTGAGCTTTTGAGTCTTTCTGAAAGCTCTGCAACAATTGCTTTCTTCTGCTCTAAAACACTTTGACTTGGCAAGATAAATTCACCTCCAAAATATTTGTAACGCAGTTCATAAAAAACAGCCGTCCGTTTTACCTCGGACGGCTGCAAAAACACAAAACAATGTAATTTGCATCTTCCTCGGCAGGCAGGAAAAACCTTTACGCTTACGCACCTGCTGTCTTTAGAACAGCGAATTTTATATATTTACACTATTGTGTAAATAACTGAAATTAAGCACCAAACTTAGCAGGGTTGATGCGAACGCTCGGACCCATTGTTGAAGTAATGGCAACTGAGCGGATGTACTGACCCTTAGCTGCAGTAGGCTTAGCCTTTACGATAGCGCCCATGAGAGTGTCAAGGTTTTCACCGAGCTTCTCAGCGCCAAAGCTTGCCTTACCGATTGGGCAGTGAATGATGTTTGTTTTGTCAAGACGGTACTCAATCTTACCTGCCTTAGCTTCTTTAACAGCCTTGGCAATGTCAGGAGTTACAGTACCTGCCTTTGGGTTTGGCATAAGACCGCGGGGACCGAGGATTCTACCGAGACG
Source organism: Ruminococcoides intestinale (assembly GCF_040095935.1). Classification (NCBI taxonomy): domain Bacteria; kingdom Bacillati; phylum Bacillota; class Clostridia; order Eubacteriales; family Oscillospiraceae; genus Ruminococcoides; species Ruminococcoides intestinale. The sequence continues at coordinate 90,286 of NZ_JBBMFQ010000006.1, read as the reverse complement.
ACCTACAAGACCCATGCAATCGGGAGTTGTAATAAGAACATCAAAGTCCATCCAGTTCTCCTGCTGAATCTTCTGTGTCATATCCTCAGCACCGACAAAGTCAGCACCGGCTTCCTTGGCAAGCTCTTCGTTAGCGCCCTTACAAATTGCAAGAACTCTAACCTTTTTACCTGTACCGTTAGGAAGAACAACCGCACCTCTAACCTGCTGGTCAGCATGACGGCTGTCAACGCCGAGCTTTACATGAAGCTCAACTGTTTCGTCAAACTTAGCAACTGCAGTCTTGATAACTGTGTCAAGTGCCTCGTTTGTATCATATAATTTAGTTCTGTCAACGAGCTTAGCAGCGTCAACATATTTCTTACCGTGTTTCATCAGTCTTCCTCCATTGTTAGGTGGTCAATCGGAATTATCCTCCCACCCGGAAATAATTAGTCAACTACTGTAATACCCATGCTTCTTGCTGTACCGGAAATCATGCTGATAGCAGCATCAAGTGAACCTGCATTGAGGTCAGGCATCTTCTGCTCTGCAATCTTTGTGATCTGCTCACGAGTAATCTGAGCTACCTTTGTCTTGTTAGGTACGCCTGAACCGCTGTCGATACCGCAAGCCTTCTTAAGAAGAACCGCAGCAGGCGGAGTCTTTGTAATGAAAGTGAATGAACGGTCTGCATATACAGTAATTACTACCGGAATGATAAGACCGATATCATTCTTTGTACGCTCATTAAAATCCTTTGTGAACGCAACAATGTTTACACCGTGCTGACCGAGAGCCGGACCAACAGGTGGTGCCGGAGTAGCCTTTCCGGCGGGAATCTGCAGCTTAATTAAGCCTACAACCTTCTGAGCCATTGTGTTTGCACCTCCAAAATTCGTGGTAAATTGCGGGACGCCACTGTGTAGGGTCCCTCCCACAGGGAGCGTTACACTCCCAATAAAAAGCCAATCGGCTGATTATTATTTGATTAATCTTCTATCGGTTCAGCCTGAGCAAGCTCAAGTTCAACCGGAGTTTCTCGTCCGAACATAGAAACAACTACACGGACATAATCTTTGTCAGCATCAATTTCTTCAACAACACCGACAAAATCCTCAAGCGGACCGTCTATAATGCGAACTGAATCGCCGACAGAATAGTTAAGCTTAACGCTTCGTGTTTCAACACCCATTCTGTAAACTTCCGCATCTGTAAGTGGTACGGGCTTTGATCCGGGTCCCACAAATCCTGTACAGCCTCTGATGTTGCGCACAACATACCAGGTTTCGTCTGTATAGACCATCTTAACGAAAACATAGCCCGGAAACAGTTTGTTTTCAACCTCTTTGGTCTTATCGCCGACTGTTTCGGTTACGATTTCAACAGGAACTTTGACATCAATAATCATATCCTGAAGATTTCTGTTTTCGGCTGTGGTCATAAGATCTGTTGCAACCTTATTTTCATAACCCGAATAGGTATGAACAACATACCATCTTGCTTCTGATTCTGCCATAACAACTTTCTTCCTTTCGTGATTCAAGCAATGTCAGATACGAATCAGGCGGTTGTGTTCATAAAAAGACCAACGAGAGCGTACAAGCCCTGATCAAGGGCAAAGATAAATACGCCTACAATAGCTACCATAGCAATGACAATACCAAAGTTCTTTGTTGTCTGCTTCGCTGTGGGCCATGTGATCTTTTTGATTTCACTCTTACAGGAGCCGAGGTACTTTGCGAGCCTTTTGAAAACATTAGGCTTTTTAGCAGTCTTTTTAGCAGCTGCTTTTGCATTTTCAGACTTTTTCTCAGCCATGATGTACCTCCGTTATTTTGTTTCCTTGTGAAGAGTGTGTTTTTTACAGAAACGGCAGTACTTGTTCATTTCAAGTCTGTCAGGACTGTTCTTCTTGTTCTTCATTGTGTTGTAATTACGCTGTTTGCACTCTGTGCAGGCCAATGTGATTTTTACTCTCATAACGGCACCTCCCGGTTTTTTCGGAATATTTTAGCCTCCCTCAATAGGGCACAAAAAAATAAGCCCCTTTCAGAGGTAAGGTTATTCTACCATATATAAAGGCTTTAGTCAAGCCTTTTTTGCAATTTATCCGCAGAAATTCTGTGTTTTCTGCGATATTCCGTAAAACCCGCCCGTCAAGACGGGATTTTACGGTGAATTTCAATTAAATCAGTTATTTGTAAGAGTGTTTGCCTTTGCCTTAACTTTCTTAACTTTTTCAGGCTTTACCGTTTTGCCCTTAAAAGCCCTTGCATTTAAAGCGGCAACCTTGAGTTCGTCGTTGAAATGCTCATAAAGCGCATTATACTCAGCGTCATCAAGTGAATTGAGCAAAACGATTGTGATGATTGCCCTTGTATCAACATCACCGTTGTTGTACTGAACATTGAACACATTTGCAAACTTCTCGATTTCATTCTTATTTGCACGCTTAATATACATAGGAATCTTCGGAGCAATATGCTCTTTTGCGAATGTTGCGCCTCTGAACGGGAAGTAACAATCCTCCTCGTTTTTAATTTCCTCACGAAGCTCCGGGAAATATGTTACAAAACGCTTTGCCAGAAACTTCGGATCTGCGGTTCCGTCGTCATCCTTTTTCTTTTTCTGCTTAACCTGCTTTGCCCTTTTGATTGCAAGTGTACCCGAAACGCCTTCGATAAAGTCATTTGCGATACTGTCGGCGTCCTTCTGTGTGCCGACTGTTTCATCGTAAAGCCATGTTGCAAGTGTTTTCCATTCGTTGTCAGGACCTTCATCGGTCATTGTGCAGGAACGGAGCACCATCTGTTCCTTATCCTTATAATATACTACCGAATATGCAAGTGACGCACTTGTAAAAAGCGAAACAAGCTCGTTGTCGTTTTCGGCAACAACCTTCTGTTTTGTATAATTCTGTTTTACAAGTTCTTCTTCAACCTTGCCGACGATATAATCAAAAGCTTTTTTAAATTCCAACTTAATCTTCCTCTCGGATTAGTCTGTCAGAATTCATTATACAATCAAATAACAGATTTGTCAAAGGTTTTGACTTGCAAGACGCACATTATTGTGTTATTATTTAAGCTGTATATTAATGTAAAAGAAGGTTTTATTATGTCTTGTCAAGATGCTATCGGAGTTTTTGACTCCGGATTAGGCGGACTCAGCGCTGTAAAAGAGTTTTTGCATGTGCTGCCAAACGAGAAAATAATATACTTTGGAGATACGGGAAGAGTACCCTACGGCAACAGAAGCCGTGAAACAATTTCAAAGTATGCCCTTCAGGACGCAAATTTTCTGTTGAAACACAATGTTAAAACAGTTGTTGCAGCCTGCGGTACGGTAAGCTCGGTTGCAGGCGATATGCTTGAAGAAAAGCTTTCCGTTCCGTACACGGGTGTTGTAAACCCGACCGCATTCATTGCCGACCAAAAAACAAAGAACGGTAAAATCGGAATTATCGGCACTGCCGCAACTATTTCGAGCCACAGCTACAAGCTCCGTCTTGAAAAGCTTAATCCGAAATACAAGGTTTACGAGCAGGCGTGTCCGCTTTTTGTTCCGCTTGTTGAAAACGGTTTCATATGTCGTGACGATCAGATTGTACGGCTTGTCATCAGAAGATATCTTTCCGAACTCAAGGAAACAGGCGTTGACACCCTCATTCTCGGTTGCACTCACTATCCGCTTTTGCGTGATGCAATTGCTGACTTTATGGGTGACGGAGTTACGCTTGTTGATTCGGGATATGAAACTGCAATCTATTGCTCAAAAATTCTCAGAGAAAACAATCTGCTCAACACAGACGGTGTGCATCAGACTCCCGAATTTTATGTAAGCGACACTCCCGACGGATTTAAAAGCGTTGCAGGACTGTTTCTCGGCAGAAATATGGAGCATACTGTTACACAAATTGACATTGAACAGTATTAACGAGGGAAGATATGACAGATAAGGAAAAGAAAAAATGCAAATATATGATTTCCATTCTGGGCGAACAGATTCTTGACGATGAAAGCGACAGAATTGAGGTTCTCACAGAGGGAAATTTTCTGATGAAAAAAGACCATTGTTACATAGGCTACAAAGAATATGACGAGGATGCACCGCAGAGCTTTTACGACAATCTCATCAAAGTTCAGGACAATACGGTGACAATTACACGCAAAGGTCCCATGCGTTCACAGCTTATGCTTGAAAAAGGCAGACGGCATCAATGCCTGTATCAGACGCCTGCAGGCGACCTTATGATAGGAGTTTTCACAAAGACAATGAACAACTCCCTCACCAAAAACGGCGGAACGCTTGAGGTTAGTTACACGCTTGATTTCAACAATGACCTTGTGAGCGAAAACAAGTTTAAAATTACGGTTGAAGAAAAAGAAAAGTTTGAAAATGAGGTAGATTGATATGGATACATACGCACTTGCTGTACAACAGCTAAAAAAAGCAATTGAAAACGCTATTGAAAAGGCAATAACAAACGGTGAACTTCCCCAGGCGGAGGCCGCTCCGTTTATCATTGAAACACCCGCAGACAGAAGCCACGGCGACTTTGCAACAAATGCGGCAATGGCAGGCGCAAAGGCATTCCGTATGCCGCCTTTCAAAATTGCACAGGCTATCACATCAAACCTTGACCTTGAGGGTACAATGTTTGACCGCTTTGAAACAGCAGGTCCGGGATTCATCAACTTCTTCCTCGGCACTGAATTTTATTCGGCTGTAATCAGAGAAATCCTTGCCAATCCCGAGGCATACGGCAGAAGTGAATACGGCAGAGATGAAAAGGTTATGGTTGAGTTTGTATCAGCCAACCCGACAGGTCCTATGCACATGGGCAACGCAAGAGGCGGTGCTCTCGGTGACTGTCTTGCCGCTGTTCTTGACAAAGCGGGCTACAACGCATGGCGTGAATTTTATGTAAACGACGCCGGCAATCAGATTGAAAAGTTCGGCTGTTCACTTGAAGCAAGATATCTTCAGATTTTCAAGGGCGATGAGATAGAGTTTCCCGAGGACGGCTATCAGGGTGAGGACATCAAAGACCTTGCAAAAGAATATGCAGACCTAAACGGCGACAGCCTTGTTAACGTAAGCGCAGAAGAACGCAAAAAGGCTCTTGTTGACTATGCACTTCCTAAGAACATCAAGAAGATGCAGGCTGATATGGAAAAATACAAGATTTTCTATGACAAGTGGTTCTTTGAAAGCGAGCTTCACAAGAGCGGTGCTGTTAAGGCTGTTGTTAACCTTCTCACAGAAAAAGGACTTACCTACGAAAAAGATGGTGCCGTTTGGTACAAGAACAAAGAGGTGCTCACACAGAAGCTTCTCAAAGAGGGCAAGTCACAGAAATACATTGACAACCTTGAATTAAAGGACGATGTTCTCATTCGTCAGAACGGCAACCCGACATATTTTACAGCCGACATTGCATACCACAAGAACAAATTTGACCGTGGATTCACAACTCTTATTGATGTTTGGGGAGCAGACCATCACGGTCATGTTATGAGAATGAAAGGCGCAATGGACGCTATCGGCTATGACGGTGACAAGCTCAATGTTGTTCTTATGCAGCTTGTTAAGCTTGTTAAGGACGGTGAGCTTGTAAAAATGAGCAAGCGTACCGGCAAGGCCATTCAGCTCGGCGATTTGCTTGACGAAGTGCCTGTTGACAGCGCAAGGTTCCTCTTTAACACCAAAGAGGCTAACACACAGATGGACTTTGACCTTGACCTTGCGGTAAGTCAGGACAACCAAAACCCTGTTTATTATGTTCAGTACGCACACGCAAGAATTTGCAGTATCTTCAAGTCGCTTGCAAAAGAGGGCATTTCTCCGAGAGAATGTACAGACGCAGAACTTGCACTCCTCACAGCTCCCGAAGAAAAAGAGCTCATCAATCATCTTGCGTCATACACCAACGAAATCATCAGCGCGGCAAAGGATTACGACCCGACCAAGGTTACACGCTATGTAACACAGCTTGCAACACTTTTCCACAAATTCTACAACGCTTGCCGTGTTAAGGGCGAAGAAGAAGGTCTTATGCAGGCAAGACTTGCACTTTGCAACTGCGTAAGAGCCGTTATCAAAAATGTTCTTACAATGTTCAACATCTCTTGTCCCGAAAGCATGTAAGCAGCGTGTCGCTGCACCCTGTTCGTGTAGATAGTTTTATTAATGCGAAGCTTATATTTCCCAAGCGGAAGTTTATAAATTGAAATTTAAAAATTGAAAATGTAAAATGGATGTCGGGAAGACAGTTTGCATAATGCAAAACAATGTCTTCCCGACTGATTTTTATTTATATCCAATTGTCATGCCTTATGAGGGTTAAGCCCTATTAATAATACATATAATTCAAGGCATAATAAAGTCCCGAAGTACACACAATACCTCGGGACTTAATTATTATTACTGTGATTATGATTTAAAATCATTCAGTAACAAATTGCTGACCGACTTTTCCGCAATCGTTAAGACCTACAATATACTTTTGAATTGAAGTCGCATCAATAACAGAAATAATACCGTCACTATCAACATCTGCAACTGACTTACTGTCTGCTGTAAATTCTTCAAGACCGACAATGTACTTCTGAATATCGGTAGCATCGATTACGGTAACAGCACCATCAATGTTCACATCGCCGTAAACAAGAGCATTTTTTGTTTCATCCTCAACCGCAAAAGCGCTGAATACGCTTACTGCCATAAGAACAAACAATGTCGCAATACTAATAAGTTTTTTTGCCATACCAAAATCCTCCTTAAAACAGTGCATTTTCAACCAATAATACACCGAAATTGAATTTGATAATCAACATTATATAAACAGCGAATGAGAAAACAAGGATATACTTTTACTTTTCTTTGTTGTTTATAACCGTTCGGTTATCTTATAAAATATTCTATCACAAAGACTCTGTTCTGTCAATAGCAAATAAACAAAAAGATGATAAATTGTTTTATTATAAACAAATATGAGAATTGTATGAAGATAACAATTTAACAAATAACGAATAACAACAATGTGTTTTTATTAGATTAATATCTTCTATACATACAATAAGGTTCACATCACACTAATTTATGCATCACAAACGCAATAGCAATACTGAATTTTGCCACTGTTATAACCATTTAGTTATCATACGAAAATTTCGTTGCAAAGAATGTTATTCTGTCAGTATAAATAAATAAATAAAAAGGGTGATACAATGCCTTATTATAAAAGGATAAGGGAGTTGCGTGAGGATCACGATATGACGCAGAATGATGTTGCAGAATATCTCGGCATGAAACAGCCGCAGTACTTTAGGTATGAAAACGGAAACCGTGACGTGCCGACTGAGGTGCTTATTTCTCTTGCAAAATTGTACAAAGTTTCAACCGACTACATCCTTGAGTTGAAACACGATACAAATTAGTTTTTTTCTCTGCATATAATTTAAAATTCTGCAAAAAATAAAACCACCTCACAGAAAGGTGGTTTTATTTTAATTAAAACTACTTAAAGTCGCACCGATTTTACAATCGGCACGATTGGCGAACACTGTTTGCCGCTACACCAAATTGTATAAATGGGATATAGCCCTGAGATATGTTAAACCTCAGGGCTTTGTTGTATTAAAAATATGTATCAATTAGTTTTAATTACCTTTTAATGAATTTATTGCTTCAACCATACGATCAGTTTGACGATCACCCTGCACTCTATTGTTGGTGTCATCTAATCTACTTCCGATAATATGATTGATCATTGAAGCAGCCTGTTCGGCTTTTGACTTTTCAAAAATTAAAATTGATGCTGATTTAATTTCTCCGGATGTAGTTCTGATAGTTAAAACTGTTTGGAATGAATTTATAACCATCGCCGCTCCTATAAGAAGAAGTATGAATCCAATTAAAAAATTAGTTCCGAAAAGGACAATGCCTATTATTGCAACAATAATTCCAATTAAAAAATCCTTAAATAAAAGCTTGAAATCTGTGCTTACAGAAGAAATTTGCGTAACAGGTATTTTGTCATTTTTCCTTCCTAGCGGTATCAATGTAAGAATAGTATTTGGTACTTTGAGGGTCAAAAAATTCTGCTCTGTCGAAATCTCACCTTTCAAGTAAAAAGTCAAAAGTGATGTCATAAATTCAATTTTCTGCATATGTTTCTCTCCTTATAAATATATTATTAATTTTTATGCAAATGTTTTCGCAACTACGCAGTTGAGTATATAAGTATTTACTTATATAAAATTGCACTAATATTGATACCGTATTTTATTTGCAATCAATTCAATACCAATCTGTTGTATAAAGCCATCTGCATTATAACCGTTTGGTTATTACAGAATAATTTTATCACAAAGAATGTTATTTTGTCAATAGCAAATAAATAAAAAGGGTGATAAAATGCCTTATTATAAAAGGATAAGAGAGTTGCGTGAGGATCACGATATGACGCAGAATGATGTTGCAGAATATCTCGGCATGAAACAGCCGCAGTACTTTAGGTATGAAAACGGAAACCGTGACGTGCCGACCGAGGTGCTTATTTCTCTTGCAAAATTGTACAAAGTTTCAACCGACTACATCCTTGAGTTGAAACACGATACAAATTAGTTTTTTTCTCTGCATATAATTTAAAATTCTGCAAAAAATAAAACCACCTCACAGAAAGGTGGTTTTTATTTTGAGTTTTTACGATGTTAATCATAACGAGGGACAGCACGAAAAATATCCGATTGAGTTGCCCTCACGGAACAGCAAAAAGGAAATTTCCCCTATTGTTGATGTTACGGAACACGAGGTTTATCCGCTTGAGTTTGCAAACTGTCACAGGACAAAGCCTCATTTTGACACAAACGGTGACATCACCGAGATTGTGACTACCGAAACAGAAGCTGAAACGGAAGAGCGAACCACTCACGAACAGCATAAGTAGGGACATACAAAAGTCTTGTGTCGGAGCTTACTGCTCCGACATTTCCTTTTATGCCGAGTTGCGAACAGATTATCCTCGCTCTGAGCTGATGAAAACCGTCCGTCACAATCGTAATATCGGTATTAAGGTTGTTGTCCTCAATAATTTTCATTGAATTTCTTATATTCTCGGTTGTGTTGGTTGACTTGTCCTCCATATAAAGTCTTGAAGAATCAATTTTCGACTCCGTCAGCACATTGTACATGCATTGTGCCTCACTCATAATCTCGTCACTGCCCTGTCCTCCGCTGAGAACGGCATTTGCGTTCGGAGAATCGTCAAGATATGATTTTGCGGCGTCAATTCTGCCACGCAAAATTACCGACGGTCCCCACGGCTTAACCTGAGCACCGAGGACAATTGCAGTTGAGTTTTCGGGCGGAGCCTGACAGGTTGCCCACACCATTGCAGAGGTGACAATCGCACCGTAAACGGCAAAAACGATAAAACCGATATTAACTACACGAAAAACTATTTTAGTAAACAAATGCTTAAAGCAAAATGCCTTTATTGCGCCGTGAACTGGCGGAATTAACACGCACAACAGCCACAGACACAAAAAAGTTCCTGCAATATTGCCCGGGTTGATAATTCCGTGAGTCATAGGGATTACGAAAAATCCGAGAAACACAACTGCCACGGCAATGCCGATTATGCGTAAAATTAACATCACCATTTTCAAAATATCACCCGACCTGTTAAATTTCTTTCATCTTGTCAAACTCATTGTACATATTTTCAAGTGTTGACAAGCGGTCAATAAACGGAGTGTCAACAGCACCCTCAAAGCACGATTCTTTCTTGCTTTTGAGAACCTCCATTGCAGATTTGTCGGGATTGTTGATTGTTCCGGCACCTGCAACACAACCGCCCGGGCAAGCCATACCCTCAAGCAGATAGCCGTTGTACTTGCCGGCCTTTGCCATACGCAAAAGCTTTACGCACTCGTCAAGTCCCTGTGCATTGGCAACCTTGACCTCTCTTTCGGGATCAAGCTTGTGGATTGCATTGACAACAGCCTTTGCAACACCGCCGCTTACGGCAAAGCCTCTGCCGTCTGCGCTTGAGAACGAAAGCGGTTTTTCGTCAACCTCAACAGCGTTAAAATCAACCTCTTTTGCGGCAAACATTCCTGCAACTTCTTCAAAAGTCAGCACAAAGTCGATATCACTTCGGATACTTCTGCGGCTTGCCTCAAGCTTTTTAGCGGCACATGGTCCGATAAACACAACCCTGCAATCGGGATAATGCTGTTTTGTAAGTCTGCCAGTGAGAACCATAGGAGTGAGTGCCATTGAAATGTACGGAGCAATGTCGGGGAAAGTTTTCTTCGCCATAACGCTCCATGACGGGCAACAGGAAGTCGCCATGAACGGTTGTTTTTCGGGAACCTCTTCCATAAAATCCTTTGCTTCTTCAACCGTACAAAGGTCGGCACCAACCGCAACCTCGACAACATCGGTAAAGCCGAGAGCCTTAAAGGCATTTCTGATTTTATTTGACGGAAGTCCCTTGAACTGACCTGCAATTGCAGGTGCAACTGCGGCATAAACAGGTGTGCCGCTGTTGATTGCCATAATAGTCTGGAAAATCTGACTTTTGTCAACAATTGCGCTGAACGGACAGCTTACAAGGCACATTCCGCATGAAACGCACTTGTTATAGTCAATATCTGCTCTTCCATGCTCATCGCTGTGGATAGCTTTCATACCGCATGCGGCGGCACACGGACGCTCCTGCTTTATGATTGCATTGTACGGGCACGCACCCTGACATTTTCCGCATTTGATGCATTTTTCATCGTCAATATGCGATTTTCCATGTACAATCGAGATTGCTCCCTTCGGGCAAACCTCTGTACACGGGTGTTCAAGACAGCCCTGACAGCCGTCTGTCACAACCACTCTTTTTTCGGCACACTTATGACAGGCGAATTTTATAATATTGATTAACGGCGGATCGTAAACCTTTTCGTCAATCATACTTTCTTCAACACCTGTTGAAATAGGCGCTTGTTTTGAAACGGGCAAAAGCGGAAGTCCCATTGCAAGGCGAAGTCTTTCGCCGACAATGGCTCTTTCGAGAAATATACTTTCACGGTATGTTGAAATTTCACCCGGGATAATTTCATACGGAAGATTTTCAAATTTTGAATAATCTCCGCCCTCGTATGCAAACCTTGCAACCTCGGTGAAAATTTGATTACGGATTTTTGTCTTTGACGAATACAGTCCTCTCAAGGCACTCATCCTTTCACTGTGTGTATTTTATTTTCTATTCAATCATTCACTAAATTTAAATCGCAGCAACGCTCTGCCTTGCTTGCAATCTTGTACATAGGAGCGTTAGCTCCTCAGAGGTTCAATGGAACATTGAATCTCTGAATTGCAACATAATGTTGCAATTCGTACTTAGATTATACACTACACTACCCTTGTTTTCAACAGATACAGGCTTATTTTGCAAAAAATTTGCGATATTATTTACATAATATCAAACTTTATTCCGAGCGATTTTGTCACATTTATTGACTTTAAGTGAATATTGTTATAAAATGGTGTCATACTATCAAAAATTACGAGGTACAAACCTATGAAATGTCCTAATTGCGGTTTTGAAACCGAGTCTGCGTTTTGTCAGATGTGCGGAACGAAAATTTCCGAAGCTTTAAATACACCGAATAATGAAACAACCGAAACTGAGTACACCTCGCCTTTGCCGCAGACAGGCTTTGAACAGGCGGAGGGTTTTGCACCGCAGTTTCAAAATGAAATGCCCGAACTTGAAATAAATCAGCCACCTATTCCCTACATTCCGCCGGCAGAACAGCCGATTGATAAAAAGAAAGCTTTTAAAATCGTAAAAATTGTTGCCGCCTGTGTGATTGGTGCGGTCATTATTGCAGGCATTGCAATCAATGTAACTGCGGCGGTATCGGGCAACAGCAAGTCAATTTTCGGCAACAACTCCATTAGTGACTGGGTGAATCGTCCTGAAATGCACGACGGAGATTACAGCACATATAATTAAAAAATAAAACGGTAGGAAAGGCATTGCAGTTTTGCAAATTGTCTTTCCTGCCGTTTTTATGTTTAGGTTTAAAATAAATTATTCGGGTCTGCCGATTTTACGGAAACGCTCATAGCGTGCATTCAAAAGCTCTTCGTCATCAAGGGCAAGGTTCTTTTCAAAAGTTCTCTTAATGAGCATTTTAAGGCTTTCAAACATAGCATGATCGCCTGCCTTTGGCTGACGGATGATTCTCTCGATTACACCGAGGTCAAACAAATCCTGTGCGGTAAGCCTGAGAGCCTCTGCCGCATCAGCCGCCTTTGAGCTGTCTTTCCAGAGAATTGACGCACAACCCTCGGGAGAAATTACCGAATAAACAGAATTTTCAAGCATCCATACTTCATCGGAAACTGCAAGTGCAAGCGCACCGCCGCTGCCGCCCTCACCGATAAGAACGGTAAGTACGGGAGTTTTGAGAGTCATCATTTCCATGAGGTTTTCGGCAATAGCCTGTCCCTGACCTCTTTCCTCCGCACCGATTCCGGGGTATGCACCGCTTGTATCAACAAGGCAAAGAACAGGTCTTCTGAACTTTTCAGCCTGTTTCATAAGTCTTAAAGCCTTGCGGTAGCCCTCGGGATGAGCCTGACCGAAGTTGCGTTCAACACGCTCTTTTGTATTTCTGCCCTTTTCAATTCCGATTACAGTAACAGGAGTGTCAAAGAGCATTGCGAGTCCTGCAACAACTGCTTTATCATCGGCATATCTGCGGTCACCGTGAAGCTCAATGAAGCTGTCACCGAACATATGGGCAATATAGTCAACCGAGGTCAGCTTGTTAGCATCTCTCGCCGCCATAACCCTTTCGTAAGCTGTCATTTTTAAGCCTCCTCACCGCTGTAACCGTGCAATTTAAGCAGTTTTACAAGTGTAGATTTCAAATCATTTCTGCTGACAACCGAATCGATAAAGCCCTTCTGAAGAACAAATTCCGAGGTTTGGAAGTCCTTGGGGAGCTTTTGACGGATTGTCTGCTCGATTACTCTCGGACCTGCAAAGGCAACAAGGCAATCGGGCTCGGCAAGAATAATGTCGCCCTCCATTGCAAACGATGCCGTAACACCGCCTGTTGTCGGGTCTGTAAGCACGGTGATGTAGAGATTACCTGCGTCGCTGTGTCTTTTTACCGCACCAGAAGTTTTTGCCATTTGCATAAGCGAGAGAATGCCCTCCTGCATTCTTGCACCGCCTGCGGCAGTACAAACAACAATCGGCATTGCATTTTCGGTTGCATATTCAAACGCACGGGTGATTTTTTCGCCCGTTACAACGCCCATACTTCCCATCATAAAGGTCGGATCCATAACGCAGAGAACGGCATCAATGCCGTTCATCTTACATTCGCCGCAGATAACAGACTCCTTAGCACCTGTTTTTCTCGCCTTTTCAAGCTTTTCGTCATATCCCGGAAAATCAAGAATATTATGGCTTGAAAGGTCTGCGTCAAACTCAACAAAGGTATCCTTGTCGGCAAGCATTTCAACTCTGTCTCGTCCGTTCATTCTGAAATGGTGGTTGCACTTTGTGCAGACATGAAGATTTTCCTCCATATCAGTCGTAAGGAGCATAGTGTTGCATTTGGGGCATTTTATCCACATTTCTTCGGGAACGAAGGGTACATTTTTGCTCTCGCCCTCATCGGACTCAAGCTCATTCTTCGGTTTTCTGAAAGCAAACAAATCCATATCTTTTACTTCTTCCTGTCGGCGTGTTTCTCTTCAAACTCTGCCATAAAATCTGTTGTATATTCACCGCTCACAAACTGTTCGTCCGAGAGAATCTCGGCAAGAAGGTCACGGTTAATGTCAATTCCGTCAATGGTAAGCTCGGAAAGAGCCATTTTCATCTTTCTGATCGCCTCGGCACGGCTTCTTGCCTGAACAATCAGCTTGCCGATCATCGAATCATAGTACGGAGGAACAAAATAGTCCTGATAAATCGCCGTATCAAATCTTACAAATGCACCGCCCGGGGTGTGAAGTCTTGTAATTCTTCCGCAGCTCGGTCTGAATCCCTTTTCCGGATTTTCGGCATTGATTCGGCATTCAATTACATTGCCGTGTGTGAAGATGCTGTCCTGAGTGCGGGAAAGCTTTGCACCTGCGGCAATTCTTATCTGCCACTGAACAATATCAAGTCCTGTTACCATTTCCGTAACACCGTGTTCAACCTGCAGACGGGTGTTCATTTCCATAAAGTAGAAGTTGTTGTCCATATCAAGCAAAAATTCAACTGTGCCTGCATTGACATAGTTGACTGCCTTTGCCGCCTTAACAGCCGCAATCATCATCTCTTTACGGGTTTTCTCATCAAGAGCGGGGCTTGGACTTTCTTCAATCATCTTTTGGTTCTTTCTCTGAACAGAGCATTCACGCTCACCCAGACAAACGATATTGCCGTATTTATCACACAAGAGCTGCATTTCAATATGTTTTACAGGGTGAATGAATTTTTCTATGTAGCAGGCACCGTCACCGAATGCTGACTGAGCCTCGCTTGAAGCTGACAAAAATGCCTCTTCAAACTGCTCCATTGAATCAACACGGCGAATACCCTTTCCGCCGCCGCCCGAACGAGCCTTGATGAGAAGCGGAAAACCGATTTTTTCAGCTTCCTCTTTTGCCTGTTCAACGCTTTCAACAATATCGCAGCCGGGGGTTACGGGAACACCTGCGGCACGCATAGTCTTTCTTGCGTTGTCCTTGTCGCCCAAAAGCTTTATCATTTCGGATGAAGGACCGATAAAGTTGATGTTGCACTGTTCACAGAGCGAAACAAACTTGGCATTTTCGGACAAGAGTCCGTAGCCGGGATGAATAGCCTGAGCACCGCTTTCAACGGCAACGGTGAGAATTGCAGGCATATTGAGGTAGCTGTCGGCAACACGGTTACCGCCTACGCAGTAGCTTTCATCGGCAAGCTGAACATGCAGGGAATCCTTGTCTGCCTCAGAATAAATTGCTACTGTGCTGATGCCCATTTCACGGCAGGCACGGATAATTCTTACTGCAATTTCGCCTCGGTTGGCAATCAGAATTTTTGAGAACATTTTTTCACTTCCAGTTATTTATCGCATTACGGCTGTCTGCACCCAAAACGGCACAGACAGCCTTTAAAATCACTTATTTTCAACAAGTGCAAACGAAAGCTCGGCACTTACACAGAGCTTGCCGTCAACATAACCCTTTGCGTCAATAAAGTAGAATGCACCTCTGCTCTTTGTGAGTGTGCAGACACTTTCAAGAGTGTCGCCCGGTTTCACGGGATTTCTGAACTTAACATTGTTCATCTTTGTAAAGTAAGGTGTGCAGTTCTTAACCTTGTCTGCAAGAAGGCAACAGCTTGCCTGTCCCATCATTTCGCAGAGAATAACACCCGGAACAACGGGGTTACCGGGGAAATGTCCCTGTAAAAAGAACTCGTCACCTTTTATTGTATATCTGCCCTTTGCTGTGTTTTCGTCAACGCTTTCAGCCTCTTCAACAAGAAGCATATTGTCACGGTGCGGCAAAATCTTTTTAATTTCTTCCTGATTCATACTGTCCTCCGATTATTTAACCTTGAATAACGGCTGACCGTATTCAACAAGATCTCCGTCCTTAACAAGAACTTCAACGATTTCATAGTCGTCCTCAGCCTGAATTTCGTTCATACACTTCATAGCCTCGATAATGCAAACGGTTGAGCCCTTGCTTACTTTCTTTCCGACAGGAGCAAAAGGAGCCTTGCCCGGTGCCGATGCGGCATAGAATACGCCGACAATCGGAGCGTTTACAGTCTTGGCGTCTTCCTCGGGAGCGGCAGACTGAGCCGCAGGAGCCTGTGGCTGAACAGGCGCAGGAGCAGGAACATCTGTTGCAGTCGGCTGATATGCACCGATTGGAGATGCATTAAAAATCTGCTGTGCCGGATGTTCTTTTTCAAGATGAATCTTTGTACCGTCCTCTTTTTCAATTTCAAGAACGCTCAAAGAAGAATTTTCAAGAAGGGAAATATATTCCTTGATTTCTTCAATTTTATTCATAGTAATTCCCTCGCTTAATATTTTTTAAATACAAGACAAGCGTCATGTCCGCCAAAGCCGAGGTTGGTTGAAGCGGCAACATTTACATCACGCTTAACTGCTTTGTTAGGTGTATAGTTAAGGTCAAGACCTTCATCGGGTTCGTCAAGGTTGATTGTCGGCGGAATAACACCGTCATTGAGAGCCATAACAGAAGCGATAGCCTCAATTGCGCCTGTTGCACCGAGGAGATGACCTGTCATTGATTTTGTTGAGCTGATATTTGCATCATAAGCCTTTTCACCGAGAGCCGTCTTGATAGCCATTGTTTCGGTAAGGTCGTTAAGATGTGTGCTTGTGCCGTGAGCATTGATGTAAAGCTGTGCGTCATCGGCAACATTTGCCTCCTCAAAAGCAATCTTAATTGCTCTTGCAAGACCTGCACCGTTAGGATCGGGAGCTGTAACATGATGTGCATCACAAGTATTGCCGTAGCCTGAAAGCTCTGCATAAATCTTAGCACCTCTTGCAACTGCGTGCTCATACTCTTCAAGAAGGAGCATGCCTGCGCCCTCGCCCATGATGAAACCGTCACGGTTTTTGTCGAACGGACGGGATGCGTGCTTTGGATCATCGTTTGTTGAAAGAGCTTTCATATTCTGGAAACCTGCAATTGTGAGAGGAGCAACAACTGCCTCTGCACCGCCTGCGATGATAGCGTCAGCGTAACCGTCCTTGATGCAGTGGAAAGCCTCACCGATTGAGTTTGTACCTGTTGCACAGGCACTCATAACCGAAAGAGACACACCTTTTGCATTAAAACGGATTGCAACATTGCCTGTTGCAATATTACCGATCATCATCGGAATGAAGAAAGGAGAAACCTTTCTCGGGCCTCCGTTTTCCATGCCCACTGTATTCTTAACAAAGGTCTGCAAACCGCCGATACCTGCGCCGATATAAACACCGAAACGGTTCTCGTCAATCTTGCCTATGATACCGCTGTCGTCAACAGCCTGCTGTGCCGCTGCGATTGCGTACTGTGTATATGGATCAAGCTTTCTTACTTCTTTTTTCTCAATATACTGTGTGGGATCAAAATCCTTGACTGTACCTGCGATGTGAACCTTGAGGTCACTTGTATCGAAAGCTGTGATTGTTTCGATACCGCAAACGCCGTCAACCATATTTTTCCACATTGTAGGCACATCGTTACCGATCGGTGAAATTGCGCCCATACCTGTTACAACTACTCTTCTGCTCATTATATCCTCCAAATCAATTACATTGCAAGTCCGCCGTCAACTCTGATAACCTCGCCTGTTACATAAGCGGCATCGTCAGAGCAGAGGAAAGCTACTACATCTGCAACATCATCGGGAGTACCGATACGCTTTGCAGGAATCTGTGCTTTCATTGCGTCCTTTACCTTATCGGGAAGTACACTTGTCATATCTGTTGCAATGTAACCCGGAGCAACTGCATTAGCCGTAACGCCTCTGCCTGCAAGTTCCTTTGCAACCGACTTTGTAAGACCGATAATACCGGCCTTTGACGCAGAATAGTTAGCCTGACCTGCGTTGCCGGTAAGACCGACAATTGACGCTGTGCTGCAGATTCTGCCGTAACGCTTTTTCATAAAGTGCTTGTATGTATGCTTAATCATGTTGAATGTACCCTTGAGGTTTACATTGATTACAGCGTCAAAATCTTTTTCGTCCATATTTAAAACGAGCTTATCTCTTGTGATGCCTGCGTTGTTTACAAGAATTTCGATACTGCCGAATTCCTCGATAACCTTATCGACAACCTTCTTTGATTCTTCAAAATTTGAAACATCGCAGAAATACTGCTCAACCTTTGTGCCGTACTGTGAAAGCTCTTCCTTAGCCTTAATGCCCTCGTTTTCGTCACCTACATAGAGAATTGCGATGTTAGCACCCTCTTTTGCAAGCTTCGTTGCGATTGCAAGACCGATACCTCTTGAGCCGCCTGTTACTACGGCTGTTTTATTTTCAAATCTCATTATATTATACCTCCGAACAGTATCAAAGTTCAAGTGCGTCAATATCAGCCGCAGTTTCAACCTTGAATGCCTTTACATCTCCGTTGATTCTCTTTACAAGGCCTGTGAGAGTTTTGCCCACACCAACCTCGATAAAGGTGTCAACGCCGTCATTAATCATATTTTCAACAATAGTCTGCCATTTTACGGGATTCTCAACCTGTGCCTTAACAAGCGTTTTGAAATCACCCGAATACGGCTGAGCCGTGTAATCGGAATAAATCTGAACCTTTGGCTGAGCAAAGTCAACATTTTCCATATACTTTCCGAGTTCCTCTGCGGCATCAGCCATAAAGGGAGAATGGAACGCACCGCTTACTGCAAGAAGTTTTGCCCTTCCGCCCTCTGCTTTAACTGCCTCGCAGAAAGCGTCGGCATTTTCACTTGTTGTTGCAACAACAGTCTGAGCCGGTGAGTTGTAGTTTACGGGATATGTTTTGTCAAACCTTGAGCAGATTTCTTCAACCTTTTCGGGAGTAAGCTTTAACACGGCAGCCATTGCACCGGGATTTTCCGTTGCGGCTTTGTCCATAAGCTCGCCTCTTTTGCAAACGAGTCTGAAAGCCTCTTCATCGGAAAGGATTCCCGAAAAAGCAAGTGCAGAAATCTCACCGAGTGAAAAGCCTGCTACGCAGTCGGGAGTGATACCCTTTTCAACAAGAGCTCTTGCGGCCGCAAGGTCGGCAGTAAAAATACACGGCTGTGTATTTACTGTCTTTGAAAGCTCCTCCATTGTACCCTCAAAGCACTGCTTTGAAGTGTTTTCTCTTATAGAATCAGCCATTTCGTAAACAGCCTTTGCGGCAGGCGAATTATCGTAAAGATCCTTGCCCATACCGCTGTACTGTGCGCCCTGACCTGAAAAAATAAATGCTATTTTACCCATTTTGTTGCTCCGTTCAATACTTCTTCTGCCTGTGAGAACATCTCTTCAATCATTTCTCTTGCCGGCTGTTCCTTTTTAACCATACTTGCAACCTGTCCTGCAAGAACGGTACCCTGAGAAACATCGCCCTCTCTCACGGCTCTTCTGAGTCTGCCGAGTCCCATATTTTCAAGCTCCTCATCGGAAACATTAGCCGAATCGTACTCAGCCTTTGTATATTCACGGGTAAACGAGTTACGGATTGAACGAACAGGATGACCGAGTCTTTTACCTGTTACAACCGTGTCAATATCTCTTGCTTTGAGAATTTTGTTCTTATATTCCTGAGAGATAGTACATTCCTTTGCAACGAGAAATCTTGTGCCGACCTGAACGCCCTGAGCGCCGAGCATAAATGCTGCGGCAATCTGTCTGCCGTCTGCAATACCGCCTGCGGCAATTACAGGTATATTTACTGCATCAACAACCTGAGGAACAAGAGCCATTGTTGTGAGATCACCGACATGACCGCCTGACTCGCCGCCCTCTGCGATAACGGCAAAAGCACCGTCTTTTTCCATTTTCCTTGCAAGTGCAACGCTAGGAACAACAGGAATAACCTTGATGCCTGCCTCAAGCCACTTTGCCATGTACTTGCCGGGGTTGCCTGCACCTGTTGTGATGACCTTGATGCCCTCTTCAACTACAACATCGCTTACTTCCTCTGCAAACGGACTCATAAGCATGATGTTTACGCCGAAAATTTTATCGGTCATTGTTTTGCACTTTCTGATTTCCTCACGGAGCTGTTCGCCGTTGGAATTCATAGCTGCAATAATGCCGAGACCGCCTGCGTTTGAAACACCTGCGGCAAGCGATGCATCAGCCACCCAAGCCATGCCTCCCTGAAAAATAGGGAACTCAAGACCGAGCGACTGGTCAATGACAGTAGAAATCATATGTAATATCTCCTTTTCTGCATTTTTACTTGATTTTCAGAAACAGAAAATTTGCAAGATTTCATTATTTTGAAAAATTTACGGCAAATTCTGCACCTGATTCCATACTTTATGGCATATCAGTCTGATTTTACTCCAAAAGCACAGAAAAGTCAATATAAAAGCACAGAAAAGTCAATATATATGAAGAATTATCTTACCATTAAGCCTTTAACTGCAATAGTCCTCAAGAGCCCTCATAAGGTTTTCTTTCCCCTTTATTTCAATTCCTTTTTCAAGGTAAAGTGCGTCGCCTTTCGGAAGATTTGATACTCTGCAGTCGGTTGTCAGATACGCTTTGTCCTCGCCTTTTTTGTACACTACAATGTACCCTTTTTCAGCTTTTATGATGTAGTCGCCTTCCGTTGTACCGTTATTCTGCGACGACGAATAATTGCTTGTTGCAGAGGTGTTTTCCGCAGAATTCACGGGAGCAAAAAGCGAACTTATCATCATACACGCAATCAGAATCACACCTGTTAATCCAACTATTTTTTTCATATTACAGCACTCTTTCCGTCAGTTTTTACTTTTATTTTTTCCCGAACCAACGGTTATATTCATCATTTTTATAAAATTCCAACCAAAAGACCGCCTTAATTCTGCATATTTTTTAAGAGAAATTTGCATTAATATATTTATTTTTTTCTTTTCAGGTGATATAATAATCAAATGAGTATTCCTGCTTGTAATTTTGAATATATATGTTATTATATAATTTATGTATTACAGCCGGCGCACTGCGTTTGTGCAAATCACTCAGACAAATTACAAACCGACAGTTGTTCGTTTAACCGTAAATTGTGAATTGATAAAGGAGATAATATGCGAAACAAGCGTGAAACTGACATCAGTCAGTATAAGAAGGATATTCAGCAAAATGAATTATCCGAAAAAGCTGACGGAGGTGTAAAAAGATTTTTCAGGGGTTTTGGCAAGTTCCTGATTACCGTTTGTTCGGTATGCCTGGTTGCTCTGCTTATTACGGGCATTTCACTTGCTGTCTACATTTTCACCATTGCGTCCGAGCCTACGGGCATCGACCTCAAGGCAAAGTCTATGAACCAGACAAGCCGAATATATATTCAGAATGAGGATACAAAGGAATTTAAGGAGTATCAGAAACTATACGATACCGAGAACAGAATCTGGGTTGACAATCAGGATATTCCTCAGGCAATGAAAGATGCGGTTGTCGCAATTGAGGACAAGCGTTTCTTTGACCACAACGGTGTTGACTGGGGCAGAACACTTTCCGCCGTTGCAAATCTTGCAACCGGTTCGGACTCATACGGCGGTTCAACAATCACCCAGCAGCTCATTAAGAACATTACAGATGACAACGAGGTTTCAATTACAAGAAAGCTTCGTGAAATCACAAAGGCACTAAAGCTTGAGCAGGAATATACAAAGGATCAAATTCTTGAAGCCTACCTCAATGTTGTAAACTTCGGCAATAACTGTCAGGGTGTTGAATCTGCGGCTCAGCTTTACTTCGGCAAGAGCATAAAGGACTGTTCAATTGCGGAATGTGCGGCAATTGCGGGAATTACACAAAACCCGTCAAGATGGAATCCGCTTGTTTTCCCTGAAAACAACAAGGAGCGCCGTGAAATCGTTCTCAATGAAATGTATGATCAGAAAAAAATTTCTAAAGACGAATTTGATGCGGCTATGAAAGAAAGTGCCACAATGACATTTGTCGGCTGGCAGGCGTCCGATGACGATGACGACGATGACGAGGCAGATGTTCAGAACTGGTATATTGATCAGCTCTTTCGTGATCTTCAAAAGGACATTGCAGAATATTACAACATAAGCGAAACTGCGGCATCTTTAAAGCTTTACACAGAGGGACTTAAAATCTACTGTGCAATGGACGAAAAAGCTCAGACCTACCTTGAAAATGCGGCACTTAATATTGATAAATCAAATGATTCCGACCTTCAGATTGCGTCAACAATTATGGGATATGACGGCAGAGTAATTGCAACAGTCGGTTCTTCAACAAAGAAAGAAGGCGCTCTCGGCTGGGACAGATCCTACAACTCCGTACTTCAGCCGGGTTCTTCAATCAAGCCTGTTGTTGTTTACCCTTATGCAATCGAATCAAAGAAGCTTTATTTCTCATCAATGGTTCTTGATGAACCGCTTGACAACTATCGTACAAATGAAAGCGGTCAGCTTGTTTCGGGTCCTAACAACGCATACGGCTACTACAACGGCAATATGAGTCTTCCCGATGCAATCGAGTGGTCATCAAACGCAACAGCCGCTCAGACCATGGAGCTTATCGGCGGTCCGAGCGTTGCATATCAGCAGGTTGTTACAAAAATGGGATTCAAGAATCTTACGGAACAGGATGCACAGAATACGGGTGCTCTTTCAATCGGCGGTATGAACGGCGGTGTTACAGTAAGAGAAATGGCGGCTGCTTACACATATCTCGGCAACGGCGGTCTTTACTACGAACCGTACACATACTACTATGTAACCGACTCAGAGGACAACATAATCATTGATAACCGTGACGCAGTTCCGAAACAGGCTTATTCAGCCGAAACAGCAGGAATCATGAACAGACTGCTTCACTACAATGTTACAAACAGTGCTCACACAAACGCACATTACGCTCAGATTTCAGGCTGGGACATTATCGGCAAAACAGGTACAACCGATGACGATAAGGATTCATGGTTCTGCGGATGTTCGCCATATGCCGTAATGGCTACATGGTGCGGTTTTGATAAACCTAAAACCATTTCCTACAGTGGAAGAACAACGGCAACAAAATTCTTTGCAAATGTTATGGGCAAGTACCTTAAAGGCAAAGAAAACAAGGAATATAAGATATCCGATAACCTGATTGAGGCAACATATAATCCTACAACGGGACTTATTGTTTCAACAGATAATATTTCGGGACGGTATGTGGGCTACTACACCGAGGACAATATGCCGAGTTCGGGAGGTTCATATTACAGCGGTAACTATGAATACGGCTCAGATGTTTCAGACTCCTCAAGCTACTACAATCCCAATTACGGCGGTGACAACAGCGGTAGCAATTACGGCGGCGACACAAGCAACAGCGGAGGAGATAATTCAGGCGGCGACACCTCAGGCGGAGGAGATAATTCAGGCGGAGAACCTTCAGGCGGAGGAGATAATTCAGGCGGAGAACCTTCAGGCGGAGGGGAATCCTCAGGCGGAGGCGAAAGCTCCGGAGGCGGTGAATCGTCAGGCGGCGGTGAGGAAGCTCCCCCTGCCGCAGAATAAAATAACAGGTTAAAACCAAAAACTCGAAAGGAAAGGTTTTTAGATATGGTTTCAATAGCAATTATGGGTCACGGTGTTGTAGGTTCGGGCGTTGCCGAAATCTTTACAACACACAAACAGAAGCTTTATGCAAGCATCGGTGAAGAGGTTTATGTCAAGAAGATTCTTGACCTTCGTGAATTTCCCGACAGCCCGCTTGCAGACAGATTCACAAAAAACTTTGAAGATATCATCAACGACCTCGAAATAAGAGTTGTTGTTGAAGTTATGGGCGGCCTTAATCCTGCTTATGACTTTGTAAAGAGATGTCTTAAAGCAGGCAAGAGTGTTGTTACTTCAAACAAGGAGCTTGTTGCCGCTCACGGTGCAGAACTCCTTGAAATTTCAAAGGAAACAAACACAAACTTCCTCTTTGAAGCATCGGTAGGCGGCGGTATTCCGATTATCCGCCCGATGAGCCAGTGTCTTGTTGCAAATAATGTTGACGAGATTGCCGGTATTCTTAACGGTACAACAAACTTTATCCTTACCAAGATGATTGAAGACGGTATGCAGTTTGACGATGCGCTCAAGCTTGCTCAGGAGCTTGGCTTTGCCGAGAGAAATCCTGCCGCTGATATCGAAGGTCACGACGCTTGCCGTAAGATTTGTATTCTTGCATCTCTTGCATACGGAAAGCATGTTTATCCCGACTCTGTACATACAGAGGGCATTACAAAAATTACACTTGAAGATGTAAGATACGCTGAGGCTTTCCATTGCGTAATTAAACTTATCGGCAGTGTTAAGCGTCTTGCGGACGGCAAGATTGACATTATCGTTGCTCCTATGCTCGTTCCGAACAAGAGCCAGCTTGCTAATATTGACTATGAGTTCAACGGCATTATGGTAAGAGGCGACTGCACAGGCGATGTAGTATTCTACGGCAAGGGTGCAGGCAAGCTTCCTACAGCAAGCGCAGTTGTAGCCGATGTAATCGACTGCTGTAAGCACCTCAAGACAAGAAAGTTCCTTTACTGGGCAGACGGCAACGGCAAAAACATTCTTCCTTGGGAGGAGTCAAGCCGTGCCATGTATGTTCGTGCAAACGGCAGTAATGTTGCAGAAAAGGCAGAAAAATTATTCGGTGAGGTAACAGTAATCAATAAGGCTGACGCACCTGCCGACGAAAAAGCATTTGTTGTCAAGGCTATGCCGTACAACGAATTTGCCGAGAAGATTGCTCAGCTTGAGGCTGACGGTGTTTCGGTACTTTCAAGTATCCGTGTGGCTGATTTATAATTTTATAGAGGGAGTATTAAGTACATGAGTTTGATAGTTCAGAAATTTGGCGGCAGCTCTGTTGCCAATGCCGAAAGAGTAATGAATGTTGCATCAATCGTAACAGACACTTACGCAAAGGGCAATGATGTTGTAGTTGTTGTATCCGCTCAGGGCGACACAACAGACGATCTCATTGAAAAGGCAAACGAAATCAATCCAAAGGCTTCAAAAAGAGAAAAGGATATGCTTCTTGCCGCAGGCGAGCAGATTTCTATTTCACTTCTTGCAATGGCAATCGAAAAGCTCGGTTACCACGCCGTTTCTCTTCTTGGCTGGCAGGCAGGTTTCAATACCACTTCTGCTCACACAAGCGCAAGAATCAGAAAAGTTGAGCCTGACAGAATTAAGAAAGAGCTTGACAAGAAGAACATTGTAATCGTTGCAGGCTTCCAGGGCATTTCAAAATACGGCGATATTACAACACTCGGCAGAGGCGGTTCAGACACAAGTGCCGTAGCTATTGCGGCTGCAATGCACGCTGATCTCTGTCAGATTTTCACCGATGTTGAGGGTGTTTACACAGCTGATCCGAGAAAGGTTAAGAACGCTAAGAAGCTTCAGGAAATCTCTTATGACGAAATGCTTGAGCTTGCTACACTCGGTGCTCAGGTTCTTAACAACCGTTCGGTTGAAATGGCTAAAAAATATAATATCGAGCTTGAAGTGCTTTCAAGTATGACAAAGGCTTCGGGTACAATTGTAAAGGAGAAAACTAAAATGGAAAAAATGTTAATCAGCGGTGTTGCTAAAGATACAGATGTTGCAAGAATTTCTGTTATGGGTGTTCCGAATATCCCCGGTCTTGCTTTTAAGATGTTCTCAAAGCTTTCTGCTAAAGATATCAATGTTGACATTATTCTTCAGTCAATCGGTCATGACGGCAAGAAGGACATCAGCTTTACAGTTGCCAAGAACAGAGGCGAAGAGGCTGTTGCTCTTATGAAAGAATACACAGAGAACCTCGGTGCAGAGGAAATTCTCTATGACGATAAGGTAGCTAAGATTTCAATCGTCGGCGCAGGTATGGAAAGCCACGCAGGCGTTGCTACAAAGATGTTCGAGGCTCTTTATGACGCTCAGGTCAACATCCAGATGATCAGCACAAGCGAAATCAAGGTTTCGGTTCTTATTGATTCAGCAGACGCTGACAAGGCTGTAAGCGCTATCCACAGCAAGTTCTTTGACTAATAGAAGAGCCGAGGTTCGCAGCCCTAAAATAACGACCGGCGAGGACTAAGCCGTGAAAATTACGCAAGTAATTGAAACGGATTAGACGAGTGGAAGTTATTTTAGGAATAGCGGAGAACAACGAGGCTTGACATTAGAAGAGCCGAGGTTCGCAGCCCTAAAACTTTTTTATAATGCAAATGAAAATCCCTGTCCGTTACGGACAGGGATTTTTTTGTATCGGTAAACTTTGTTTTTAACATTATAAAGCTGTCTGTACGAATTGGGTACAGCTATTCACCGTTAAATTTAATGATAGTAATATCCTGAATTGGAAAATTCGTTGAAGATACTGATACCGCAGACTGCAAGAATAATTGAAACAACTACAACAAGCACAACTCCGATAAGAGCCAGGATAAGAGCGGCTCTTGCATAGTTTTTGAGTGACTTCTTTGTTGATGAGCTGAATGCCCAAACAAAGAGCATAATGAGGTTTACAATCGGCAGACAGCTTAAAAGCATAACGCCGATCCAACCGCCTATGCTTACAGGCTGAGTATCCGGAGTACCGTATGGCGGTGCAACGGGCGGTACAGGCTGTGAGTTGTATGTCTGCTGATACTGCGTGTTGTACTGCTGATTATAGCCGTTGTTGTAGCTCTGATATTGATTGCCGTACTTGCTTTGATTTGCGCCGTAATCATTGTTCGGTGAGTTTGTAAACTACTGCTGACCGTATGAAGTTTTGTTAGGCTGCGGTTGCTGATAATAAGTTTGATTTGGCTGACCGTACTGCTGAGAATACGGATTCTGCTGTGGCTGACTGTCGGCAGTCGGCTGTGCGTTATCAACCTCAGGCTGTGCAGCCTGCACATTCTCGTAAGGGTTCTGTGCAGCATCTTCGGTTGAAGCATTTTCAACAGGCTGTGTTTCAGGCTCCGGAGTCTGCTCAACAGGTGTTCCGCAGTAAGTACAGAACATTGCTCCGTTGTCAATTTCGTGATTGCAATTTTTACATACCATATATAATCGCTCCTTGCATAATATTCTATAAATAGTATGCTATCATTTTACACTATTTGCCTTGCAAAATCAACAACATTCCACGCAATAATTCAATAATATTACAAAAAGCGACAGTTTTACGGCTGTCGCTTTTTATTACACTCCCCTTTTCATAAGCTTGTGAGGAATTATTTTATTTTCTTTGAGTGACGCTTTTACATCTATAATACGCTGATTTGACGAGCCTCTGAACGCAAGGCTTATATCGTGAAGAGCCTCAACAAATTCACCGTCAACAAGCACATCAATCATTGAAAGCATTTCATCCGTACATTCACATCTTGCTCTGCTGTCGGAAAGAAGCTCCTTGTCAAACAAATAGCCCGAATAACACCAAATTGTTTTGTCGGAATATTTTTCTCTGACACGCTTTAAAAACGGCACTAAGGCTCTTTGATTTGAAGGTTCAAAGGGTTCTCCGCCGAGCAATGACAAGCCGTCAATATATGACGGTTCAAGCTCTTTGAGAATTTTATCCTCAACCTCTTTTGTAAAAGGTTCGCCGTAATCAAAACTCCATGTCTGCGGATTAAAACAGTTTTTGCAATGATGCGTACAGCCGGATACAAAGAGCGATACTCTTACTCCCTCACCGTTTGCAATATCGCAGAGTTTAATTTCTCCGTAATTCATCAAAGGTGAAGCACCCTTTCCTCAATTTCCTGAGTTCTGCCCTGATTCCAGAACTGAGTTCCGATATATCCACAGGTTCTTCTTGCAACATTCATCTTATCCTGATCACGGTTGCCGCAGTTAGGACACTCCCACACAAGCTTGCCGTCATCGTGAACGATCTTGATTTCTCCATCATAACCGCAAACCTGACAGTAATCGCTCTTTGTGTTAAGCTCTGCATACATAATGTTATCGTAAATGAACTTGATAACCTGTAAAACAGCGGGAATGTTATCCTGCATATTCGGAACTTCAACATAGCTGATTGCACCGCCCGGTGACAAAGCCTGAAATTCGGATTCAAGCTTCAGCTTGCTGAATGCGTCAATATTCTCGGTAACATGAACATGATAGCTATTAGTGATGTAGTTCTTGTCTGTTACCCCCTTGATAATGCCGAAACGCTTTTGAAGACACTTTGCAAACTTATATGTTGTGCTTTCAAGAGGAGTACCATAAAGGCTGTAGTCAATGTTTTCAGCCTTTTTCCACTTTGCACAATAGTCGTTCAGCTTCTGCATAATTTCAAGACCGAGTTCTTTGCCCTCTTTTTCTGTGAGCTTTTTGCCGATAAGGCTGTAAACGCACTCCCAAAGACCTGCATAACCGAGTGAAAGCGTTGAATAACCGCCATGGAGAAGCTTGTCAATCTTCTCACCCTTTTTAAGTCTTGCCAAAGCACCGTACTGCCACAAAATAGGAGCGGCATCCGAAAGAGTGCCTGTAAGACGCTCGTGACGGCACTGCAATGCTCTGTGGCAAAGTTCCATTCTCTCGTCAAAAATCTTCCAGAATTTATCAAGATCCTTGCCTGCGCTGAGTCCGATATCAATAAGATTTACAGTCACAACGCCCTGATTGAATCTGCCGTAATATTTCGGCTTGCCGTTTTCGTCAACATAAGGAGTAAGGAAGCTTCTGCAACCCATACAGGTAAAGCAATGTCCCTCGCCGTTTTTATCAATTTTGCTCTGGAGCATAACCTTCTCCGAGATATAGTCGGGAACCATTCTCTTTGCGGTACATTTTGCAGCAAGCTCCGTAAGATACCAATACTTGCTGTCCTCTGTTATGTTATCCTCCTCAAGCACATAAATAAGCTTTGGAAACGCAGGTGTAATCCACACACCCTTTTCATTTTTTACGCCCTTGTGACGCTGTTTGAGAGTTTCTTCGATAATCATAGCGAGGTCGTGCTTTTCCTGCTCGTTTTTAGCCTCGTTAAGATACATAAACACGGTTACAAACGGAGCCTGACCGTTTGTTGTGAGCAAAGTAACAACCTGATACTGAATGGTCTGAACACCACGGTTTACTTCTTTGCGAAGTCTTTGCTCAACGATATCGTTGATTTTCTCTTCTGTGGGATGAACACCGAGTTCTTCGATTTCCGCAAGAGTTTCTCTGCGGATTTTCTCACGGGAAACCTGAACAAACGGTGCAAGATGAGCAAGGCTTATGCTCTGACCGCCGTACTGGTTACTTGCAACCTGTGCAATAATCTGAGTTGCAATGTTACACGCCGTTGAAAAGCTGTGCGGTCTTTCAATAAGCGTATCGCTGATAACGGTACCGTTCTGCAACATATCCTCAAGGTTTACAAGGTCGCAGTTGTGCATATGCTGTGCAAAATAGTCCGAATCGTGGAAGTGAATAATACCTTCCTTATCAGCCTCAACAATATCAGCCGGCAAAAGCATTCTTCTTGTAAGGTCACGACTGACCTCACCAGCCATATAGTCACGCTGAACGCTGTTAACGGTAGGGTTCTTGTTTGAATTTTCCTGCTTTACTTCCTCGTTATTGCACTCGATAAGCGAAAGAATCCTGTTATCGGTAGTGTTTGCCTTACGAACAAGCGAGCGGTTGTAGCGGTAACGCACATATCTTCTTGCAAGCTCAAACGCACCCTTTGCCATGAGCTGATCCTCAACCATATCCTGAATTTCTTCAACGGACACTGCTCTCCTGATTTTGTTGCACTTATATTCAACATAGTCGGCAACATCCTCAATCTGTTCGTCTGTAAGGAACTTGTGTTCCCCCGAACCGTTTGCTTTTTTAACGGCATTAATAATTTTTTCAATGTTGAAATCTTCTTCTGAGCCGTTACGCTTAATAATTCTCATAATCCTTCCCCTTTTTATTATTTTGCGGTACTTCCTTGGTAAAAATATCCTATATCTGTTAATCCGAATAAAAAAATAAATTTTTCAATAATGCCGTTTAAAAAATGCGTTATGTAATAAAATTGCAAGGAACCAAACTATCCCTGCAATGTAAGACCAATTATACAATAATTGCAATATAAATACTGTTGCACAGGCAACAATTATGTGATATACTATACTATATCTTGTGGCAAGACAAAAAACGCCACACATTATGGAGTGTTGCAAATGATAGAAGAAATAGGCGGTGCAAGGCTTAAAAAATCAGATTTCATCGGGATAAACGAGTGTTTTAAACCTATTGAAAGAGAGTATAAAAGGGGTGAAATCATAACTACATATTCACCCGAAAATGACACAATTTGCATCATAAAAGAAGGAACTGTTTATCTGACAACAGACAATGCCGAAAATCAGCGGAGAATTATTTCTTTTTATGAAAAGGGCGACATAATCGTCACCTGCATTGTACCCGAATCAGACAACAGAATTTTTTATCTGAGTGCCAAAACAAACTGCAAAGTTGATTTCGTGAAATACTCAAAATTTACAGCCTGTTGTGAAAAGCATTGCAGTAAACACCAGCGGATTATAAGTGCATACATCAAAAAATCTCATAAAAAAAGTCTTGCTCACACAGACATTCTCTGTCAGCAGACGCTGAGGAGCAAGCTTTTGACTTTTTTTGAATACATTAAAACCGAAAAAGGAAAAAACACCTTTTATCTTCCTCTCCCTCTTTCCGACCTTGCAGATTACCTTTCTGTTGACCGAAGTGCAATGATGCGTGAAATAAAAAAGATGAATGAGGAAAATATTATAATCTCCGAAAAGCGAAAAATCACAGTCATTGAAGATTTGTCAGAATGACATATAACATATATATATGTATAAAAAAACATAAAAAACAAAAAATATAAATGCGTGATTTCGCCGTTTTGAGCCTGCAAAAAACTTGCAGGCTTTTTTTGTACACAACGATTAATATTGTAGTATAAAAACACCTTGCAGTCAACACGCTAAAAGAATTATAGTCAAAATAATTAATTTGACTGATTTTGAATGAAGAAAAACAAAAATACCAATTTTAATTGCAAAAACGGTAAAATTATACTGTTTTTAAATAACGCTCGACACTTTTTTTGTTAGCTAATTTTGCTGTCTTTAAATTTTTTTGAATTTTTTTGACC
The DNA here is from genome assembly GCF_040095935.1 of Ruminococcoides intestinale. NCBI lineage: Bacteria > Bacillati > Bacillota > Clostridia > Eubacteriales > Oscillospiraceae > Ruminococcoides > Ruminococcoides intestinale. The sequence goes on along the minus strand of NZ_JBBMFQ010000006.1, from coordinate 59,436 downwards.
GATTTTGCTTGACTTTTAAAAAACGGGTGTTATAATATAAGTCAAGAGGTGAGGATAATGCTTACACAGGACAGATATCGTGCAATACTTGATTTGCTCGAAGAAAAAAATTCGGTCACGGTGTCGGAATTAACAAAGTTGCTTGACTCATCCGAGTCAACAATAAGAAGAGACCTTTCCGCTCTTGATGAGATGGGAAAGCTCACAAAGGTTTTCGGCGGTGCAACTTCAATCACCAGAAACGAGGGTGTTTTTGAAGATGCGGTAAGCAATCGTGAAACCGTTATGAGCGATGAAAAAGATGCGGTTGCAGAATACTGTGCAAAGCTTATCCATGACTCTGACTTTGTTTATATTGACGCAGGAACAACAACATTAAAGCTTGTTGACCACATTACAAATACAAACGCAACATATGTTACAAACGGCATAACACACGCCAGAATGCTTATCCACAAGGGTATGCAGACATATATAGTAGGCGGAAAAATAAAACCGCTTACCGAGGCTGTTGTGGGTGCCGAAGCGATAAAAAGCATAAACTGCTTTAACTTTACAAAAGCTTTTATGGGAGCAAACGGAATTGACATCGGTTCGGGATTCACAACCCCCGACATTGAAGAAGGTCTTATAAAGGAAACGGCAATCAACAAATCTTATATGGCATTTGTTCTTGCAGACCATTCAAAATTTCGCAGGGTGTATTCCGTAACATTTGCCCCTCTGCAAAAATGTTGTATAATCACCGACAAACTGCCTACGCCGGACTTTTCGCAGGCAACGGTGATAAAGGAGGTAAAAAATGATTTACACCGTAACGCTTAATCCGTCAATTGACTACATTGTCAGACTTGATTCGCTTGTTCCGGGAATAACAAACCGAACAACCGCCGAAGAATATTACTACGGAGGTAAGGGAATCAATGTTTCATGCGTACTTGCAGAGCTTGACCTTGAAAGTACGGCATTCGGATTTGTTGCAGGCTTTACGGGTGACGCCATTGAAAAGGGTATTCGCAACGACAGGATTATCACCGACTTTATTAAGCTTGAAAGTGGAATTTCAAGAATCAACATAAAAATCAAAGCCGGCGTTGAAACAGAAATCAATTGTCAGGGACCTCACATAAGTGAAGGCGAACTTGAAAGGCTGTTTTCAAAAATTGACAGAATATCCGACGGCGACACAATCGTAATTGCAGGAAACATTCCGAATACGATGCCTGATGATGTTTATGAAAGAATCCTTGAAAGAATCAAGGGCAAGGATGTACGAATTGTAGTTGACGCAACAAAAAAACTTTTACTCAACGCACTCAAGTACAAGCCGTTCCTCATCAAGCCGAACAGACAGGAGCTTTCCGAAATGTTCGGAGTTGAAATCAACACCGAGGATGATATTGAAAAGTATGCAAAAGAGTTGCAGAAACTCGGTGCAAAAAATGTTCTGATTTCACTCGGCGGTGACGGAGCAATGCTCATTGACGAATTTGGGAAAAGGCACAAAGCAGGAGTCCTCAAAGAAAAGGTAATTAACACAGTCGGTTCGGGAGACTCAATGGTAGCAGGCTTTGTGGCAGGATATGAAAAAACAAAAAGCTACCCCTATGCGCTGAAATTGGGCAGTGTGTGCGGAAATGCAACGGCATTTCTTGACGGACTTGCCACAAAAGAAAAAATAAATGAATTGCTTGCAAAATTCAATTAAAAAGGAGAGAAAAATATGCGTATCACAGATTTATTAAAAAAATCGGGTATTGCTCTCGGCGTTAAAGTTGCCGACAAGAGCGAAGCAATTGACAAACTTGTTTCATTACATGAAAAGTGCGGAAACCTCAAGGATGTTAAAGCCTACAAAGAGGGAATCCTCAACCGTGAAGAACTCGGCACAACAGCTGTAGGTATGGAGGTTGCAATTCCCCATGCCAAGAGCGAAGCTGTAAAAGCTCCCGCCCTCACGGCTATCACAGTTCCAGACGGTGTAGATTATGACTCGCCCGACGGTAAGCCCTGTAAGCTGCTCTTTATGATTGCCGCAACAACAGACGGTGATGTTCATCTTGAAGTACTTGCAAGACTTATGCAGCTTTTGATGCATGAAGATTTTACCGCAAAGCTTAAAGCCGCAAAAACTCCGGAAGAATTCATCTCGATTATTGACGCAAGAGAAACAGAAAAGTTCCCCGATGAACCAAAGGCAGAAGTTCCTGCAAAGAAGGGTTACAGAGTTCTTGCTATCACAGCCTGTCCAACAGGTATTGCTCATACTTATATGGCGGCTGAATCACTCCAGAAAGCCGGCGACAGCCTTAACATTCCGATTAAGGTTGAAACAAACGGTTCGGGCGGTGCAAAGAATGTGCTTACCGAAGAAGAAATTGCAAATTGTGACGGTATCATCATTGCCGCTGACATCACAATAAATCTTGCCCGTTTTGACGGCAAGCCCGTTTTACAGTGTGCCGTTTCAGACGGTATTCATAAGCCGGAAGAGCTTATCAACAAGATTGTAAACAAAGAAGTTCCCGTATATCATCACAAAGGTGGTTCTGCAGATGCTCCAAGGAAGAGAGGCGGCGCTTACGGTCACCTTATGAACGGTGTATCACATATGCTCCCGTTCGTTGTAGCAGGCGGTATCTTCATTGCAATCGCATTCCTCATTGATATTGCATGCGGTGTTAACGCACAGGAGGTTGGCAGTGCATTCGGTACGGTAACTCCTGCAGCCGCATGGTTTAAGACACTCGGCGGTGTGGCATTTAACCTTATGGTTCCTATCCTTTCCGGCTTTATCGCAATGTCAATTGCAGACCGTCCCGGTCTTCTCGTTGGTCTTGTAGGCGGTTTCCTTGCAACATCAGGCGCAACCTTTATGGATCCTGCCGCTGCAGAAACAGTTCCGTCAGGCTTCCTCGGCGGCTTGCTTGCAGGTTTCGTAGGCGGTTACTTAATGCTCGGTATTGAAAAAATGTGCGATAAGATGCCTAAGGCTCTTGAGGGTATCAAGCCCGTTCTCATCTATCCGCTTCTCGGACTCGGCGGTATTCTCGTTGTAATGTGCGCAGTCAACCCGTTCATGGGTATGATTAACTCAGGTATGTCAAACGGCCTTAACGCTATTGCCTCTAACCCTGCAATGATGGTTCCGCTCTGTGCGCTCCTCGCAGGTATGATGTCTATCGACATGGGCGGTCCTTTCAACAAGGCAGCTTATGCATTCGCAACACTTAACCTTGCAAACGCAGACGATCAGGCATACATCATTATGGCAGCAGTTATGATCGGCGGTATGGTTCCTCCAATCGCAATCGCTCTTTCAAACACATTCTTCAAGAATCGTTGGACAGACGAAGAAAGAAAGAATGCTCCCGTAAACTATGTAATGGGACTTTCATTTATCACAGAAGGTGCAATTCCTTACGCAGCAGGTCATCCGCTTCAGGTTATCCCTTCATGTATCGTTGGTTCTGCAGTAGCAGGCGCACTTTCAGCTCTCTTTGGCTGTAAGCTTATGGCTCCTCACGGCGGTATCTTCGTATTCGCAACAATGCAGGGTACATGGTATTTCTACCTCCTTGCTCTTGCAATCGGTGCAGTAGTTACAATGCTTATGCTTGCACTTCTCAAAAGACCGATTAAAAAATAATTAATTTGCTATTACCCGTTTTTTGAAATGTTTTGTTCCTCGGCACCGGTGTAAAAGCCGGTGCCACCCCTCAAAACTCAAAGAACTTTCACGACATTAGATTCAAAACTTCAAAACACAAATTTATTTTATAAAGGAGATTTTATTATGGTATCAAAAGAGCTCGTACTCACAAATGCACAGGGATTTCATATGCGTCCGGCATCGGTTTTTGCAACAGCTATGGGCAAATACAGCTGTGATGTAACAATCAAATTCAACGGCAATCAGTACAACGCAAAGAGCCTCCTCAACATTATTGCGGCTTGCATCAAGTGCGGCAGTGAAATTGAAGTTGTTTGCGACGGTGCTGACGAAAACGAGGCACTTGCAGAGGCAGTACAGCTCATTGAGAGCGGTCTTGGCGAGTAATGGCTCCGATGATAGACCAGTTACAAGAGGTGAAGATTATGCTACACGGAACAGCCGCATCCGAGGGTATCGGAATCGGTAAGGTAATGCTTATTGAAGAACATTCGCTTGAATACACTCCACGAACAGTAACGGATACTGAGGCAGAGTCACAGCGTTTTAAGGCAGCAGTAGATGCTTTTTGCTACAATACTGAAAAACAGGCAGAAAATCTTCGCAGTTCAGCCGGTGAAAAAGAGGCAGAAATTCTTGCAGGTCACATTCAGATTATCAAAGATCCGTATCTCAGCGGTGAAATTGAAAAGCTGATTGCAGACGGTCAATGTGCGGAATCTGCTCTTGAGCATATGTGCGATATGTTTATTGCAATGTTCTCGGCAGCTGACGATGAGCTTACAAAACAGCGTGCGGCTGATGTCAGAGATATCAAGAGTGGTGTTCTCGGCATTCTTCTCGGAGTAAACGAAATTAAAGTAAGCGATGCGCCAAAAGGCACTGTGCTTGTTGCAAGGGAGCTTACTCCTTCTGTTACGGCAGGTATTGTAAAAGAAAACATAGCAGGCATTATTACTGAAACAGGCGGAACAACTTCCCACTCTGCAATTCTTGCAAGAGCGCTTGAGATTCCCGCCGTACTCAGTGTTGAGGGTGTCGCATCAAGCCTGAAAAACGGCGACACAGTTGTAGTTGACGGCAGTGAGGGTGCTGTAATTGTTAATCCGGATGATAACACAGTTGCAGAATACTCCAAAAAGCGTGACGCTTTTCTTGCAGAACGCAAAGAGCTTGAAAATTACAGGGGACGAGAAACAAAATCCGCAAGCGGAGAAGTTTATGAACTTTTCTGCAACATAGGAAAACCCGAAGACGCTGTCAAGGCAGTTGATGCAGACGGCGAGGGTGTCGGACTTTTCAGAACAGAGTTTCTGTTTATGGACAGAACTTCAATTCCGACAGAGGACGAACAGTTTGAGGCCTACAAAAAGGCGGCTCTTATCTTAAAGGGCAAGTCGCTGATTATCAGAACACTTGATATCGGCGGTGACAAGGACATTCCGTACCTTGGACTTGAAAAAGAAGAAAATCCGTTCATGGGATTCCGTGCAATCAGATATTGCCTTAAAAACCGTGAACTTTTCAAATCACAGATTAAAGCCATTTTGCGTGCAAGCGCATTCGGTGACATCAAGATTATGTTCCCGCTCATCACAACTATGGATGAACTTCGTGAGGGCAAAAAGCTTGTTGCAGAATGCAAAGCCGATTTACGCAATATGGGCATAAATTTCAACGAAAACATTCAGGTTGGTGTTATGGTTGAAACAGCGTCTGCGGCAGTTATCGCAGATATGCTTGCAAAAGAGGCAGACTTCTTCAGCATCGGCACAAACGACCTCACAGGCTACACAATGGCTTGTGACAGAGGCAACAACGATGTGTCTTACCTCTACTCTCCCCTCCAGCCAAGCGTTCTCAGAATGATTAAGCGCACAATTGAGTGCGGTGTTCAGAACGGCATTTCAGTCGGAATGTGCGGTGAGGCTGCCGCAAACAAGCTGATGATTCCGTTGCTTATTTCATTCGGACTCACAGAATTCAGCGTTTCTGCTCCGTCAGTTCTCAATGTGAGAAAAATAATTTCCACATGGACAAAAGAAGAGGCAGACAAAGTTACTGCAAAGGTGCTTGAAATGAGTACACAGCAGGAAATTGTCGAATACCTCAAATCGGTTGTGTAAAACAACCAAGTTAATATGCGTTAATCTCAGTTAAATAATTTGCAAACACGATTAATCCCCGTCAGAAATTCTGACGGGGATTTGTCTTTTGGTATATTAATTAGTTTTTTCTCTGCATACTATCCCTTTTTGAAAAGACGCAGCCGCAGTAGTTTTGGCGGTAGAGGTCATATTCTTTTGAAAGGATGATTGAACGCTTGTAGCCTTCACGCTTTTTGAAGTCGCTGTACAGCCACGGAATGCCGTACTTCTCGCCAAGCTCCGCACCGATTGAATTGAGCAACTGCGCATTTTTCAGCGGACTGATTGTAAGCGTGGTTGTGAAATAATCAAAGTCGTGTTCCTTTGCGTAGCGTGCAGAGGATTCAAGTCGCAGTCTGAAGCATTTTTCACACCGCTTTCCGCCCTCGGGTTCATTTTCAAGGCCTTTGACATACTCAAAGTAATCCTTGGGCAAATATTCGCCCTCGACCACCTTTACAGGATGTTCAAACGGCATAAGCGACACAAGACGCTTTTCTTCGCTCAGGCGGTAATTATACTCATCCGCAATCGAAATATTCGGATTGTAAAAATAGACCGTGATATCAAAATATTTTGAAAGATACTCAAGACAGTATGACGAACACGGGGCGCAACACACATGCAAAAGCAGCTTAGGGACTTTTCCCTCCTCCGTTATTTTTTCAATCACCCTGTCGAGTTCTTTCTGATAGTTTATCTTGTTCATACTATTATATAAATTTGCAAATGTAATCAAAAAGTTCTTCGGCTGTGTCTGCAACAAAGGGCGCACCTGCGTTCATAAGCTCGTTTTTTCCCCTGAATCCCCATGAAACACCTGCCATTTTTACACCCGCATTGTTTGCCGTAAACACATCGACATCGCTGTCACCGACATATAAACATTCTTCGGGAGTTACGCCGCTCATATCAAGGAGTGCAAGCAGAGCATCAGGCTCGGGCTTTGTCTTGTACTGTGGTTTCTGCCCCCATGCCTGAGTAAACTTGTGATTTGTAAATGCTTTTTTTAGCATTTTATCAACAAATTCATCGGGCTTGTTTGAAAGCACACCTGTTTTTACACCCTTTTTTGCAAGCTTTTCAAGCATTTCGGCACAACCGTTATATGCGGCAGTGTGGTCGTTGCAATGAACGGCATAGTGTCTGTCGTAATCAGCCTTGACCTTTTCAAAAAGCTCGTGGTCGGTCCACGCATCTCCCATTGCCCTTCTGATGAGCATTTCTCTGCCGTTTCCGACATATGTTTTATAATTTTCAATCGGCTTTTCTTCAAGACCGTTAAGCTTCAAACCGTAGTTCACACTTATAGCAAGATCGGTAAGCGAATTCATAAGCGTGCCGTCAAGATCAAATACTACCATTTTTACCATAAATATCACCTTAGTTTAATCCTTTTTCCTGTTCAAAGAGTATTGCTCTGCATGGTGCCGCCTCAACTCCACCGAGCTTTATCGGAAACGCACACAAATCATATTCGCCGTCAGCCACTCCCGAAAGATTGAGATTTTCGAGAACGGCAATATCCGCTCTGCCGAGTTCAAGATGTGTTTTAACTTCATCAAACGGAGGTGCGATTGACTCGGCATCCGTACCGACAAGCACCACCCTACTTTGTGCAAGCACAATTGCGGCAGAATGTGAAAGGTATGTTTTGCCGTTCCCACGAAAGAGTATGCGTTTTCGGCAATACGGCAACAGCTTGTCCATATCTTCGCCCGTCAGCACACCCTTGACCGTTATTACGGTGCATTTTCCGTAGAAAGTGTTGAGCCTTAAATCAGTTATCCCTTTACCGTCAGGGCAAAAGTGGAGAGGAGCGTCAATATGCGTGCCTGCATGAACGCACATAGAAATCTGCGAAAGATTGCACTCGTCATCTTCATCAATACTTCTCAGCGGAGTCACAACAGTTTCGGGATCACCCGGATATGTTTCGGTTGTAAGAGTATCTCTCGAAATATCATGAATATACATACATCCTTCGCCTCTTTTCTTTTTGAACATTTTTAATTAACGCAGAGCATCAGCTCCTCAGAGTCTAAGTAAAATATAACTCTGCTTAAATTCAGAACGACCCCACCGTATGAGTAAAGCGGAACATCTACACTATGATTATACCACATATTACTGCACTTTGCACCTTTATCGGCAAAATTTCCTTGTTTTACGGCAAAAAATAACCCCACAGGAGAACCCTGTGGGGTAAATTGCAATTGTGAATTTAATCAACAGCGATTAATTATTCAACAGAAATCGGTGAACCGACATTGCCTGTTTCGTAACCGCCAACGATGTACTTCTGAACGATAGTAGCATCCTTGATTGAGATTCTGCCGTCCTCGTTAGCATCACATGTCTTGAATGCGTTTGCATCATCAGCAGCAATACTCATAAGGTTGATAGCAATCTTCTGAATTGTTGTAGCATCTACAACTGTAATTGAGTAGTCACCGTCAGCATCGCCGAGAAGCGGAACACGGTTACCGTCAATCTTAATATTAGCCTTAGCACCTGAGCGTGACGGATAATCAAACTTAGTAAGATCAAGTGTGATTGTTACATCAACGAGTGAATCTTCCGGATAACCGGCAGAAACTGTGTTAAGGAGCATATTTTCACCATTGAATGTAAGGTCAAAATCTTCGCCTATAGTAGCTGCGCTCTGCTCAGGAAGACCCCAGTTAGCAGCCCAATCGTCGTTAACTGCAAACTTGAACTGGTATGCAGCATCAGCAGATTCAACACCTGTGTATGTAATCTGATAAACCTTGTCAGCAATCTGAGTCATGTGGTTAACTTCAGCGTCAACGCCCCATGCTACACCGTTAAGCCAGCTGTTTTCGCCGTTACCAACAACTGTGATGCTGTTGATTTCAAGGTCTGTAACCATTTTAACGCCGTCACCTGTTACAGCAATCTCGTTTGTAGCAGGATTGAAAGTTACAGTTACATCACAAGCACTTTCTACATCGAAAGTTACATTGTTGTCTGTACCGTCAAGACCGATCCACTTCTGCTCGTCGCCTGTGTTTGCAACGACCTTGAGCTGATAGCTTTTGCCCACCGGAACAGCTGTAAATGTCTTTGTATAAACATCGCCGCTCTTTGTCATTACATTTTCGGGAGCGAGTGCAGGAGAACCCTGCCATTCATAACCTGTGAGTGACTCAACGCCTGCTACAACATACTGTGTTGCGTCAACAGGCTCTGTTGCAGGTTCTGTTGTGGGTTCTGTTGTGGGTTCAACAGTTGTAGGCTCAACAGTTGTTGGTTCAACAGTTGTAGGTTCTTCTGTTGCAGGAGCTGTTGTACCTGAAGGATCAACACCGAGAAGTGTAGCTACTGTTGTAAGCGGAGCACAGTCGGGATAAGCTACGGGATCAGCAAGCTCTGTTGCATACATTTCAGCATAAGCGTTGTAAACATCCATTGGCTCAGCCTCAACCTGTGCACAAATGTCAGCTACAGTTTCGGGAGTGTAGTTTTTAGGATTCTTAACAGCCCAGTTGAAAATAGCCTGTGCAACCATTTCTGCTCTTGAAAAGTAAATTGGGAATCTACCCTCAGTTACATGACCGAGTGATGTGATTGCAGCCTTTGGACCGTAGTTATCACTGTTATTCTTCCATGTTGCAGCAAAGTCACGCTTTGATGAATCTTCGGTATTCTCAACTGTACCGCCTGTGAGGTAAATTGTGTCGCCGAGACAAGGCTTGCCGAGTGTTACATTACAGGTCTGGTGACTCTGTGATTTAGTATCAATTGTTGAGAAAATTACAGCATAGTCAGCGTTGTCTTTAAGACCGCCGTGATTTGTGCCGTCAGCTGACTTCAATTTTGCAGTATCGAAGTAGTAAAGACCTGTAGCAGTATCCTTCTTACATTTCTCTGCCTTACCCTGCCAAGATGTTTCAGGTAAATCATCGCCTGCTACAGCGTAAAGGTGACAGTATACTGTCTTTGTTGTTCCCCACTCTGCAGGGAGATTAGATGCGTCAAAATAGATTTTTGTGTCGGTTTCTTCAGCTGATGCAGAGAATATGGTCAAGCCTGAAAAACAGGATACAGCCATAAGAACTGCAAGCACCAAACTGAGAACCTTGGATGATTTTTTCATCGCTAATTCCTCCTTTTTTTTACTCAATTTTCGAGTAATTACATTATATATCAAAATGTTCAGATTTACAAGTGGTTTTTGGCAAGTTTGTAAATTTTTTCTAATTCTTGTTTTAAACCTATTGTTATGCGCTAACATTTGGTGTTTTTACTTGACAACAGTTGCAAATAATTGTATTATTTTAATGGTTATTTTTATCTATCTATCTGTTAAGAGAGGTTAAGTTATGGAAAACAGCAAAAAAACCATGGATAAAATCGTTGCCCTGTGTAAAAACAGAGGCTTTGTTTACCCAGGCTCCGAAATTTACGGCGGTCTTGCAAACACATGGGATTACGGTCCGCTCGGTGTTGCACTTAAAAACAATATCAAAAACGCATGGCTCAAAAAGTTTGTTCAGCAGAACAAATATAATGTAGGTCTTGACTCTGCAATTCTTATGAACCCGCAGACATGGGTTGCATCGGGTCATCTCGGCGGTTTCTCTGATCCGCTTATGGATTGTAAGGAATGTAAAACCCGTCACCGTGCCGACAACCTTATTGAAGATTTTGACGGCACAAATGTTGCAGGCTGGACAAATGAAGAAATGATGAATTACATCAAGGAAAAAGAGATTCCGTGCCCTAACTGCGGCAAGCACAACTTTACCGACATTCGTCAGTTCAACCTTATGTTCAAAACATTCCAGGGCGTTACAGAGGACAGCAAGAATGAAATTTATCTTCGTCCCGAAACTGCTCAGGGCATTTTCGTGAACTTCTCTAACATTCAGAGAACAAGCCGTAAGAAAGTTCCTTTCGGTGTTGCACAAATCGGTAAATCTTTCAGAAACGAAATCACACCCGGTAACTTTATTTTCCGTGTTCGTGAGTTTGAGCAGATGGAGCTTGAATTCTTCTGCAAGCCGGGCACTGACCTTGAATGGTTTGAATACTGGAGAGGTTTCTGCCGTGACTGGCTCTATTCTCTCAATATTAAGGAAGAAAATCTCCGTCTTCGTGACCATGCAAAAGAGGAGCTTTGTTTCTATTCAAAAGCCACAACAGACTTTGAATATCTCTTCCCGTTCGGTTGGGGCGAGCTTTGGGGCGTTGCCGACAGAACAGACTATGACCTTACACAGCACAGCAAAACAAGCGGTAAGACACTTGAGTATTTTGATCCGACAACAAACGAGAAGTACATTCCGTATGTTATTGAGCCGTCACTCGGTGTTGAGCGTCTTTTCCTTGCTCTTGTTGTTGAGGCTTACGATGAAGAAGTTATTGACGAAAAGGATACACGAGTTGTGTTAAGACTTCATCCGACACTTGCTCCTTACAAAGCTTGCGTTCTTCCGCTTTCAAAGAAGCTCAACGAGCAGGCCGGCAAGGTTTATGAACAGCTTTCAGCCGACTTTATGACTGATTATGACGATGCCGGTTCAATCGGCAAGCGTTACAGAAGACAGGACGAAATCGGTACTCCGTTCTGTATCACATATGACTTTGAGTCTGTTGACGACGGTTGTGTAACGGTTCGTGACCGTGACACAATGCAGCAGGAAAGAGTTGCAATTGACAAGCTCAACGATTATATCGCTGAAAAGATTAAGTTCTGATTTTAATATGATATCAAAAGGACATTCCAAATGGAATGTCCTTTTTTTATTGCGTATTGCATTCATCGGATGCCGAAAAATTTTCTATCAAGATTGAGTTTATAAATGGCACAAATTAGTAGCGGCGAACAAGGTTCGCCACTACTGTATGACAATTATTTTGTGGCATTTATATAATCTGTCTTATCACAAATATTGTGCCGTTACTTAGCGGGCACCCAATGAGCGCCCCTACTGATAATAACCGATAACAAAAACAGCGGATAACCTCAAAATTCGGGTTATCCGCTGTGTGTTTTATTCAATATAATAATCTGAATTCAATCAAATTACTTTGAGAGGTTTGTGAGAACCTTTTTGATTCTCTCAACAGCCTCAATCGTGTTTTCTCTGTCACCGAATGATGTAAGACGGAAGTAGCCGGCACCGTTTTCGCCAAAGCCCTCACCCGGAGTACCTACAACATTTGCCTCGTTGAGGAGGAGGTCAAAGAATTCCCAACTGCCCATATTGTTCGGACACTTGAGCCAGATGTAAGGTGAGTTCTTACCGCCTGTGTAGTAGATGCCGAGTTCATCAAGAGCAGATGCGATAATTCTTGCATTTTCCTGATAGTAAGAAATGTTCTCCTTGATCTGCTTCTGACCTTCTTCGCTGAATACAGCGGCAGCAGCACACTGAACAGGCCATGAAACACCGTTGAACTTTGTTGCCTGACGGCGGTACCATGTTGCATAGATATTGTGACCGTCACGCTCAAGCTCCTTAGGAATTACCGTGTAACCGCATCTTGTGCCTGTGAAGCCTGCTGTCTTTGAAAGTGAGCACATTTCAATTGCGCACTTTCTTGCACCTTCGATTGCAAAAATTGAACGAGGAAGATCCTCTGTGATGAATGCCTCATAAGCTGAATCGTAGAGGATTATTGCATCGTTTTTGAGAGCATAGTCAACCCATGCTTTGAGCTGTTCGGCATTGTATGCAGAACCTGTCGGGTTGTTAGGTGAGCAAAGGTAGATGATATCTGCCTTTACATTTTCATCAGGGAGAGCGGCAAAGCCGTTTGCCTCATTTGATGTAGCATAAACAATTTCTCTGCCTGCCATAATGTTTGAGTCAACATATACGGGGTAAACAGGATCGGTTACGAGAACAACATTATCCTTTGAGAAAATGTCACCTATGTTACCGCAGTCCGACTTTGCACCGTCTGATACAAAGATTTCGTCAGCGGCTACTGCAACACCAAAGCTCTTGTAGTAATCTGAAATAGCCTGTCTGAGGAACTCGTAGCCCTCATAATCGGGATAGCCCTTGAAGGTTTCCTTGTGAGCAAGATCCTCTGCGCCCTTTTTCATTGCCTCAACAACAACAGGAGCAAGCGGAAGGGTTACATCACCGATACCAAGCTTGATAACCTTTTTATCGGGATGAGCCGCAATATATGCATTTGTCTTTTTTGCAACATCTGCAAAAAGATAGTTAGGAACGAGATTGTCAAAATTTCTGTTAATCTTCATTAAAATCAGTCCTTTAAATCTGAAAGTTAAGTGGAAAAATCAATTACTTTTCAAGTGATGCTTTAATAAATTCTCTGAAAAGCGGATGAGCACGGTTCGGGCGTGACTTGAATTCGGGATGATACTGAACAGCAACGAAGAAACGGTTGTCGGGAACTTCAACAGCCTCAACAAGAAGTCCATTAGGTGAAGTACCTGTAATCTTCATGCCTGCATTTTCAATTTCCTCTCTGAAATCGTTATTGAACTCATAACGATGACGGTGACGCTCTGAAATTTCATGCTGACCGTAAGCCTTAGCCATAAGCGAATCGGGCTTGATAACACACGGATATGCACCAAGACGCATTGTGCCGCCCATATCCTCAATGCCTTCCTGTTCAGGCATAAGGTCAATAACATTATGCTTGCCCTCTGGTGTAAACTCACCGCTGTTGGCATCAGCATAGCCGAGAACATCTCTTGCGTATTCGATTACTGCAGTCTGCATACCGAGGCAGATTCCGAGATACGGAATATCATGCTCACGGGCATATTTTGCAGCCATAATCTTACCTTCGATACCTCTGTTACCGAAGCCGCCCGGAACGAGGATACCGTCAACATCACCGAGAAGCTCGTCAACCTTGTACTTTGTAAGAAGTTCGCAGTCAACCCACTTGATTTCAACATCGGCGGAATTTTCATAGCCACCGTGACGAAGTGCCTCTGCAACAGAAAGATATGCGTCATGGAGAGCAACATACTTACCGCAAAGAGCAATCGTGCATTTCTTTGTACGGTTGTTGATACGGTTAAGCATTTCTTCCCACTCGGAAAGGTCGGGCTTTTTGTCTGTTACAATATTGAGCTCACGACATACAACATTTGAGAAATTGCTCTTTTCAAGCATAAGAGGTGCCTGATAAAGCGTTGGGAGAGTAATATTTTCGATTACACAATCCGGCTTTACATTGCAGAAAAGTGCAATCTTGTTGAAAATGCTCTCCTCAAGAGGTTCGTCACAACGAAGAACGATGATATCGGGATTGATACCGAGTGAACGAAGCTCTTTTACAGAATGCTGTGTCGGCTTTGATTTGTGTTCCTCGCTGCCCTTGATATAGGGAACGAGAGTTACATGAATAAAGATGCTGTTCTCTCTGCCGACTTCAAGAGATACCTGACGGATAGCCTCAAGGAACGGCTGGCTTTCGATATCGCCCACCGTACCGCCGATTTCCGTAATTACAACATCGGCATTGGTCTTTTCACCTACATTGTAGATAAAAGACTTAATTTCATTTGTGATGTGAGGAATTACCTGAACTGTCTTGCCGAGGTAGTCGCCGTGACGCTCCTTTTCAAGAACATTTGAGTAAACCTTACCTGTTGTGAGGTTTGAATACTTGTTAAGGTCCTCATCAATAAAACGCTCATAATGGCCGAGGTCGAGGTCGGTTTCTGCACCGTCCTCCGTTACATATACCTCGCCGTGCTGATACGGGCTCATTGTACCCGGATCGACATTGATATACGGGTCAAGCTTTTGAGCAACAATCTTGAGCCCTCTTGCCTTTAAAAGTCTGCCGAGAGATGCGGCTGTGATACCCTTGCCAAGACCGGATACGACACCGCCTGTTACAAATATATATTTTTTATTTTTCTTATGTTCGGTTATCTCCACGATTACACCTCAACTTCGCCTTCAAATACTTTTTCCGCATTACCTGTCATATATACCGTTTCATCAGTATAGTTGATAATAAGATCGCCGCCCTTGAGCTTAATCTTGATGTCTTCGCCCTTTTTGCAGAAACCGTTTTCACAAGCGGCAACCGCAACAGCACAAGCGCCTGTACCGCAAGCCCATGTTTCGCCTGAGCCACGCTCCCACACTCTCATCTTGATTGTATGGTCATCGAGAACTGTTACAAATTCTGTATTCACTCTTTCAGGGAAGAGCTTATCGTTTTCAAACTCCGGTCCTACGGTTTCAATGTCAAGATTATCAATATCGTCCATAAATACCACGCAGTGTGGGTTACCCATTGATACGCAGGTAATGTTATAGTTCTTGCCTGCAATTTCAACAGGTCTGTCAACAACCTTGTCACCGTCGAGAACAACAGGAATTTCCTTCGGAGCAAGAATTGCCTTGCCCATATCAACTCTGAGGCGGTTAACCTTTCCGCCTGAAGTATAAGCCTTGAGTTTCTTGATACCGCTGAGTGTTTCAATTGTAATTTCGTCTTTTTCGTTGATATCAACCATACCGTGGTCATAGAGGAACTTACCTACGCAACGGATACCGTTACCGCACATCTTACCCTCTGAACCGTCAAGGTTGTACATTTTCATCTTTGCATCTGCAACCTTTGAAGGGCAAACAAGAATAATACCGTCACCGCCGATACCGAAATGTCTGTCAGAAAGTCTTACGGCAAGCGCCTCGGGGTTGCTGATTTCCTGATCAAAAGTGCTGCAATAGATATAGTCGTTGCCTATACCCTGCATCTTAGTGAATTTTAACATAAGCTTTTCCTCTCTCATGTGGTTAATGTCGATAAGCTCCGTGCTGTGCTGTGAATAGTGGCTCTTGAGGCAATCTGCAAGTGCATTTGCCGTATCAAGAGATGTAAGACACGGAATATTTCTTTCAACAGTCTTACGACGGATTTTAACAGAATCTCTTGAAGGAATTCTGCCCTTTGCAGATGTTGAAATAACATACTGAATCTTGCCCGATTCAATGAGTGTAAGAGTATTGTTTGTCTTGGACTCGTGAATTTTCTTTACGCTTACGGCGTCAATACCGTACTTCTTGAGTACATCCGCTGTACCCTCTGTTGCGTAGATTCTGAATCCGAGGTCGTAGTATTTCTTTGCGATTTCACCGATTTCAGCCTTATCCGAATTACGGACTGTGATGAACACACCGCCCTTTTTCTTCATCTTGTAGCCTGCACCGATGAGTCCCTTATAGAGAGCCTCCTCAAGTGTGCCTGCAACACCGAGAACTTCACCTGTTGACTTCATCTCGGGACCGAGGTGGTTATCAACATTGATAAGCTTTTCAAAGCTGAATACGGGAACCTTAACCGCAATGTAAGGACTCTTTCTGTAAAGACCTGTGCCGTAGCCCATATCTTTGAGCTTTTCACCGAGCATTGCTCTTGTTGCAAGGTCAACCATAGGAACGCCTGTTACCTTACTGATGTAAGGGATTGTTCTTGAAGAACGGGGATTTACCTCGATAACATAGAGTTCGTCTTTATAGATAAGGTACTGAATGTTTACAAGTCCCTTTGTACGGAGTTCGATTGCAAGGTTCTTTGAGCTTTCAATAATAATCTGAGTCATTCTGTCTGAGAGATTCCATGCCGGATAAACCGCAATTGAGTCGCCCGAATGAACACCGGCACGCTCGATATGCTCCATAATACCCGGAATAAGAATATCTTCACCGTCACAAATGGCGTCAACTTCAAGCTCTGTACCCTGAAGGTACTTATCAATAAGAATCGGATTTTCAATATTCTGTGCAAGAATGATTGCCATATACTCTTTGACATCATCTTCGTTGAATGCAATAATCATATTCTGACCACCGAGAACATATGACGGACGGAGAAGAACAGGATAACCGATTTTGTCTGCAACATCGAGAGCCTCGTCTGTTGTCATAACCGTTACGCCACGGGGACGCTTGATGTGATACTTTTCAAGAAGCTCGTCAAAACGCTCTCTGTCCTCTGCCATATCAATGGCATCGTATGATGTGCCGAGAATATTTACACCGTTGTCGCTGAGGAACTTTGTAAGCTTAATTGCTGTCTGTCCGCCGAATGCAACAACTACACCGAACGGATTTTCTGTCTTTATTATGCCCATAACATCTTCGGTTGTGAGCGGTTCAAAATAAAGTCTGTCGGCTGTGTCAAAGTCTGTTGATACTGTTTCAGGGTTGTTGTTTACGATAACAACATCGTAGCCTGCCTTTTTGAGCGCCCATACGCAGTGAACAGACGCATAGTCAAATTCGATACCCTGACCGATTCTGATAGGACCCGAACCGAATACGATAACTGTTTTCTTGTCGCTCTTCTGCTCTCTGATGAATTCCTCAGCTTCATTTTCCTTATCAAATGTTGAATAGAAGTAAGGAGTTTCAGCCTCAAATTCTGCGGCGCAGGTATCAACCATTTTATAAACAGGAACAAGCGGATTTTCAACCTTCCTGCCTGTGATTTTTTCAATTGTTCTGTCAAGGAATCCCTTGTTCTTGGCACGAACATAGAGATCCTCCGTAAGCTCGCCGTTCTTGAGTTCGTTTTCAACGGCAATAAGATTTTTGAGCTTTTCAAGGAACCACTCGTCAATGAGAGTGATGTTGTGAATCTGTTCTACTGTAATGCCTCTCTTGAGAGCCTCATATACGCAGAAAATTCTTCTGTCATCGCAAACGCTGAGTCTGTCATAAACCGATGCGTTTGAAAGCTCTGCAAATTCCTTGTCGTTGAGAGTATCGTGAGAAATCTCGGCACCTCTTACGGCTTTCATAATAGCCTGTTCAAATGTCGGAGCAATAGCCATAACCTCGCCTGTTGCCTTCATCTGAGTACCGAGTGTTCTCTTTGCATATACAAATTTATCGAAAGGCCATTTCGGGAATTTTACAACAACATAGTCAAGCGCCGGCTCAAAGCAAGCGTATGTTGTACCTGTAACGGCATTCTTGATTTCATTAAGTGTGTAACCGATAGCAATTTTAGCGGCAACCTTTGCAATAGGATAACCTGTTGCCTTTGACGCAAGTGCCGATGAACGGGATACACGGGGATTAACCTCGATAACCGCATATTCAAATGTTTCGGGGTTGAGTGCGAACTGGCAGTTACAACCGCCCTCTACTTTAAGCGCAGAGATAATGTTGAGAGCCGCACTTCTGAGCATCTGATATTCCTTGTCGGCAAGTGTTACCGTAGGAGCGATAACGATTGAGTCGCCTGTGTGAACGCCTACAGGATCGAAGTTTTCCATTGAGCAGACAGTAATAACATTTCCGTCGCTGTCACGCATAACCTCAAACTCGATTTCTTTCCAACCTGAGATACATTTTTCAACAAGCACCTGTGTGATAGGAGAAAGTTCAAGACCGTTTGATGTGATTTCACGAAGCTCTTCCTCGTTATCGACAATACCGCCGCCTGTACCGCCGAGTGTGAATGCAGGACGGATAATTACAGGATAACCGATTTCATCGGCAAACTTAACAGCTGATTCAACATCTGTAACAACAAGTGACGGAATAACAGGCTGACCTATTTCAATCATTGTGTCTTTGAAAAGCTGTCTGTCCTCTGCCTTGTCGATTGTTTCGGGGTTTGCACCGAGAAGCTGAACATTGTATTTATCAAGGAAGCCCTCTTTTGCAAGCTGCATTGAAAGGGTAAGACCCGTCTGACCGCCGAGGGTTGAAAGAAGGCTGTCAGGGCGTTCCTTTTTGATGATTCTCTTAACTGTTTCAAGCGTCAACGGCTCAATGTAGATTTTATCAGCCATTGCGTTATCAGTCATAATTGTAGCAGGGTTTGAGTTTACGAGAATAACCTCAAGTCCTTCTTCTTTAAGCGCACGGCAAGCCTGTGTGCCTGCATAGTCAAATTCGGCAGCCTGACCGATTACGATAGGGCCCGAACCGATTACCATAACTCGTTTGATATTCTTTTTGAGTGGCATATAATCATTCCTCGTTCAAGTAATTATTGTATCTGTTCTTATGCTGAATAGTAATCCGAATTTCGGACTCTTATTTTCTGTTGTTCTTCATCAATTCAATAAAACGGTCAAACAAAAATGCTGTATCGTGAGGACCGCCGCAAGCTTCCGGATGGAACTGAACCGAGAAAGCAGGCATATTTGTGTAGTTTACACCCTCGCAGGTGTTATCATTACCGTTTACAAAGCTTACTTTGCCGTTTTCGGGCATACTGTCGCTTACAACAGCGTAGCCGTGGTTCTGTGATGTAATGTAAACTCTGCCTGTTTCAACCTCTTTTGCAGGCTGGTTTGCACCTCTGTGACCGTACTTGAGCTTTTCTGTTTTTGCACCCTGTGAAAGTGCAAGGAGCTGGTGACCGAGACAGATACCGAAGGTCGGAATCCCGAAGTCACAAAGCTTTTTGAGCTCTGCAATAATCTCTGTGTTGTCCGAAGGATCTCCCGGTCCGTTTGAAAGCATTACGCCGTCGGGATTCATAGCCTTAATTTCCTCCGCTGTTGTGTGGGCGGGAACGACTGTAAGGTTACAACCTCTCTTAACAAGCTCTCTGCCGATGTTATGCTTTGCGCCAAAATCCATAAGCACAACATTGAGGTCGCCGTTTTCAGCGTCAAAATGCTCTTTTTCTTTTATAGTAGTGCTTTCAACAGCCTCTGTAATAACATAGTTCTTAATCTCGTCAAGTTCTTCCTTTGTTACATCGGGAGAATAGGAGATTTTGCAGTTCAGAACACCGTATTCACGCACAATTCTTGTGAGCGCACGGGTGTCAATTCCGTAAATGCCGGGAATTCCCGACTCTTTTAAAAAGGTGTCAAGATCACCCTCACAACGGAAGTTTGAAGGAACTTGGCACCATTCTCGTACAATATAACCTTTCAGCGACGGAGAGTCACTCTCAAAATCGGCAGGGATAACACCATAGTTGCCGATTAAAGGGAATGTCTGAATAACCACCTGACCGTAATAGCTGGGGTCGGTGAGTGTTTCAAGATAACCTGTCATTGCTGTAGTAAAAACAAGTTCTCCCGTAGTTTCTTTTTCGGCACCAAACGCCTTGCCCTCAAAAACTGTTCCGTTTTCAAGGATTAAGTATGCCGCACGGCTCATAATAACACATTCCTTTCAATAAACTAAAAAAATTGCAGTCAGTTCTCATATGTTCTGATAACCTGCTTTGCAACCTCAAGCTTGCTTGTTCTGAGATCCATAGCCTGTTTTTCAAGATAGCGATGCGCCTGATCTTCGGACATATTAAGGCAGGTAATAAGCAGGAACTTTGCTCTGTTTATTATCTTCATATCCGCAACCATATGCTTGAGCTTTTCATTTTCCTCAATCACACGGAACATACGCATCTTAAAACATTCCGTAAACTGCAAAAAGTGGTGAAACAGGTGCTTGTTTACGGGCTTTGCAATAACAAGAACACCGTGCTCCGTAAGTGCGTCGTTCACATAATCCGCATTACGCTGCGGAACGATAATCACAACACTTGAACGGGTTGTTCCGGCAAAGTACTTTGAAAGCTCAATGCCGTTTTCCTTTTCAAGCGGTGCATTGACGCAGATGAGGTCAAAAACCTCACCATTTGCAAGCTCCTTAGCCTCCTGTGAGGTTTGGCAGACGGAAATCTCCGTATAGCCTTCGCTTCCGAGCAATTGTGACAAAGAAACGGCACTCTGTTCAGAGTGTGAAATCAACAAAGCATTTTTCAAGAACCTCACCACCGCATATTGTTTCATTCATCTTATTATTTTACAAGATTAACCCCTATTGTTATTTACTTAAAGGAATTATGACAATATTTTTTACAATTTTGTAAAAACATTTTCATTGCAAATTTGTTTTACACTTTTCAACATTTTTCGGGCTTTACAACAAATTGTCTTTTCATTATTATTTATGGTTTTAAGCTGTATAATTCAAATATCCTTCATAGTGTAAACTTTGATTTTTGACACTATATATAGTATAGAGCCAAAACACCCCGAACAGCTATTGCCGTTCGGGGCGTCTCGGTTTATGTGAATTAAAAAGGATAGGTTAATTAAGCTATTGGGGATTATTCAATATCCTGCATAGCGTCGTAGCCTGTTTCGCCTGTTCTAACCTTAACAACATCTTCAACATCATAGATAAAGATTTTGCCGTCACCGATGTGACCTGTGTAAAGTGCCTTAACAGCCGCATCAACAACTGCCTTTACAGGAACCTTGCAAACTACGATTTCAACCTTCATCTTAGGAAGGAGGTTACTTTCAATAGCAACACCACGGTAATACTCTGCTTTACCCTTCTGAGCACCGCAACCGAGTACCTGAGATACTGTCATACCTGTGATGCCGAGCTTATCCATTTCTTCTTTAAGAGCTTCAAGCTTTGACTGCTTGAGAAGAATGTCAATCTTAGTAATCTTTGTGCCGTCGGTAGCCATATCATACTTGCCTGCAAGCTGAACGGGAACTGCCTGAGTTACAGGAACATTGCTGTCAACATCAAATGTTTCATCAAGTGAAGCTGTACCGACACCGATTGGCATAAAGTCTGCATATGCGCTGATAAGACCGTGCTCGCAGATATCGAGGCCCTTCATTTCTTCGTCCTTTGTAACACGAAGACCTACTGTCTTTTTGATGATTGTGAATACGATAATCATGCAAACAACTGTCCAAGCTACGATTGTAACAATACCGAGAGCCTGCTTACCAAGCTGAGCAAAGCCACCGCCGTAGAAAAGACCTGTGATGCCGTTCTGACCGTTACCTGTTGCGAAAAGACCTACTGCAAGGCCGCCCCACATACCGTTTACGCCGTGTACCGAGAATGCGCCGACAGGATCATCTATTTTAAGCTTGATATCAACGAATTCAACTGCTACTACGATGAGGATACCTGCAACGATACCGATAACTGCTGCACCGATTGCGTCAACATCTGCACAACCTGCTGTGATTGCTACAAGACCTGCGAGTGATGCGTTAAGACACATTGAAACATCAGGCTTGCCGTTCTTGATCCATGTAAAGAGCATAGTTGTTACTGTTGCAACTGCCGGAGCAATTGTTGTTGTAAGAAGAATCTGACCGAGACGAGCGCCGTCTTCAGCAGCGGCACCGTTAAAGCCGTACCATGCAAACCAAAGAATGAATACACCGAGAGCACCGAGTGTGATGCTGTGACCGGGGATAGCGTTTACCTTGCCGTTCTTGCCGTATTTACCGATACGGGGTCCGAGAATGATTGCGCCGACAAGTGCCGAGATACCGCCGACCATATGAATTACTATTGAACCTGCAAAGTCGATACAGCCGAGCTGTGCAAGCCAACCCTGACCGTTCCAAACCCAACCTGCTTCAATCGGGTAAACAACGAGTGAAATAATTGCGCTGTAAACACAGTATGCCGAGAATTTTGTACGCTCTGCCATAGCACCTGAAACGATAGTAGCTGCTGTAGCACAGAATACAAGCTGGAATACGAATGAGTTCCAATCAAAGTTCATCCAGTCTGTGAACATATTGAGGTTTGGAACACCGATGAATCCTGCAACATAGTCCTCAGACATCATAAGTCCGAAGCCTAACAGGCTGAATACAACCGTACCGATACAAAAGTCCATCAGGTTTTTCATAATGATGTTACCTGCGTTTTTAGCTCTTGTAAAACCGGTTTCAACCATTGCGAATCCGCACTGCATAAAGAACACGAGTAATGCGCCGATCATAAACCAGACGCCTGTGCCTCCGTAAATTAGTTCTGCCATATAAATCTCTCCTTTTATCAAAATAACAAAAACGGCGTGGAGTTGACAGTTTAATTCTGTCAATCACACGCCGTTGTGTTACCTGTTATACAATATAAATAATGTTATTTAGTATAAATAGAGGTTCTATCAATCACACACCGAAAAGAAGTTCGCCGTATGAAGGATAAGGCCAGTATTCCGAAGCTGTTTCTGTTTCCATTGCGTCACCGACAGCTCTGAGTTCCTGCATAAGTGCAAATACTGTTTCTCTGTAGTACTTAGCATACTTGAGGTTGTCATCGCTGTAGTCGCTTGCCTTGATAACAGCCTCTTCAAGCTCTGCAGTTTTCTTTGAGAAACATACAAGTTTGTTTGAAAGGCTTGTAATAAGGTCTTCCTCAACACTTGTAGGAATAGCGTCTGAAAGTGCCTTCTTGGCAAGTGCTGTATCCGTAAGATCTCTTACATATGATGTAACGGCAGGAAGAATGTTCTTCTTAGCCATATCAATCATTGTGAGAGCCTCAATGTTAATCTGCTTAGAATAGCTTTCAAGCTCAATTTCATATCTTGCACGGATTTCGTCTGCCGAACAAATCTTATTCTTAACAAAGAGGTCAACATTCTTCTTGTCAAGGAAGTGTTCCATTGCGTCAGGAAGTGACTTGAGGTTAAGAAGTCCTCTTCTTTCAGCCTCTTCAACCCACTCGGGAGCGTAGTTGTTGCCGTTGAAGATAATGTTCTGATGCTCTGTGAATACTTTCTTAACAAGAGCCTTGATAGCTGCGTCCATATCATCCGCATCTTTAAGCTCATCGTAGAACTCTGAAAGTTCTTCGGCTACCATAGTGTTGAGCATATAGTTAGGACAGGCAATGTTAAGTGAAGAACCAAGTGCTCTGAATTCAAACTTGTTACCTGTGAATGCAAAAGGTGATGTACGGTTACGATCCGATGTGTCCTTCATAAAGTCAGGAAGAACATCAACGCCTGTTCTCATCTTCTGCTTACCCTTGCTTACATATTCTCTGTCATTGATGATTGAATCAACGAGTTCGCCGAGGTCATCACCGAGATACATTGAAATGATTGCAGGCGGTGCTTCGTTAGCGCCGAGACGGTGGTCGTTACCTGCCGATGCAACCGTGATTCTGAGAAGATCCTGATACTCGTGAACAGCCTTTACAACTGCTGCAAGGAAAAGCTGGAACTGAAGGTTGTTTTCAGGAGTCTTGCCGGGATCAAAAAGGTTTTCGCCTGTGTTGGTCGAAATTGACCAGTTGTTGTGCTTACCGGAACCGTTAACACCTGCAAACGGCTTTTCGTGAAGAAGACAAACAAGACCGTGTCTTTCGGCAACCTTCTTCATAACTTCCATTGTAAGCTCGTTGTGGTCGGTTGCAATGTTTGTTGTTGTGAAGATAGGAGCAAGCTCGTGCTGTGAAGGAGCAACTTCGTTATGCTTTGTCTTTGCAAGGATACCGAGTTTCCAGAGTTTCTCATCAAGGTCTTTCATATAAGCAGCAACTCTTGTCTTGATTGCACCGAAGTAATGGTCGTCAAGTTCCTGTCCTTTAGGAGCTTTTGCACCGAAAAGTGTTCTGCCTGTATAAATAAGGTCCTCTCTCTGGTCGTAAGCGTCCTTATCAATAAGGAAGTATTCCTGCTCCGGACCTACTGTTGTTGTAACTCTTGTAACATCTTCTTTGCCGAGAAGATGAAGAATCTTTACAGCCTCTGTATTCATTCTCTCCATTGAACGAAGAAGAGGAGTTTTCTTATCGAGAACCTCGCCTGTATAAGAACAGAAAGCTGTAGGAATATAAAGTGTTCCGTCCTTAACGAATGCATATGATGTCGGATCCCATGTTGTATAGCCTCTTGCCTCGAATGTGGCACGAATACCGCCGCTTGGGAAAGAAGAAGCATCAGGCTCGCCCTTTACAAGCTCTTTACCTGAGAACTCCATGATAACCTGGCCTTCACCGTTCGGTGCGATAAAGCTGTCATGCTTTTCGGCTGTGATACCTGTCATCGGCTGGAACCAGTGTGTGTAGTGGGTACAGCCCATTTCAACTGCCCAGTCCTTCATAGCAGCCGCAACAACATTTGCAACGCTGAGGTCAAGCGGTTCACCGTTCTGGATTGTCTTTTTCAATGCCTTGTAAGTTGACTTTGGAAGTCTTTCCTGCATCTTCTGGTCATTAAATACCATGCTGCCAAAAATTTCGGGAACTTTTGCCATTTTAATTCTCTCCTATCCATTTTGAAAATAAATTTTAATGGTCTGATTTTTGCTTTATAAAAACAGAAAAGGACACTGTAAGCCTCAGCTCACAGCGCCCTTGCTGTCTTTGATGTTGTTAGTATATTCCACTTTTGCGAATTTGTCAATACATTTTTTGAAAAAAGTTTTGAAATTGCAAGTTTTATTAAATTTCCTGCAAAATTAAGTTGAAACACCAATAAGAGTTGCATATTTTCTACAACAATCACAGTAAAATGAAAGTTTTACCCTTAAAAGTTGCAATTTTCCTCTATTTTCCCTTGACAAAGCACAATGTATAGTTATATAATCTAAGTGCTGATTTTTCTTGATCAACGATGACAGGGCATTTCAGAACATCAGCCGACCTGCACATTCACCTTTGCAGGATATAGCACAGGCTGAGCATAGCGGTTTTACCGCTGAGAAGAGATCGGGCATTTTACAATTACATATATATGATTGATTATTAACCGGCAGAACATTAATTGCCACTTTGAACCGATAAGTTTACGAAAGCAAACTTCCTTTTACATATATATGTATATAAAAAGTCCGCTGAATAATTTTTGTGATTAACAGGAAAGGGTGATCATTAATGGAACAGACAGTCAGAGAGAACAACAAGACTCTGTATTCTCCGAAGTTTGAACATGATAACTGCGGTATCGGAGCTGTTGTTAATATTAAGGGTATCAAGTCACACGACACCGTGGCAAACGCTCTGACAATTGTTGAAACTCTCGAACACAGAGCAGGTAAGGATGCCGAAGGCAAAACAGGTGACGGCGTTGGTATTCTTCTCCAGATTTCACACAAATTTTTTAAGAAGGCAGCTGCTGAAATCGGCATTAAGCTCGGTTCCGAAAGAGATTACGCTGTAGGTATGTTCTTCTTCCCTCAGAATGAGCTTGCAAGAAATCAGGCAAAGAAGATGTTTGAAATCATTGCAGAAAAAGAAGGTCTTACAGTTCTCGGTTGGAGAAATGTTCCTTCAAAGCCCGAGGTCCTCGGTCACAGAGCTGTTGAATGTATGCCTGCAATCATGCAGTGCTTTATCAAAAGACCTCACGGTGTAAAAAGAGGTCTCCCGTTCGACAGAAAGCTCTATGTTGCAAGAAGAGTTTTTGAACAGAGTAATGAAGACACATATGTAGTTTCACTTTCAAGCAGAACTATTGTATATAAAGGTATGTTCCTTGTCGGCGATCTCCGTAACTTCTTCCTTGATCTTCAGGACGAAGATTACGAGTCTGCAATCGCTATGGTTCACTCCCGTTTTTCAACCAACACAAATCCAAGCTGGCAGAGAGCTCATCCTAACAGAATGATTGTTCACAACGGTGAAATCAACACAATCAGAGGCAACGCTGACAAGATGCTTGCCCGTGAGGAAACAATGCGTTCGGAGCATCTCAAGGGCGACCTTGACAAGGTTATCCCTGTTGTAAACACAGAGGGTTCAGACTCTGCAATGCTTGATAACACACTTGAATTTCTCGTAATGAGCGGCATGGAGCTTCCTCTTGCCGTTATGATTACAATTCCGGAGCCGTGGGATAATAACGGCACAATGAGCCAGAAGAAAAAGGACTTCTATCAGTATTATGCAACAATGATGGAGCCGTGGGACGGTCCTGCGTCAATCCTTTTCTCTGACGGCGACATTATGGGTGCGGTTCTTGACCGTAACGGTCTGCGTCCGTCAAGATATTACATCACGGATGACGGCAACCTCATTCTTTCATCGGAAGTCGGCGCACTTCCTATTGATCCCGCAAAGATTGTTACAAAGGAAAGACTTCGCCCGGGCAAAATGCTCCTTGTCGATACGGTTCAGGGCAGACTCATTGATGACGATGAACTCAAAGAGTATTATGCATCAAAACAGCCTTACGGTGAATGGCTCGACAGTAATCTTGTTTGTCTTAAAGACCTCAAAATTCCTAATATGAAGGTTGAGGAGCATTCATATAAAGAAAGACAAAAACTCCAGAAGGCTTTCGGATATACCTACGAAGATGTTATGACATCAATCCTTCCTATGGCAAAGAACGGCACAGAGTCAATTGCCGCAATGGGTACAGACAGTCCGCTTGCAGTTCTTTCAAAAGAACCGCAGCCGCTTTTCAACTACTTCAAACAGCTCTTTGCACAGGTTACAAACCCGCCGATTGACGCAATCCGTGAGGAAGTTGTAACATCAACAACAATTTATATCGGCGAGGACGGCAATATCCTTGAGGAGCGTCCCGAAAACTGCAAGGTTATGAAGATTCACAACCCGATTCTTACATCAACCGATATTCTCAAAATCAAGAATATGCACATTCCGGGCTTTAAGGTTGCTGTTATCCCGATTCTCTACTACAAGAACACAAGACTTTCAAAGGCTGTTAAGCGACTTTTCATTGAAGCTGACAAGGCTTACAATGACGGTGCAAATATTCTTATCCTCTCCGACAGAGGAGTTGACGAAAACCATCTTGCAATTCCGTCACTTCTTGCAGTATCCGCTCTTCATCAGCACCTTGTTGCAACAAAGAAGAGAACTTCACTTGCAATGATACTTGAAAGCGGTGAGCCGAGAGAAGTTCATCATTTTGCAACACTTCTCGGTTACGGTGCAAGTGCAATCAACCCGTATCTTGCTCAGGAAACAATTCACGAGCTCATCGGTGATGACCTTCTTGACAAGGACTACTACGCAGCAGTTGACGATTACAACAGCGCAGTTCTCCACGGCATCGTAAAGATTGCGTCAAAAATGGGTATTTCAACAATCCAGTCATATCAGGGCTCACAGATTTTTGAGGCTATCGGTATCGGCAAGGATGTTATTGACGAATACTTCACAGGCACAGTCAGCAGAATCGGCGGTATCACAATCAAGGATATCGAAAAGAATGTTGACAAACTTCACACAGCGGCATTTGATCCGCTTGACCTCGGTGTAAGCGATGAGCTTGAATCCCGTGGTTCACACAAGTTCAGAAGCGGCAAAGAGGAACACCTCTACAATCCGCAGACTATATATATGCTCCAGCAGGCAACAAGAACAGGCGATTATGAGCTTTACAAAAAGTATTCTCATATGATTTCCGAAGAAATGGATCCTGTAAATATCAGAGGTCTTTTCGACTTCAACTTTGCAGAAACTCCTGTTCCGCTTGATGAGGTTGAAAGCGTTGATTCAATCGTAAAGCGTTTCAAGACAGGCGCTATGTCCTATGGTTCAATCTCACAGGAGGCTCACGAAACACTTGCGATTGCAATGAATCAGCTTCACGGCAAGTCAAACTCCGGTGAGGGCGGCGAAAGCCTTGAACGACTTCTCACAAAAGGACAGAAGGTTGACAGATGTTCTGCAATCAAGCAGGTTGCGTCAGGTCGTTTCGGTGTTACATCAAGATACCTCACATCTGCAAACGAAATTCAGATTAAAATGGCTCAGGGTGCAAAGCCTGGCGAAGGCGGACATCTTCCGGGCAAAAAGGTTTATCCCTGGATTGCAAAAACCCGTCATTCAACACCGGGTGTATCGCTCATCTCTCCCCCACCGCACCACGACATTTACTCAATCGAGGACCTTGCACAGCTTATCTACGACCTCAAGAATTCTAACAAAGATGCAAGAATCTCTGTTAAGCTCGTTTCGGAATGCGGTGTAGGTACGGTTGCCGCAGGCGTTGCAAAAGCAGGTGCAGGCGTAATCCTTATTTCAGGTTATGACGGCGGTACAGGCGCTGCTCCGAGAAACTCAATCTACAATGCAGGTCTGCCGTGGGAACTCGGTCTTGCCGAGGCTCATCAGACACTCATTATGAATGACCTTCGTAACAAGGTCGTTATTGAAACCGACGGTAAGCTTATGAACGGCCGTGATGTTGCAATTGCCGCAATGCTCGGTGCAGAGGAATTCGGTTTTGCAACTGCTCCGCTTGTAACTCTCGGTTGTGCAATGATGAGAGTATGTAACCTTGATACCTGCCCGTTCGGTGTTGCCACACAGAACCCCGAGCTCAGAAAAAGATTCTGCGGCAAGCCCGAATATGTAATAAACTTTATGAAGTTTGTAGCAAGCGAACTTCGTGAATATATGTCAAAGCTCGGTGTAAAAACCGTTGATGAGCTTGTCGGAAGAATTGACCTCATCAAGAGAAAAGAAGGCATCACAGGACAGGCTGCCGAGGTTGACCTTTCTAACATTCTTGATACAAACTTTGTTTCGGAAAAGGTTGAATACAACAAAAAGAGCCTTTATGATTTCAAGCTTGAATCAACACTTGACGAGAGAATCCTCTGCAAAGAATTTGCAAAGGTTCTTGCAAAAGGCACAAAGAAAAAGGTTGAAGTCAATGTTAAGAACACTGACCGTTCATTCGGTACAATCTTTGGTTCTGAGGTTACAAGAAAGCATTACAACAACCTTGATGACGATACATTTACAGTAGTCTGCAACGGTTCGGGCGGTCAGAGCTTTGGCGCATTCATTCCAAAGGGACTCACACTTGAACTTGTGGGCGACTCAAACGACTACTTCGGCAAGGGACTTTCAGGCGGTAAGCTGGTAGTTTATCCTCCGAAGAACTCAACATTTGACGCAGGTAACAACATCATCATCGGTAATGTTGCACTTTACGGTGCAACAAGCGGCAAGGCATTCATCAACGGTGTTGCAGGCGAGCGTTTCTGCGTAAGAAACTCAGGCGCAACAGCAGTTGTTGAGGGTGTCGGCGACCACGGTTGTGAATATATGACAGGCGGTCGGGTTGTTGTTATCGGCAAAACAGGCAAAAACTTTGCCGCAGGTATGTCCGGCGGTGTTGCCTATGTTCTTGATGAAGAAAGAGATCTTTACACAAAGCTTAACAAGGAAATGGTTCACTTCTCGGAAGTATCCGAAAAGTACGATATAATCGAACTCAAGACACTTATTGAAGAACATGTTGCAGCAACAGGTTCACAGAGAGGCAAGAAAATCCTTGATAACTTTGACGAGTATCTTCCAAAATTCAAGAAGATTATTCCGCACGACTACAAGAGAATGATGGCTGCAATTGCCGCTTATGAAGAAAAAGGTCTTACAAACGAGCAGGCACAGATTGAAGCTTTCTACGAAATTGTGAATAATAAATAAGGAGGGGATATTTATGGGAAAGCCAACAGGATTTATGGAATATAAGCGTGAGGATGCCCCGGCATACTCCGTAAAAGAAAGAATCAAAAATTTTGACGAATTTCACGATCCCCTCAGCAAAGAGGATCAGCAAAAACAGGGTGCAAGATGCATGGACTGCGGCGTGCCTTTCTGTCAGGCAGGAATGCAGATTGGTTCTGCATTCTCAGGCTGTCCGCTTAACAACCTCATTCCCGAATGGAATGACCTCATCTACAAGGGCAACTGGGAACA
Organism: Ruminococcoides intestinale; assembly: GCF_040095935.1. Classification (NCBI taxonomy): domain Bacteria; kingdom Bacillati; phylum Bacillota; class Clostridia; order Eubacteriales; family Oscillospiraceae; genus Ruminococcoides; species Ruminococcoides intestinale. The sequence continues at coordinate 29,182 of NZ_JBBMFQ010000006.1, read as the reverse complement.
GGCTTACAACCGTCTTAAAGTTACAAACAACTTCCCCGAATTCACATCCCGTGTATGTCCCGCTCTCTGTGAAAAGGCATGCACCTGCGGTGCAAACGGTGACGCTGTCAGCGTAAGAGCCAACGAATACGGAATCATTGAAAATGCCTATGAAGAAGGTCTTGCAGACGCAAGAATTCCAAAGGTAAGAACAGGCAAGAAAATTGCAATCATCGGTTCGGGTCCATCTGGACTTGCCGCTGCCGACCAGCTCAATCAGCGCGGTCACTCTGTAACGGTATTTGAACGCAATGACAGAGTAGGCGGTCTGCTTATGTACGGCATTCCGAATATGAAGCTTGAAAAAGATGTTATCGAACGCAAGATTAACATTATGGAAGAAGAAGGCGTAACCTTTGAAACCTGCTCAAATGTCGGCAAAGACATCAAAGCAAGCGAAATTCTCAAGGACTTTGACCGTGTAATCCTTGCTTGCGGTGCATCAAATCCGAGAGATATCAAAGTTCCCGGCAGAGAGGCTAACGGCATTCACTTTGCCGTTGACTTCCTCAAATCAACAACGAAGTCACTTCTTGACTGCAACCTCAGAGAGGGTACATTCATCAGCGCAAAGGGCAAGAATGTAATGGTAATCGGCGGCGGCGACACAGGTAACGACTGCGTCGGCACAAGCATCAGACACGGTGCAAAATCCGTTCTCCAGCTTGAAATGATGCCTAAACTTCCTGACACAAGAAGCGCCGATAACCCATGGCCGCAATGGCCGAGAGTCTGCAAAACAGACTATGGTCAGGAAGAGGCTATTGAAGTTTACGGTCACGATCCACGAGTTTATCAGACAACCGTTAAGCAGTTCATTGCTGACAAGAACGGTAATCTTGTAGGTGCGGAGCTTGTTAAGCTTAAACCCGAAAAGGATGCTAAAACAGGCAGACTTATGATGAAAGAGGTTGAAGGCTCAGAATACAAGGTTGATGTTGAACTCGTACTCATTGCGGCGGGATTCCTCGGCAGTGAAAACTATGTAACCAAGGCATTCGGTGTTGAAACAAACGCAAGAACCAATGTTGCAACGGCAGAAGGCTCACACAAGACAAATGTTGAAAATGTATTTGTTACAGGCGATATGCACAGAGGACAGTCACTTGTTGTCTGGGCGATTCGTGAGGGCAGAGATGTTGCCAAAGAGGTTGACGAAAGCCTTATGGGATACACAAATCTTTAATTGATTGCAAATAACCTGATAATCCTCATTTTTTCGATATACCGGTTAATAATCAGAAAGCGCAGGAGCGGATTTCCCTCCTGCGTTTTTCTTTGTCATTTAGGGTTTGTTTCTGTTGCATATCAATATGATTGATGATAAAATAAAGGATATATACAATGCAATAAAATGTGAGGAAATATTATGAGTAACAGACCTGAAACCAATAAACAAAGCTGTCCCGTTTACAAAAAATGCGGCGGTTGTCAACTGCAAAATCTGTCATATCCCGAACAGCTTGAATTCAAGCAGAGGAAAGTTGAAAAACTTCTCAAACGCTTTTGCACCGTTGAAAAAATTATCGGAATGAAAACTCCCTACCACTACCGCAACAAGGTTCAGGCGGCTTTTTATACGGACAAAAAGGGCAAAATCATTTCGGGTGTGTATCAGTCTGGCAGTCATCATGTTGTCGGAATTGACAGCTGTCAGACAGAGGATGTTATTGCCGACAAAATCATCGTTGCAGTACGCAAGCTCCTCCCCTCTTTCAGAATGACAACCTATAACGAGGACACAGGCAAAGGTTTTCTCCGTCACATTCTTGTGAAAAGAGGCTTTGCGACAAATCAGATTATGCTTGTGCTTGTGACAGGTACACCTGTTTTTCCGTCAAAAAACAATTTTGTAAAAGCGATTCTGAAACAGTTTCCCGAAATCACAACCATTGTGCAAAATATAAACCCCTACCGCACCAACCTTGTACTCGGTGACCATCAGAAAGTGCTGTACGGTAAGGGTTATATTGAGGATATTCTCTGCGGTTGCAGGTTCAGAATTTCGCCGAAAAGCTTTTACCAAATTAACCCCGTTCAAACCGAAGTTTTGTACGGCAAAGCAATTGAATTTGCTAATCTCAAAGGCAACGAAACCGTGCTTGACACCTACTGCGGAATCGGCACAATCGGCATAATTGCCGCCAAAAACGGCGCAGGCAATGTTATCGGTGCAGAACTTAACGGCGATGCCGTGAGGGATGCAATCGTAAACGCAAGAGCAAATAATCTGAAAAATATCCGTTTCTACAAAGCCGATGCGGGCGAGTTCATGAGAGAAGCTGCAGACGAGGACGAAAAGCCCGATGTTGTGTTCATGGATCCGCCAAGAGCCGGAAGTGACCGAAAATTTCTCGACTCACTAATCAAAATGTCTCCGAAAAAGGTTGTCTATGTTTCCTGCAACCCCGAAACATTGGCAAGAGATTTAGCCTACCTAACCCAAAACAGCCCCTACAAAGCCCAAAAAATCCAACCCGTAGATATGTTCCCCCACACCGCACACATCGAAACCGTAGTCTTGATGTCAAGAAAATAATTAAGCAATATAAAATTCGGCTTGTTTGCTGACTTTTTCTAAATCTAAAATTGTACATTTAACTACCAAAAGCACTCGACTATATCTTACGGAAACATATCCAACGCAAAATTTCGTTCAGGTTGTAGCCTCGGATTAGATAATGCAAATTGAGTGAGTGGATTAGATGTCAGGGTGTTTGGAGAGAATTTTATAGAACAAAAAGCTGACAGGCAATCCTGCAATTCGACCGTTTTGAGGGGTTCATGAACAGTGAAATAGATGTTAATAGAAATTAGATAAATCTGAATTTATGGAGGATAAAGCTGATGAACAACAAAAGGATAATTATAGGAGTCACTATCGGAATAATCGCAGCAATACTTTGGAGCGTTGTTTTTATAAATGTCTTAAATAGCATGGCTGGAATTGGAATCGGAATATGTCTGGGTATATCTTTTGGTATATCTGGCAGTCTTCTTTTTTCAAAAAAAGATAAATGATGATACAACTTCCAGTTTGTAGGAATGACATGAAAAATGAAGTTTAAGGAACAGAGCTTTACCCTGTCTGCCTATACAAATTATAGGACAATTCAAGGTTGTCACAGGCTCGAACCACTAGATTTTAAGGGAAAAGGTGCGTTCCACCATTTCCTTGTACAATAGGGGTTGAGTATGTTTTTCGTTGAACAACCGTGCCACATTGAGACGGTAGTATTGATGTCAAGGAAATAAGCGAACGGCTTAAAAAACGGCTTGTTTACTGACTTTTGCAGCAGTTTAAATTATACGCACAACTGCTGCAAATGCTTGGCTGTATCTTGCGGAAACATATCCGCTAATGTTAGGTATCTAAACAGCACAAAACAATTCGAATTAGATGCAGTGGCTCTGTTTTTATCGGGGTACCCCTATTTATTGACATTGAGCCTGCTTAGTTAGCTTTCTGATAGACAACTGTTAGACAAACAGATTTTCAGATGGGTTTTATCTCTGCTGAACGCAAAAGAAAAACGCCCTAAACTTCAATGTTTAAGGCGTTTTTTAAGCTTGGTGGGAGAAGATGGATTCGAACCATCGAAGCGAAACGCAACAGATTTACAGTCTGCCCCCTTTGGCCACTCGGGAATTCTCCCCTATCAAGTTTTTCAAAAATCAAAGCCTACTGCCTAAACAGTAGGCTTCAATGGAGCTGGTGGACGGACTTGAACCCCCGACCTGCTGATTACAAATCAGCTGCTCTACCAACTGAGCTACACCAGCGAATTTAGCTTTCGCTCTTGCATTCACTCTTTAATTTCGAGTGCTTATATAATATATCACATTCTTCATCATTTGTCAACACTTTTTTTAAATTTTTTTAATTTTTTTGAAGCATTTTCATTTTTTGAAGATGTCCTCGAATGAGTCAGCTTGACTATTATATCATCCTCAATCCTATTCGTCAAGGGTTTTTGCAAAAAAATTTTTCATTGTATTTTTCAACAAAATATCCTATGAATTTTTTGTCGCTCTGTTGCTAAATTGCAAACCTTTCGGTTTACAGCTAAATTAAATTCACTTTTAGCTGTCCGTCAGGACAATTTAGCTATCTACAGGATAATTTAGCTTGCGTAGCAAATTTAGCTCACGCTTGCGTGAATTTAGCTGAAAAAAGCACGCCCCCGTAGGGTGTCACACTTTCATCTTATCACTACTTCTGCCCGAAGTACTTTGTACAGACCTAAACTTTCCGCCTCGCTTGTTGCGTCCTGTGCATAGCTATGCCTCCATAAACGCTCCTCCCTAAAAATGCCCCACAGGGGCATTTTCTTTACGGTCGGCTTCAAATCCCTTCGGATTCTAAACAGACCAAAAAAGGACACCCCGTAGGGTGTCCTTTTTTGGCCTGCCCGAAGGGATTTGAACCCCCATTCTCCGGAATCGGAATCCGTTGCGTTATCCAATTGCGCCACGGGCAGATATATGCGGCAGGGTATTTTGCCTGCCGTTTTTCATTTTTAATTCGCATAATCTTTCATCTGAAAATCAACTGCAAAAACTGCTGTGCAACAGTCTTTAGCTTATATTATGCGGTTATTATACAACAATTTTTTACTTTAAGCAAGGGAAATTTGTCGCTCATCCAGACTGTAAGTCATTCTGCCATACTTTCGAGTTCCTCCCAGATTTCGTACTGCTCCTCCTGCTGTTTTTGCAAATCCTCGAGCAGTTTTGAAAGCTCCATAAGTTTTTCGTAATCTGCGGCAACTTCCTCACCTGAGAGAAGCTCCTGTGTTTTGGCGATTTCTTCGTCAAGTCGCTCAATTTCAGCCTCTGCCTTTTTAAGCTTAGTCTGTCTTTTGCGTTCTTCACTCTGCTTTTGCTTTTGCAAAAAGTAATCATTCTGCGTTTTTTCTTTTTTATCTTTCTTATTCTCAGTCGGAACAGCACCCGATTTTTCGGCTGTTGTGCGTTCAAGATAATAATCGTAATTACCGAGATATTCCTTTACTCCGTTATTTGTAAGGAGTAAAATTCTATCTGCAATTTTATTTATAAAATAACGGTCATGGCTGACAATCAGCATTGTACCGCTGTAGTCAAGCAAAGTTTTTTCAAGTTCTTCCCGTGACGATGCGTCAAGGTGGTTTGTCGGCTCATCGAGGAGCAAAAAGTTACTGCCCTTTAGCATTAGTTTCAAGAGAGAAACTCTCGCCCTCTCGCCGCCGCTCATTTTTGAAAGCGGTTTAAACACTTCGTCACCTTTGAACAGGAATGACGCAAGCGCACTTCTGACTTCGGTCTGCGTCATATTCGGGAAGGTGTCCCACACCTCATCAAGTGCGGTTTTTGACAGGTCAAGATTTTGCTGCATCTGATCAAAATAACCGATTTCAACATTTGCGCCGTAGTCATATTCACCGCAGTTCATAGGAGTTTTGCCCGTTAAAATTCTGAACAGAGTTGTTTTACCGCAACCGTTGCCGCCGATGATGAACACTCTCTCGCCTTTTCTGATATGTATATCAACATTTTTGAAAAGCTGTTTGTTGTCAAACGACTTGGCAAGGTTTTTACAGATTAAAACATCGTTGCCACTTTCACATCTCGGCTCAAAATGCATACGCATTGTTTCAAGCTCGCTTTCGGGGGCAACAAGCCCGTCTTTGATTCTGTCAGCCTCTTTCTGCTTACTTGCGGCTGTGATAAAATTGTGAGCCTGTCCCCAGCGTTTCTGCTGTTCAACAATGCCCTCAATACGCTTTATTTCCTTTAAATCGTGTTCATATTTATTTTTAAGCGACTCGTTCACCGATTCCTTTTTCTTGACAAATTCAGAATATGAGCCCTTATAAACCATAGCACGGTTGTGTTCAAGTTCAATCGTCTTGTTGGTTACATTATCAAGAAAATAACGGTCATGGCTGATGATAATCATTGCACCCTTGAAATCTCTCAAAAAGCCTTCAAGCCATGAGATTGCGTCAATGTCAAGGTGGTTTGTCGGCTCGTCAAGGAGGAGCATATTGCTCTGCGACAGCAACAGCTTTGCAAGGCAGAGCTTTGAACGCTGACCGCCGCTTAAATTGCCGACAGGCATTGTAAAGTCATTTTCGGAAAATCCGAGTCCCAAAAGTGCGGAACGGGTTCTGCTTTTATAGGTCAAACCGCCTGCTCTTTCAAACTGTTCAATAAGCATGGTCTGCCTCTCAACAAGCTCGTCAAGATTTCCCGACTTGTTGTCAATCTGATGTGCAAGTGCGGAAATTTCGGTTTCCATATCCGAAAGACGGTCGAATACGGAAAGCAGCTCGTGATACACATCTGCCCTCGGATTGTTGCAGGCATGCTGTTCCATATATCCCGGACGGACATTTTTTGAAAAGGTAACAGTTCCCGAAACAGGGCTGATTTCGCCGTTGAGTATCTTAAAGAGAGTTGTTTTACCGACTCCGTTAGCTCCGATAAAACCCACCTTATCTCTTTCTTCAACATCAAACGAAACATCGGTAAAAAGGTTTCTTTCGATAAAAGTCATTGTAAGATTTCTTACTGATAATGCCGGCAAAACATACACTCCCTTTCAAATTCGCTACCCACTATTGTACATTAAAATCGACAAAAGAGCAATACAAAATTGAAAATATGCCATAGGTTTACAAGGGCATAAGACACAATTCCGACCGTTAAAAGCATTTCAGCCGTTTTGCTCCTGCCGATTTCGGCAAGCTTATAAATCAATGCACAACCCAGAACAAGCACAAGCGGCAAAATTCCCTTGATTAACAATGTCAGCCAAAAGTTTTCAAGCACAGGCTGCATAACGGGATTTGCCTCAACAAAATGTCCGCTGCCGATGAGCGCCTCTGTACAAATCCAGTCAACAATATTGAGAAAATAGAGTAAGCCGAGTTTGTAATAAAACGAACGGCTCTCATGACCTTTTTCATTGACGATATTATTGACATCAGATTCATTTGCCGATTTCAAATTAAACACAACAGTTTTTTCAAGTCCGGTTTTTTCTGTCATACACAACACCTCAACGGTATTTTTTCCCGCTGAGAATGTTATATTCACACAAAAGAAAAGAGCCTCCCCTCGGAAGCTCAATTTGAAACGAATTATTCAAAGTTAATGTCGCCCTCATATTTCTTTTTGAAAAGCTCAAATACCTTGTTAAGAGTATCTTCATCGTCAATGCTGACATATTCCTCTGTTTCTTCGTCAATCTGATTAATCTGAAGAATAACAACCTCGTCTGCATCTTCGTCATTTTCGATGAGAACAATGTACTCTGTACCCTCAAACTCGATTACATCAAGAAATTCAAATTCAACTTCCTGACCGTTTTCATCCTCAAGAGTGATGAGCATACCCTGATCTTCTTCGTTAATAAGCTCGTTTTTTGTATCTGCCATAGCGTATTCCTTTCCGAATGCGTTTAACGCCTCATAAAATAAATTAAGCTTAGTATAACCCAAAACATCGGCAAAATCAACACTTTATTGATATTTTACATTTAAAAGGTAAAAGCCAAAAACAGCTGCGACCTCTCGCAGCTGTCCTTGGGTTTAGAAGTTTTGAAATTAACGTGAAAACCGTAGATATTTAAGTCAGTGTTTTCAGAATTAACCTACTTTGGCGTTACCTGTGTCGCCGAACATATTAAGTCTGAAAAGCTTGCTCTCGTCGTTCTTGTTTTCGCAAATAATACTTGCTTCTGCAATCCTGCCGCCTTCGATAAGTCTTGTAAGACCGACAAGCTGGCAAAGCTTGCTGCGGAGATTGAGTCTGTCGCCTTCGCTTGTAACGAGATATACATTGCCCTCGCAGGTATCGAGCACGGCGAGGAATTTGGTTACATCAACATTGTGTAAGCTAAGAATTGGTGTCATAAAATTTCCTCCATTCAATTCTTTAAAAATATAAAGTTTTGTTTTCGTGCGCCATTTACCATTTGGCAAAATCATGATCAATTTATCGACTATGTGATAATTCAATTTTACTCGAGTAAGGCTAATTGGAAATCAGCCGATAGTCAAGCGGACTATTTACTTGACAATTATTATTATAGTCAAACATTCGGAAAAGTCAACAATTTTAGCGATTAATTTTTGTTCACAAATACATTTAGGTATCAGTTATGCACAATTAGTTATCGTATTTTTTGTGCAATATGCTTTGTATTTGCTTTTATAGAAATATAGTTTTAACACAAGCATAACATTTGATTGTGTAAATTCAACAACTTATTTCTTTTTCGACATTATATAACTGCTGTTTTTTACAAACTTAATTTAACAGGCATATTGAGATTTTGCTCATTTTAAGTTATAATCTATGTTATGAAGGCTGATATCAAAAAGGATTCAGGATTGCTCCGAATTAAATTTTCAATAAAAGCAATCATACAAATAAGAAAGGAATCATGAAATGCTTAACGATTTTTACAAACAGTTCAAAAGCGGAACAGACATACGAGGAGTTGCAAGCGAGGGTGTTGAGGGACAAAGTGTAAACCTTACCGACGATGTTGTTGCCGATATGGCAGACGGCTTTGTGCTTTGGCTTTCTAAAAAAGTTTCAAAAAAACCGAGCGAGCTCAAAATCTCTGTCGGTCGTGACAGCCGTATTTCGGGACCGCATATAATGGAAATCACAACCGAGCGTTTTAAGCGTTGCGGTGCAGAAGTTCTCTGCTGTCAGCTTGCGTCAACTCCGTCAATGTTTATGACAACCGTTGACCTCGGATGTGACGGTGCTCTTCAGATTACCGCAAGTCACCATCCGTTCAACAGAAACGGTCTTAAATTTTTCACCCGTGAGGGCGGTCTTGAGGGCAGTGACATTGAGGAAATTCTTCTCTACGCACAAAACGGTGAACATCCCGAAGAAAGCAACGGCGGAAATATTACGGATGTTGACTATATGAGCGACTACGCAAAGGGACTTTGCGAGAAGATTAAGAATGAAGTTAATGCAGAAGATTACGAGCATCCGCTCAAGGGCTTTAAGATTGTTGTTGACGCAGGCAACGGTGCAGGCGGATTTTATGCCGACAAGGTGCTTTCTGTTCTCGGAGCAGACACAACAGGCAGCCGTTATCTTGAACCTGACGGAATGTTCCCGAATCATGTGCCGAATCCCGAGGCTAAAGAGGCAATGGATTCAATCTGTGAGGCTGTCAGGGAATCCGGCGCAGACCTCGGCGTAATCTTTGATACAGATGTTGACCGTGGCGGTGCTGTTGACAGCAAGGGCAACGAAATCAACCGAAACAGACTTGTAGCCGTTGCGGCGGCAATTGCTCTTGAGGGCAATGACGGCGGTATGATTGTTACAGACTCAATCACATCAAGCGGTCTTAAACAGTTTATTGAAAATGACCTCGGCGGAAAGCATTACCGCTATCGCAGAGGCTATAAGAATGTTATCGACAAGGCTCTTGAGCTCAACGCTCAGGGCATAAACTGCCCTCTTGCAATCGAAACATCGGGACATGCCGCAATGCGTGAAAACTACTTTCTTGATGACGGTGCATATCTCTGCACAAAAATTATTATCAAGGCCGCTCAGATGAGAAAAGAGGGCAAGGAGCTTGACGAGCTTACCGCCTCACTCAAAGAACCGCTTGAAAGCACAGAAATCAGATACAAAATTCTTGAAAAAGATTTCAGAGCCTGCGGTGAAAAAATTATTTCCGACCTTACAAAGTATGCCGAGGAGCAGGACGGCTGGTGTGTTGCCGATGATAACCGTGAGGGCGTCAGAGTTTCGTTTGACAAGGATAACGGTGACGGCTGGTTCTTGCTCAGACTTTCGGTACACGATCCGATTATGCCGCTCAATGTTGAAAGTGACAGCGAGGGCGGTGTAAAAATCATCTGCGACAAGCTTGGTGAATTTTTAAAGACTACAACAGGTCTTGACCTCTGATATTGGAATATTTTGCGATTTTATTGATTTTTATTGTCGCAACTACGGGTTGCAACCGAGAGTTGCGACAATGGAACCCGAAATGTATTGTTTTTTTGGGCAGGCAACCGATATAATTTTCTCACAAGGTAAAACCCTAAAGCAATATTTGAGGAGGAAATTTTATGAACATTGAAACTGCCAACAGACTTTTGCAGTACAGAAAAAAGATGAATCTAAGCCAGGAGGAGCTTGCCGCAAAAATAGGTGTAAGCCGTCAGGCTGTGTCAAAATGGGAGCGTGCAGAGGCATCGCCCGACACGGATAATCTTATTCTTCTTGCCGATATCTACGGTGTTTCGCTTGATGAATTGCTTAAAGGCGAAAAAGAAACCGAAAGCGAAACACAGTCGGAAGAACCCGAAAATAATGCCGAAAATAATCCCGACAGCGACACAACATACAAAAAATCAGACAAGGTTTCGTTCAAACACGGAATCCATGTTGACTCAAAGGACGGTGATTCTGTTCACCTTAATTTCAGGGACGGAATCCATGTTAAAGATAAAGACGGTACAAAGGTTGATGTCGGCTGGAACGGAATTCATGTTGAAGAAAACGGCAAAACAAAAGTCTATACAGACGAAAACGGAAATGTTATGTATGACGAAAGCATTGAAGAGCATAAACATTCAAAGTCGCACCGCTTTTGGAAACACTTTCCGTTTTGGTTGATTGCCGTTATCGGATTCCTCGTTTGGGGATTCAGCGGAGTATTGCTCGGTTGGGTACTCAGCTGGGTATGCTTTCTGACAATTCCTCTCTATTACACACTTGTTGACGCAATCTACAAACGCAAGCCGAGTCATTTTGCTTATCCCCTGCTTGTCGTTATTGTGTATATGTTTTTCGGATTTCTCGACATCTGCGGCGGTTGGTCATTTGGTTGGATTGCATTTTTAACAATTCCGATTTATTATGAAATCTGCAAGCTTTTCAAAAGCGAAAGAAAAAGTTCTGACGATTAAAACTGAATTAAAGATAAACAAAAACACGGCAGTTTTTTATCAACTGCCGTGTTTGATTTTGCTGTAAACTATGTCCTTGTATAAAGTGTAAACCATGTTGTTGACATAGTATTCGCCCATAGATTGTGCAAACAGATAATTGTACAAATAAAATTTTACGGAATCATAACTGTGTCTGTTGTGTCGAGCTGTGAAGTTCTCATTGCGGGCTTGCAGAGTTCAATCTGCCTGCCGTCTTTGATAAAGAGCGGAACTTCATTGAGAGCAACCTCAATATAATGAGTACCCTTGCTCATTTTTTCTGTCGTAATGCTTGTACCGCTGAGTTTTACAAAAGTCATGTTCTCGGGGAGATAAACATATCTTCCACCTACATTCTGCTCATATACAGGACAAATCATGCACTCGTCACCGAGCATAAGCTGTGTTTCACATTCACGGGCAATTTTATCATCGGGATAATCAAACGAGAGCGGTCTGAAAATCATATCGTTTTCTTCGCTTGCCTTTTTGAATGTTCTGTAAAGGTACGGAATAAGTCTGTAACGAACCTCAACAATATCCTTGAAATCATCGCTGTTTTCAAAGCTGTAGCACTCCTGATTTCTTGTGCCGAGAGCGGCATGGTTACGCATAAGCGGAGTAAACACACCGAGTGCAAGAAAACGAAGAACAAGGTCACGGGTTGCGTTTTCGTTAAAGCCTCCGAGATCTGCACCGCAGTACAGAAAGCCGCACATATTTGCCGACGGGAGCATTTTGAGGTCAAGAAGAATGTGCGACCACCAAGAGTGGTTATCGCCGAACCAGATACCGCTTGAACGGTGAGCGCCTACATATGACGCACGGGAGAACATAAGAATTTTTTCTTTACCGAACTCCTCCGCAAAATATTCGCCGGCTGCCTTTGTCATATTAGCGCCGTAAATGTTGTGAACCTGATCATGGCAAACCTGTTTGCCGTCAACTGTATGGTAAATGCTTGAATAATCCTCGGGACTGTTTGAAAGACCTGCGAATGTGTCCTTGAGCTCAAAGAATTTTGAAAGGTCAAGGTTCTGCCCTTTGAGAGAAGCCGCCTTGTCAAGTGCTTTGTTAAGTCCTTTTACCGAATAGAAAATTGCTGGCTCGTTCATATCGTTCCAGAAACCGTCAATTCCCATATCTGTAAGAATTTTATATTTTGAGCCGAACCACTTTCTTACATCCGGTCGGAGAAAATCGGGAAAGCCAACGATACCGGGCCATACACCGCCCTCAAAATCCGTGCCGTCCTCGTTTTTGCAGAAGTATCCGTTCTTTCTGCCCTCTTCATAGATATCGTAGCCGTTCTCTTTTTTTACGCCCGCATCAATAATCGGAATGAGGTGGATTCCTTCTTCCCTTTTCTTTGAAACATAGTCCTTGAAATTCGGAAATTTTTCATCATCAACAGTAAAGTCCTTGTAACGCTCCATATAGTCGATGTCGAGATATACGCAGTCAAGCGGAATCCCTGCCTTGTTGTAACCGTCAACAACAGCGTCAACAGCTTCGGCATTGTGATAGCTCCAACGGCTCTGCTGATAGCCGAATGCCCAAAACGGCGGAACATAGCTTGTGCCGATTGATTTTCTGAACTCTTTTACGATTTCAAGCGGCTTTGTGCCGTCAATGTAATAAATATCAAAATCCGTGCCGTCAATTGTGATAACGGTTTTGTTTGTGGTTGTGTAGCCGATGTCCCAACGGATTTTTGACGGGAAGTCGATAAAAATACCAAAAGTTTTTGAACCGCTGAACATAAGGAAATTGTGAGCGGCATAGAGGGATGACTTTGTTTCGGTGTGGAACGGGTCATCACTGCAAAAACTGTTATACACCCAACCACGCTTGTTGATTCCTCTCGGAGCTTCGCCGAGACCGTAGACGATGTCGCTGTCTGCCATATCAAATTCAAAGACAAAATTTCCGTTCTCAAACTTGCCGCCGAGCGGAAATTCCGCAATAGGCAGAGCATTAAATTTTTCAACAACAGCCTGCGTATCAATCGGGTTGCCCGATGTAAACTTTTTAATCATTAAAGCACTTCCTTCTTTATTAAAATTTTCCGATTTTTTTCAAAGCGTTCTGCAAAATCTTGCCGACACGCACTTGCAATTTTAGTATAACATTAATTTTGATTATTGCAATGGTAAAATTTATTTTTGCACATTAAAAAAGCACCTTTACGAGCCTGTAAAGGTGCAAATTTTATTCTTTTACGCTTTATCAGTCAAAAATGTCATTCTTGCTTTCAGACTTTTCGTCTTGGTAAATCTTGAGGTTTCCCGTATCATCACACACACCGAGAAAAACATCTTTGAGCCGTTTGCGGTTGTTGTCAAGCTGTTTTTTGAGCCATTCAAGATTATAGCCCGATTCGGCAAGATTTTTCTCAAGAATTTTTCCGTCCGTAATAACCACAGACTCGGGTCTGGTTTGGTGAACAATGATTTTTAAATCATCCGGAGTTGCAGGGCGCTTTTTGTCCTTTGGCAGAACCGACAAATCGCCGTTCTGTTCAAGAAAAACCGTTTCGACATCATCAAGACTGAAATATCCCTTTTCACGCATTCGTGTAAGAAATTCGTTTATATCAATTTTTGCAACCGAAAAATTCTTTTTGTACAACTTTCCTCTGTCGAAAATCACAATAGACTTGCCTGTTAAAAATCTTCGTAACATTGTTGATTTTTGCGAAAGCCACGAACAAAGCATAACAATTATTACATAAACAATGAGTGCCACAAGACACGCCCAAAAGTCTGACATTTCGGTTGTCGCCATCTCCGCTGCGATTGAACCGATTGTGATTCCGTTGATGTAGTCAAAAAGATTAAGGCTTGACATCTGCTTGTTGCCGATAAACTTTGACAGCAGGAACAATACTGTAATTGAAACGGGCGCCGTTATTAATGCACGCAAAAAGTCCATAATATCCCTCCGATAGGGTTATTATGGACTTTAAATTATTTTTTATTCCGCAAAATTACCAAGGCTTAACTGTGCCTGTGATTTCCGAAACGCTCTTGATTCCGTTTTTGTCGAGCCATTCGTTCATACCGTCGGCAATCTTAATAGGCGCATACGGATCCGTAAAAAGGACAGTACCGATTTGAAGTGCGGTTGCGCCTGCCATCATCATCTCGATTGCATCCTGCCAGCTTGAGATACCGCCCATACCGATAATCGGAATTTTAACTGCGTTTGCAACCTGCCAAACCATTCTTACTGCAACAGGGAAAACTGCAGGGCCGCTCATTCCGCCTGTGTTGTTGCGGATAATCGGTCTGCGTGAGTTGATGTCGATACGCATACCTGTGAGCGTGTTAATCATTGAAATTGCGTCTGCACCGTTTGCCTCTGCCGACTGTGCGATTGATGCAATGTCGGTAACATTTGGGCTGAGCTTTACGATAAGCGGTTTTTTGCAATACTTTTTGACAGCCGCAGTAATTGCACCTACGGATTCACAGCTTGTGCCGAACTGTACTCCGCCGCTCTTGACATTAGGGCATGAGATGTTGAGCTCAATCATATCAACATCGGTTTCGCTGAGTTTTTCAGCCATTGCACAATAATCTTCGGGAGTGTTGCCGGCAATGTTTGCAATGATAACCGTATTCTGCTTTTTGAGCCACGGCAAATCCTCATTGATAAAAACATCAACACCGGGGTTTTGAAGTCCTACTGCATTCAAAATGCCTGAAGGAGTTTCGGCTACTCTCGGAACAGGGTTGCCGTCACGGCGGGTAAGTGTGATACCCTTGCATGAAATACCGCCGAGCTTTTCAAGGGGATAAAGCTCTGAATATTCCATACCGAAACCGAATGTTCCCGATGCGGCAATGAGAGGATTGTTAAATTCCACTCCGCAAACTTTTACAGATAAATCAGCCATTGAAAACTACCTCCTCAGCATTGAATACGGGGCCGTTTTTGCAGACATGCTGCATAATTTCTTCACCGTTTTTTCTTACCTTTACTGCGCACACAAGGCATGCGCCCATTCCGCAGGCCATTCTCTCCTCAAGAGAAATCTGACACGGCTTTCCTGCCTCTTTGCAAACATCGGCAATAGCCTTGAGCATCGGGGTAGGACCGCATGCACAAACCTCGTCAACCTCTGAGATTTTTTCTTTGAGAACATCTGTTACAAAGCCGTGGATTCCCGCACTTCCGTCATCTGTTGTCAGCACAAGTTCTGCACCGGCTTTCTTGAAATCGTCCTGAAGAATAATAAGGTCTTTGTTTCTAAAGCCTGTGATAACAAGCGGATTTTCACACTGCTTTGCTGTGTAGAGCATCGGAGGAACGCCTATACCGCCGCCGATAAGGCAATAACGCTTGCCTTTTTCAATCTTAAAGCCGTTGCCGAGAGGAGCGAGAATATCAACGCTTTCGCCATTTTTCATCTCGGACATAATTTTTGTTCCCTCACCCTTTACCTGATAAACAAGGCGGAGAACACCGTTTTCGCTGTCACAAACCGAAATAGGTCTGCGCAGAGTTTTTGAAGGCACATAAACATGGGCAAACTGTCCACACTTTGCAAGCGGAGCAAGCTCGTCATTTTTTACCCTCATATCAAAAATGCCGTCTGCAATCTGTTCGTTTGACAAAAGTTCAAACTTCTGAACATCATACTTTTTCATAATATCATTCCTTTGGTTAGCTTTATTTATATAAAATCAATTCATAACAAATCAATTTCCAATCGGAGTGTCCCTGCATTGCGGACAAAAGTGAACATCTCATCACATCGCTGTTAATCAACATATTCAAGTTCAACAGTCAGCACACCTAACTCATCCTTGCGATAAACATAACAGCTTTCCGCAAGCCTTGGTGAATAACCGTTAATCTCATTAGCCTCTGAAACCCAGTTATAAAGATAGCCGTCATTCATCATCCTGTCATACATATAATTGAAATCGGTGTTCTTATCAACAACAATGCTGAAATATTCATCTCCGTTTTTTGCAGCATTTGCAATAGCTTGGCTTACATCATCGGCATTATCTGGATCCGAAACAGTCGGGTACTTATAGTTAAAATAGTTGTACTTTTCAGCCGTACACTTTGGAACATAAAAATTGCACCATGTAGCAACGCTCAAATAAGTTTGTGAATTAAGCTCGGAATACTTATATGACAGCTTATGATCCTTGAACATAAGGTCATCGGTTAGGTTAAAATAATCGTTTTCCGCATAATTATTTTCGCCGTCGGTATCATTCCATGTAACATCAATTTGGTACCAATCGCCGCTGATTTTTACACCGTTCCATGCGTGATTGTCTGAATCGGCTGTTCCCGAAAGTAATACGCAGTCAATATTCGCCTTGTTGCACAAAAGCTGAAAGGCTCTTGCGTAACCCTCACACACGGCTTTACCGTCAACCAAGGCGCCGTAGGAATCGTTCTCGTTGCCCTCAATATTCTCTGTCTGTGCCGCCGCATCATCATATTTGCAGTTTTCAATTATATAGTTGTTAATGTATTCTTCTCTTTCAAAATCATTTCCCGAAGGTAGTTTTTTCAAAGCAGAAGTAACGGCAGTATCAAATTTTTTCTTGGCGGCTATAAGCTTATCATTTTGAACAGTATAATCAAGCTTTACGCTTGTTGTGTCACCATACGGAACAAAAAGACTTGACCCCTTGAGCCAAAAAGTTTCGGGGTGGTCGTTTTTGTATGCCTCAACAGCTTGTGTAATCTGATAATCGGAAAGCGAGCCTGTTGTTGTAATGTTCGGTGCATACACTGTGTCAACGCTCTTTGCAATTCTCATATACAGTTCTTTTACATAATCATCGGTAAGCGTCTCGTAGGCATAATCGGTTTTTACATCTGCATAATCCTTGTCGTTTTCAACATCTTGTGCGCTCGGAGTTGTAACGGATTTTTCTATGATAGAGCTTCTCTTTGGTTCACTGCTTTCGGAATCATCCGTCAACGAACATGAACAGCCGAAAAATGCAACCGCACAAGTCATTAAACAAACTAAGGCAGTTTTATATATTTTCAAAGAATCATCTCAATTTTATTTTAAACTATTTATTCCGTATACGGAATACGGCAGCAGCCAAAGTTGACTGTCGCCGTATGGATTTGTCATGTTCTATTTTACTTTATTTTCGCCTTGCAGTCAATGTTATAATCAATCATGCAGCATTTAATTAATATATTCAAGTTGAAATGTTATCAAATTAGACTTTTCATCATAAAGCATATTGCAAGTATCATTCAACTTTGGTGAATCAGAGTTAATTTGGTTAGCCTTTGTAAGCCAATCATACATATATCCATTCCGCACCTCATCATACACATCATCGTAATTTACATTTTCATCTACTATAACTACGAAATACTCTTCTCCGTTCTTTGCCGCTTTTGCAATTGCTGTGCTGACATTATCGGAATCATCAAGATTAGATACTGTAGGATATTTATAATTATAACAATAGTTGTGATAATTGTATTTCTCAGCAGTACATTTTGGAACATAGAAGTTACACCAAGATTCCAAATTCAAAAAAGATTCTGCATCAATCTCCGAGTATTTTGGAGACAGCGTGTGCTCCTCATACATAAGACTGTCGGTAAGATTAAAGTACTCATGTGAATCATAAATAAAATCATCAACATCGTCCCAAGTAACATCAATCTGATACCAATCTCCGCCAATCTTCACGCAATTCCATACATGATTGTCTGAGTCAACGATTCCCATAAGTTGTATGCAATCAATATCAGCCTTATTACACAAAATCTGAAATGCCTTTGAGTAACCCTCACATACTGCCTTACCATCAACAAACACACCATAGGCATCGTTTTCATTGCCCTGAACCTCCTCAGATTCAGCCGCTTCCTCATCATAATCACAATTATTAATTATATAATTATGTATATATTCTTCTCTTTCACATTCAGTGCCATAAGGGACACTTTGGGAAATAGTATCAACTGCAGTATTAAACTCTTTTTTTGCAGTAACAAGTTTATCACCGCTCATAGTATATGTAAGCCAAATTCCTGTTTCATAATCATAATTTTCGTATTCATAGTAACTTTTAAGCCAGAACACTTCAGGGTGGTCATTTTTATACGCTTCCACAGCCTGTGTCATTTGATATTCACTAAGATTCCCTTCAGCGTAAAATGACGGTTCATATTCGGAATCAATATTATCACTTATTTGATTGTACAGCTTTTTCACATAATCATCAGTAAGTGTGCTATAGGCATAATCTGTTTTTGGTTCATTATACACACACGGCTCTGTCGGTTTAGGTTTAGATGTTGTTTTTACACTTGTACTGCTTTTTTCGGAAGTAGTTACAGGTACACTCGATTCGTTGTTATCATCCTCAAGCAATGAACACGAACAGCCGAAAAATGCAACCGCACAGGTCATTAAACAAACTAAGGCAGTTTTATATATTTTCAAAGAATCATCTCAATTTTTGTTTTGGATTATTTATTTAATATACAGAATACGGCAGCAGTCAAAACTGACTGTCGCCGTATGGATTTGTCATGTTCTATTTTACTTTATTTTCGCCTTGCAGTCAATGCAAATTTGAGCATTAAACTACTTTCCCGTAACATGGGTATCACCGAAAACCTCGGCATAAACATTGTTGTCGAGAATCATTCTTGAAACGGTAAAGAGGTTGTTGCATCTGTCATTGAGTTCGTCAATATCATCCTTGCCCTTTGCGCCCTTGAAAGCGGTGTATTCGCCTGTTGACGCATTGTATTTTCCGTTCTGGGAAATCCAGCTTCTGTCGGCAAACACAACGAACGGTTCTTTGTTTCCGAAAACATCCGTACCTGCCAACATTCTGCTGTCATATTCAAGACCGAGCATATTTGAAATCGTGGGCAGAATATCAAGGCTTGAACAGTATGTGTCAACCTTGACGGGCTCTTTCATTGAACCGCTCCACAACAGCCATGCATTTTTGTACTGTTCAAAGGTTGTGTCAACCTTGTGACCCGCAAGTTCGGACACACCGTCAAATTCATCAAGCGAATACGGATAATGGTCGTCCGTAAGGCAAATAAGGGTGTTGTCAAGCTTGCCTGCTTTTTCAAGTCTTGCAAGAAGATATTCCATTGCCTTGTCAAGCTCAATGTTTGCGGCAAGATAGCCCTTGACCTCATCGCTGTATTTCAGGTCTTTTACAAGGTCTGCGTTGCGTTCGCTCATGGTGTTGTATGAATATCCGCCGTGACCGCTGACCGTCATATAATAAACGCTGAAGCTGTCGGAATTTATGTAATCGTCAACAGTTTTCTGCATCATCTTGAGGTCGGAATTCGGCCACACATTTTCACCGAGGTCAAGACCTTTTCCGATTGCAGAATAGTCATAGCCGATATTTGTAAGGTACTTGTCCCTGTCGTAGTAATCATAGGTGTGATTGTGGTAAGCGTTAACTGTTTTGTAACCAAGTTTTCTGCTCTGCTCACCGAGAGTGAACGGGAAGCTGACATTATTTTCGGCTGACTTTGAAAAGCTCCACACACCGGATTTTGGAATCAAGCCTGTAAGATTTGCATATTCACCGTCAGTTGTGCTTACACCCCACGCAGGCGAATAGTAATTTTCAAATTGGAATCCCTCGTTATACATTTTGTAGAGCGTAGGAGTCAGATCCTTGTCAATTGCATACTGCGAAAAGCTTTCGGCTGTAATGAAAATTATGTTGTAGCCCTTGAACATACCCGTGTATTCGTTGGTATAGCTCGGTTCTTCGCTGTCAAAATATTCATAAAGCGACTTTAACTCATCATTATTTGTATTCTTTGTAAGCTTTGAAAAATCAGCACTCATAATCTGAGCTTTCTGCTCTGTTTTTGTAATTTCATCGGCAGTCGATTCTTTATTTTTCGGCTTGCTGTTTGTGCGTATATTCGCTTTGTAACCGAACATAAGGCGGCTGATGTCAAGCCTTTGCATTGTGTAAAGTCCGTAGCGTTCACACACGGCAACCTGTTGCAATTCACCGTAATAAAGATTGTAGTTGCTCTTTGTGTCGGAAGAATCACGGTCAATGCCTACCGCAAGGACAGTTCCGATCTGAAAAACTACCGCAATCAAAAGTACAATCAGCTTACCCTTTAACTTTACTTTTGAAAAGTCAAACAGCTTTCCGCCGAAAATTATAAAGAAAGCAAGCGGAACAAAAAGTAAAACAACAAACACGATTCTGCTTGTTATCGCAGTCATAATCATATCAATTGAATTGAATGCCTGCCCTGCACCGCCGTTTGTAACGCTGCTTACAACAACCATTGTGCCGAAAACATTATAGTATATCATCTGCACACCGTACCATATCGTCAGCACAGCCGTGAGTACGGTTGCAATCCCTCTGTTTACCCCTCTGCGTTTTGAAAAAGAACACAACAAAACAAGTACCGCCGAAAGCACGATTGTGAACAGGAATGTGAAAGCAAAACCGCCGAGCACATCAAATCCCGACGCAATTTTAAGGTCGGTTTCAAGCCATAGAATCAAAAGCGGAAAGTACGCAAAAAATGCGACTCTCTTTGCAAAGCCATGACTTTTTTCAGGCTTTCTGTAGTAGTCAAAATTTGAAGTTCCGACTTTTACGGCAGGCTGTCCCACATAGTGATTTCTTCTTGAAAATCCGCTGTTTGTACCGTCTGAATATGTCATTTAATTCTCCTTTCTTTTTCAATGCAGTTATTAAGTAGATTATAAAACGAAAACGCCGCCATTGCAATGACAAATTTAACCAAAATTCGCCCTATATGACACATTCGGACTTTTTATATATTGAAACAGTTGACCTTTTGTAGTATAATTATAGTTTAATGAGAGGCTTGTGTGAAAAGCTATGCAAATTGCGGTTTTGAACAAGGCTTCTTAATTTATGTATTATTATGAAAAGGAAGATTTTTATGGCAAAGAAACAGTTTAAATCAGAGTCAAAAAGACTTCTCGACCTTATGATTAACTCAATTTATACTCACAAAGAAATTTTTCTTCGTGAGATTATTTCAAATGCAAGCGACGCTATCGACAAGCTTTGCTTCATTTCTCTTACCGATGACAAGGTCGGTCTTGACAGAGGCGATTTCAAAATCGTTTTAAAGCCCGACAAAGAAAGCCGTACTCTTACAATCACGGATAACGGTATCGGCATGAACAAGGATGACCTTGAAAACAACCTCGGCACAATCGCATCCTCAGGCTCACTCAAATTCAAGCAGAGCATGGAAGAAAAGCAGGACGACATTGACATTATCGGTCAGTTCGGTGTTGGTTTCTACTCGGCATTTATGGTTGCAAAGAAGATTACCGTAAACACAAAGAAGTACGGCGAGGATACGGCATATTGCTGGCAGTCAAGCGGTGCAGACGGCTACACAATCAGCGAGATTGAAAAGGAAAATGCCGGCACAGAGATTATTCTTGAAATCAAGGATAACACAGACGATGAAAACTATGACGAATTTCTTGAGCAGTACAGAATACAGGGACTTGTCAAGAAGTATTCCGACTACATCCGCTACCCGATTGTTATGGATATGACAAAGAGCAGAGTTAAGGAAGAAACCAAGGACAGCGACAAGCCCGAATATGAGGATTATACGGAAACCGTAACACTCAACAGCATGATTCCTCTTTGGCAGAGAAGAAAGAAAGATGTTACTCAGGAAGAATACGACAAGTTCTACAGCGAAAAATTTATGGCTATGGACAAGCCACTTAAAACTATCGTAACTTCTGTTGAAGGTGTTGTAACCTACAAGGCATTGCTCTTTATTCCGTCTGTTGCTCCTTATGACTACTACACAAAGGAATACAAAAAGGGACTTCAGCTTTATTCAAGCGGTGTGCTTATTATGGATAACTGCGAAGAGCTTTTGCCCGAGCACTTCCGTTTTGTAAAGGGTATTGTTGACAGCGCAGACCTTTCGCTCAACATTTCAAGAGAAATGCTCCAGCATGACCGTCACCTCATTACAATTGCTCAGAACATTGAAAAGAAGATTAAAAACGAGCTTACTTCAATGCTTCAGAATGACCGTGAGAATTACGAAAAATTCTTCAACGCATTCGGCAGACAGCTTAAATACGGTGTTGTTTCGGACTACGGTATGCACAAGGAAGAACTTCAGGACCTTATTATGTTCTATTCTTCAAGCGAGAAAAAGCTTGTTACGCTTTCGGAATATGTTGACAGAATGAAAGAAGACCAGAAGTTCATCTACTTTGCAACAGGCGAAAATGCCGCTGCAATCGACACACTTCCGCAGACAGAGCTTATCCGCTCAAAGGGTTACGAAATTCTTTACTGCACAGAGGAGATTGACGAGTTTACTCTA
Organism: Ruminococcoides intestinale; assembly: GCF_040095935.1. NCBI lineage: Bacteria > Bacillati > Bacillota > Clostridia > Eubacteriales > Oscillospiraceae > Ruminococcoides > Ruminococcoides intestinale. Next base: position 6,800 of record NZ_JBBMFQ010000006.1, on the reverse strand, counting down.
CAGTCACTCATGACATATAAGGAAAAGAAATTCTGTTCGGCAATGAACGATGACCTCGGCATTGAAACCGAGGAAAATAAAGAGGATGAAGAAAACAAGGACGCACTTCTTACATTTGTTAAGGAAACACTCGGTGACAAGGTTGCAGAGGTTACCGCATCAAAGAAACTTGTTTCACATCCTGTTTGCCTTACGGCAAAGGGCGGCATTTCATTTGAAATGGAAAAGTATTTTAACTCAGTTCAGCCTGATGCAAATATGAAGGCTCAGCGTGTGCTTGAGCTTAACCTTTCACATCCTGCCGTTAAGAAGATGGAAGAATTTATCAAGAGCGATGTTGACAGAGCAAAGAAGTATGCCGAGGTTCTCTACAGCCAGGCACTTCTAATCGCAGGACTTCCGCTTGAAAATCCGTCCGAATACACAGACCTTGTCTGCTCAATTATGTAAATTTACCGATTTCCGCAATTCAGTAAGGGCGCTCATTGGGCGTCCGCAGGAGCATTGTACGCTCCTTTACATAAATCACACATACATTCTCACATTTCATACCCGATTTCCGACCAAAACGGAAATCGGGTGTTTTGTTTTTGCAGAAAATTCCGCAAAATCTTTTGCAATAATATTGATATAATTTTTGCGTTGTGATACACTGATTTCAGTAAAAGTTTTTTCGGAGGCGGACTTGATGAAACATTACGATGAAAAGCAAATGCAGGAAAATATTCTCTATCTTGAGGCACTTTCGGAGCAATATCCGAACATTCAGTCGGCGGCGGCAGAGATGATTAATCTTCACGCAATCCTTGATTTGCCAAAAGGTACCGAACATTTTCTTTCCGATATTCATGGTGAGCATGAGGCATTCAGACATATTCTCAACAACGCATCGGGTTCAATCAGAGAAAAGATTGACGACCTTTTTTCAAATACTCTCACATCCGAACAGCGTGCCGAGCTTGCAACGCTGATTTATTATCCAAAGGAAAAACTCAGTGTTTACAAAAGCGAAATAACCGACATTGAAGAATGGTACAGATTAACACTCATAAGATTGCTTGCAATCTGCCGACACATTTCTTCAAAATACACACGAAGCAAGGTTCGTAAAACTCTGCCAAAGCATTATGCCTACATCATTGAGGAGCTTATGTTCGGTGATTCCGGCAAAAAAGACCGTGAAACCTACCACGAAAATATTCTGCACACAATTATTGAGGCAGGACAAGCCGATGTTTTCATACTCTCGCTTTGTGACACGATAAAAAGACTTATTGTTGACAAGCTCCACATTGTCGGCGACATTTTCGATAGAGGTGCAAGACCTGACATTGTGCTTGACGACCTTATGATGCACCACGGTGTTGACATTCAGTGGGGCAATCACGATATTCTTTGGATGGGTGCGGCATCGGGCAGTATGGCTTGCATTGCCGCTGCACTTAACAACGCATTTTCATACGGCAATCTTGACACAATCGAGGTCGGCTACGGAATAAGTCTGCGTGACCTCTCGCTTTTTGCAAAGGATGTTTACGGCGGCGGAAATGTTGAACGCTTTATGCCGAAAGGTCCTTTTGCGGATTCGCCCTACACCTCAAACGATCCGTTGCTTGTTGCCGATATGCACAAGGCGATTGCCGTTATTCTCTTTAAGCTTGAAGGTCAGCTTGTCAGCCGCAATCCTAACTTTAATATGAGCGACAGGCGATTGCTTGACAAGATTGATTTTGAAAATGCGACCGTAACTGTCGGCGAAAAGAAGTATCCGATTTCCGACACCTTCTTCCCCACAGTTGACCATGACTATCCATATGAACTGACAAAGACGGAAAAACGGGTTATGGAACAGCTTAAAAATGCCTTTATGGCAAGTGAAAAGCTGAAAAGACACATTGATTTTCTGTTTGCCAAGGGCGGAATGTACAAGTGTTGCAACAACAATCTTTTGCTCCACGGCTGTATTCCGATGAATAAGGACGGCAGTTTTATGGAATTTGACACGGGCAACTGTGTGCTTTCGGGAAAAGCATTGCTTGATGAGCTTGAAAAGATTGTTCGTCAGGGACACTCTGCCCCCGAAAATTCTCCCGAAAGGCAAAAAGGCAACGACTATATGTGGTATCTCTGGTGCGGAAAACATTCACCGCTTTTCGGCAGAGAAAAGATGTGTTCGTTTGAGCGTTTCTTTATTGACGATTCCGAAACTCACACGGAAACACGCAACCATTACTACACGCTCTATCACGATGAAGACGCCTGCGTGAAGATTTTGAAAGAATTCGGTCTTTCGGAAAATCACGGTCACATAATCAACGGTCATGTTCCCGTTATCCGCAAAAAGGGCGAAAGTCCGATAAAGGCTAACGGCAAGCTGATTGTGATTGACGGCGGATTTTGCAGAGCATATCAGGACAAAACAGGCACGGCGGGCTACACTCTTGTCTATAATTCCTACGGTATGCGAATTGTCACCCACGAACCCTTTGCGGGAATTGACAACGCAATCAAATCAAACAAGGACATTCTCTCAACAACAAAAGTTTTTGACACCTCGGAAAACCGAATCCGTGTTGCACAAACCGATGACGGTCAGACAATCCGTAACCGCATTGAAGGACTTTCAATGCTCCTCTGCGCCTACCGCAACGGTGTTCTGAAAGAACAGTAATTTAAAGGAGAATTGTTATGTTCAACTGCATTAAATCATTTTCCTACAAAATGAACATTTCTGCCAATCAGGTTTCTAACGCTTTAAGAATAAAGGCTTTGGGCAATACAAAACCCGATACACCAAAAATTGCAGGCAATTTTTTTGCGAACAAATTCACAATTCATCTTTCAAAAAATCACCCATTTGGCGGACCTGACAACCAATCTCCCGATTTTGACGGAACTGTTGAAAACTCAGCAAACGGCTCGGTTCTGACATTAAAAATGAAATCATTGAAATATCTGCTTTTACCGATACCTTTTATGATTTTCGTGCTGTTTTTGGCAGGTCTTTCAATATACGATTATTTTTGTAATGAAAACTTAGCATCGCTGATATTCTCAATTGTTCCGATATTACTGTTTGCAGGTGTGTGGATTTTAATATTCACAAAGCTTAATCGACAATATAAGAAAATGAAGAATTTTATTGAGGAATTTTTCAAAGACAATATAATTATGCAATAAAAACCACCCGTCCAACGGGTGGTTTGCTCTAGGGCTATAAGCCCATGCTACCGGTCAGCGCCCTTTTCAGGTGTGTAAAACACTTATCACAGACAGACCGTTTTCCGTTAATCTTGAATTTATAGCCCTGTAATGGTAAAATTATCCTATAAACTCAGAAACGGAGATATTATGATGCACAAATTAAAAGTCAGAGCAAATCATACGGTATATATCATATTTGCCGTTTTGTCATTGTTTTCCCTGACACTTATATTTAATGACAATATATGGTTTGACGAGGCGTACACGCTGTCGCTGATTCAGCACAATTATTCAGACATAATCAATATTCTGAAATCCGATATGCACCCACCGCTGTATTTTTTGTCGCTGAAAACATTTTGTTGCATCTTTGGATACTCAATAACAGCAACAAAAATATTTTCGGCAATCGGTTACATTGCAACGCTGTTTTTGGGATGCACAATCATAAAAAAGCACTACGGCAGTAAAACATCAATAATTTATATGCTGACTGTCGGAGCTGTGCCAATGATGCTCTATTTCAGCGTTCAGCAAAGGTCATACTCATGGAGCATATTTTTTGTTACATTATGCTTTATTGAGTCCCTGCTTTTTATAGCAAACAAAAAGTTTCATCACTGCATTTTATTTGCTATAGCAGGACTTGGGGCTGCATACAATCACATCTACGCACTTCTTGCAGTTGCAATTATCTTTGCTTTTGCAAATATATATCTGCTCATTAAAGACAGAAATTTGTTCAAGCGTGTTATTATTGCAGACCTTATTATGGTGGCAGGATATTCATTTTGGATAATTCCTCTTTTAAATCAAACAAAATCAGCCTCAAGTAATTTTTGGCTCAGCGGAGTTGAACCGTTGTCTGTAATTGTATTCATATCGGGCATAGCAGTATCTGCACTTGTTCTTATGAAAAAGAGCAACCGAAAATTGTGTGTAATTTTCGCAGATGTCTGCGTTATGGGGATTCAAATAATCGGGTTGTTCGTAACCGTTTTTATACGCCCGTTTTACATTGCAAGATACAGCGTTGTAATTCTCGGTATCTTTGCAATTCTCGTTGCTTTCGGCGTAAAAGATATAAAACCAAAGCCGAGCAAAGTAATATGCACCCTGCTTTGCGTTGTAAATATCGGCTGTCTTGTTGCAACAGGATTGTTTGAATATAATCCGTCAATGACAAATTTTCGTGAAAGATTCAGTTCTCAACAGTCAGAATCAGACACTTTTGTTTACTGCGACAGTGCATTCGGAATTATGTCGTATTATTATCCGAACAACACCCACCTTTGCACCTACAAAGAAAACTGGTTTGAGGCATTTGAAAATGTTGAATATATAAACAAAAATGAAATTGCAGACAAAGTTGACCCAAATCATAAAATTTGGTTTGTAAAAAATGAACTCACAAAAATGCCAAAATGCATTAAAAGTAATTTCAAGTATAAAAAGATTGATTCTTTCCAATGTGACTTCAATAAATTTGACCTATATTTACTTATTCTAAAGTAAATATAGGTCTTTTGTTTATGGTATAAATGCAGAAATTAAAACTAATTTGCCTCTTATTTTCTGCTTTCGTAGTCCTTGTCTATCTCATCACTCCAAGACGATGAAAGCGGTCTGCTTTTTCTGAAATTGCACACGGTTTTCGATACTGCGTCAAAAACAACAGCTGTACCCTGACCGTCAGCGTGATAATTAACGGAGCGGTCGGAATTGATTCCAAAATGCTTAGCGGTTTCAACAGAATCAATGTTAGCTCCGATAAAAAGAAATTCCCAGCCGTAGCGATTTTTCTGACGCTCAATCATTTTCTTGACCTTATTGCTTGAATAGATACGGCTTGCGTTCTCCATTCCGTCGGTCATTATCACAAACAAGGTGTGTTCGGGAACATCTTCTTCTCTTGCATACTTATGAATGTTGCCAATGTGATGAATTGCACCGCCGATAGCGTCAATGAGTGCAGTTGAGCCACGAACCGTATAATCGTTTTCAGTCATTTTTGAAATTTCAGACAATTCAACCCTGTCGTGAAGAACCTCGGTTTCGTGATCAAACAATACGGTTGAAACATAGCACTTGCCGTTCTGTCTGCGTTGCTTTTCAATAAGCGAATTAAATCCGCCGATTGTGTCCTGTTCAAGTCCTGACATTGAACCGCTTATGTCAAGAATGAATACCAACTCTGTAATGTTGTTTTTCATAGTTGTTACCTCCAAAAGTAATTAAGTTTTTTATCTTGACTTAATCATATAACTTTCGGGATAACATATGGTCGCCTGAAATGCGACATTTACTGACCCAACAAAACTTGGTCAAATTCAAATAAAGCCTCGTTTACAGTAAAAATATCATACTCGCCCTTTTGAATAAAATATTCAATGATAACATCAAATTTATTCGAGTGCGAAAGTGCATAGCCGGCCTTTTGGAGCATTTCTTTAGTTTCATCAAGCGACAGTTCAAGTGCAACGGCAAAGGCAATTGCGGTAGTTTTCTTAGGTTTATAGTTGACATTGTTTCTTATTTTAGAAAACAGCTTGCGGTCAACATTCGCCTTTTTATAACACTGAGAATCCGTAAGACCTTTTTCGTCAATTTTACGCAAAAGCATCTGAGAAAAGCTTTCATCAAGCTGATTTACAACATCAGCTAAATTCAAAGCTGCGGTTTGCATTGGATAAGTCTCCGGCTGTCTTAAAAGACGGGATAATCCACGACTGCGGTTGTCGGAATAGTTCGTTTCAACATAGTGTTCGTCAATGTATTCGGCAATATCACGAACAAGCTTTTTGCTGACACGGAATCCGTCTTTGTCAAACACAACAATATAAACGAGCATATCGTTGTCTGCAAGAAATTTACAGATTTCGTTGATTGCCACCTGTAATGCCTGTTCTTTCGGATAGCCGTAAACACCCGATGAAATCAAAGGAAAGGCAACCGATTCGCATTCATAAGTCTTTGCAAGCTGCAACGAGTTACGATAACATGACGAAAGCAGTTCTTCCTCATGATAATTTCCGCCTTGCCATACAGGGCCGACCGTGTGAATAACATACTTGCAGGGCAGTTTGTACGCACCCGTAATTTTCGCCTCACCCGTTCTGCAACCGCCAAGTTTTCTGCATTCATTAAGCAATTCGTGCCCCGCCGCACGGTGAATCGCACCGTCAACACCGCCTCCGCCAAGCAACGAACTGTTTGCCGCATTAACAATTGCGTCACATTTCATCTTAGTTATATCATTCCGAACAATCTGCAACGGCATAATAATCACCCTTTAAATTCAGAATTTTAATGTTTTATTACTCTGATATTAATTATATAGCACCTCTCAATTAAATTCAATGCAAAATTAAATAGTATGGTTTGCATTTTAACAACAAAACAAGCGACAGCTTAATTCGTTGCCGCTTGTAATTCTCATATATTTTGTTTTTTCGGGTTACCCCAACTATTGACATTGAGCCGATAAAAAAACAGAGTAGTCAAAAGACTACTCTGTAGTGGCTCCCCCAACTGGGCTCGAACCAGTGACATCATGATTAACAGTCATGCGCTCTACCGACTGAGCTATGGAGGAA
>NZ_JBBMFQ010000005.1:0-164225 GCF_040095935.1 Ruminococcoides intestinale | reverse complement strand
AATTATTCAAGTGTTGACGGTGCGTTGCTCAACAAGGAAAAAACATCAATTGTTTTGTATCCTAAGAGCAAATCGGGGGAATTTGCAGTTCCCGACACGGTTACAAGTATTGCTAATTATGCGTTTGACAATTCTCCAAACATTACAAAAGTAACAATCGGAGAAAATGTTAAATCTATTGGTACAGGTGCATTCAGAAACTGTAAATCACTTGAAACGGTTGTTTTTGAGGACAGTGATACCGTACAAAAAGCAATCGGTGCTTATGCATTCAACAATTGTCCTGCATTAACAGAGGTTAACTTTGGTAATGCGGTAAAATCAATCGGAGATGAAGCTTTTACGGCATGTAAATCACTTGAAAGTTTAGAATTTCCTGACAGTCTTGAAAGTATCGGTGAAGGTGCTTTTTCGCGCCTGAGTAACGGAACATCTGGTTCGTATATAGAAAGTATTCTCAAGAGAGTTAAATTTGGATCAGGATTAGAGACAATTGGCGATTATGCATTTTATGGGCACGGAATGCTTAAAACCATTGAATTTACGGGTGACAATCTGAAATCAATTGGAAGTAAGGCTTTCTATAATTGCTTTGCAATTACTGAACTCAATATAACGGGTAACGGTCTTGTTATTGATTCCTATGCGTTTTATTGTATTTATGCCCTCAAATCGGTAACACTTGGTACAGGTGTCAAAACAATTAACAGCTATGCTTTTCAGCAGTCCGCCTTTGAAACTGTAAATATCGGAAACGATGTTGAAACTATTGGACGTTATGCTTTCTATAATAATAACAAACTTAAACAATTAGTACTCGGTAAAGGTTTAAAGAGTATTAATGTATCAGCTTTCACAGGTTACAGCAACCTCACCGTATATTGCTACGAAGACACATACGGTCATGAGTATGCTAAGGGTATGAGCAATGTTGACATCAAGTTTATTCATGACAATTATTATGTTGTTGACCTCAAGGCGTCGGCTGTTTCAAGCAACAGCGTTACAATGTCATGGAAAAAGCCGAACGGTTATGACGCTATTGATCACTACATAATCTATAAAAACGGTGCAAAGTATGATGAAACGACAGATCAGACCTACACCGACATCAACCTTAAGAGCGGTGAAGAGTATGTTTACGGTGTTGTTGCCGTTGACAAAGAGGGCGTCATCTCAGAGGAAAAAACTGTCAGCGTAACCCCTGCCTGCACTTCCGTAAAGAGCATTACCCTCCCGAACAATAAAACCGATATCGGCGGTCTTAACAAAATTAAGCTTACCGCAACAATGGAAAGCAACCTTTCAAAAACAGGCGGTAAGGGCGAATTTCAGTTCAGCCGTGACGGCAAGGAGTGGAAGTCTGCTTGCAATGCAAATGTTCAGTCAAACGGTGTTGACTATGTAGGCTATTGGTCGCTTAGAAATGTTGTAACGGGCGAATATTCTCTCCGTTTCGTGTTCACAGACAAGGACGGCGGTCAAAGCTACAAAGACATCAAGGTGAATGTTGACAGAACTCACCCCGCACCTATTGACGAGGTTACCATAACTCCTATGGAAACCTACATCTCGCTTTCGTGGCAGATTTCCGTTGAGTATGACACTCAGATTTACAGAATCTACAAGCGAGCAGAAAACGAAACAGATTTTGAACTTTTAAGCGAAATCAGAAATCGTGACACAACAAGCTATAATGATAAAAAAGTTAAAGAAAATGTAACTTATTATTACTATATCGTAGGTACGGACGCTTACGGTCAGGAAAGTCTTAGATATGACATCGTTTCGGCAGGATTGATTAATGATACAATCCCTCCGCAGTTTATCAAGATGACTCCTGCATCAAACAACTATATCTACGGCAAACAGCCGTTCTCGGTAGTCGGCAACGATAATGTGGGCGTTGCAAAAACAGCGCTTTACTACTCAACCGATCCCGAAGCTCCTCTTGAAAGCTGGACTCTTATTGACGAGCATAACGGCAGTTCTTACTCGCAGAACATCGACACGACAGTAATGCCGAACGGCGTTGTGTATGTTGTTGCAAAAATTTATGACGCTGTCGGAAACTTCACCTATTCTCCAAAACAGAGATATATGTGCGACAATCAAGGTCCCGAACAGGTCAAGAATGTCAAGTGTATTGCAGTTGACGGCACAACGGCAACACTTTCTTGGAGCGATGTTTCGGACGATGATATTTCATACTTCGTTGTTGAATGCAAACAATCTGATGGAGTATGGAAGAGCATTTCAAGAACAAGCACAAACCTCGGTGTAAACCTCAGCGGTCTTACTCCCGAACACGATTATGTTTACCGTGTAATCGGCTATGACAAGCGTTCAAACCGAGGCACTCCTTCGGAAGAAATTACAGTTACAACTTTGAAGGATACAATTTGTCCAAAGGTAACAAAAATTACTCCCGATCCGGGTTATTTCAAATCCGAAATCAACCTCAGATTCACAGCAGAAGATGATTACAGAGTAAAATCAATCGAAATCCAGACTTCAACAGACAAGGAAAGCTGGAAAACGGTTTCCGAAATAAAGGCAACAGGCGAGTCTGCAAAATGCACATTCGACTGCAAACTTGACCTCAAAAACTATGAGGAAGGTTCTGTTTTTGTAAGGGCAAAGGTTTATGACAGCTACTGCAATGTGACCGAGGATAAAGACCTTACCTGCTACGAATATGTTGTTGACAGAACAGCTCCGATTCAGCCCACAGGTGTTACGGCATCATCGGGTGAAACAGAGGGAGGTTCGTCATTCGTAAACATTTCGTGGAATGCAATTACAGACGACAACAGCTTTGCTTATTACAGAGTGTACAAGAGCAACAGCGCTGACGGTGAATTTACCCTTTTGAAAAACAATGTAAAGACTGTCAATACATATGATGAAAATGTAGATTTCAGTGCTACCTACTACTATAAGGTTGAGGCTGTTGACCTTGCGGGCAATGTCGGCAAACAGTCGGAGGTTGTATCATGCAAAGTCAAGGACGATACCGAAAAGCCTGTTATCTATGATCTCTCACCTGTTGACGGCGCAAGAATAGGTAATAACAACAACTCCGTCACGGTTGCCGCATCGGATAATGCAAAACTCAGCAACCTGAAAATTGAGTATAAAACAAACGGACTTTTCAGTTCATATCAGACAATCAAAGAAATTGCAGGTAACTCAAAGAATAACTGTACCGCAACGGTTGCTCTCCCTCTTGATGAGCTTAACAGCGGCACAGAGGTTACAATCAAGGTTACGGCAAGCGATTCATCGGGCAATCAGGCTGATGAAAAAATCGCAACCTACACAATTGACAAGGATGCTCCCGAAATTAAGGATGTAAAGCTTGTTGAAAAAGACGATAATATCTTCAACCTTACATGGTCTTGTGATGCAGATGATCTTTCTCACTTCTATATATATAGAAAGCGTGCAAATGACAAGTCATATGTGCTTTACGATTCCGTAATGGCTGAAAGCGGAAAGAATTCATACACCTACAACGATAATGAAATTGCCGTTTCCGACAAGAGCGTAATCTACAAGATTGAGACTTTTGACAAGGCTAAAAACTCATCAAGTGCCGAAAGCAAACTTGTTAAGGTGTCGGGCATAATTGCTCCCGTTCCCGTACTCGATTGTCAGTCAACAGTTGTAGTGGGCAGTGAGTATATGTTTGACGCAACAGGCTCAACAGATGATACCGAAATTGTAAGCTACAGCTTTGACTTTGGTGACGGCACAGCCGTTGTAAAGAACGAAAGGGGCAAAACACTCCATATTTTCGATAAGACAGGCAAGTACAAAGTTACTGTCAGCGTAACTGACAGTGACGGCAACACAGCCAAGCTGACAAAGGAAATTACAGTTACAAGCAGAGAGCTTGTCGGCACAGTCAATGTATTGCTTAAAGACGAAAAGGGCAATGTTCTTCCAAACACAGACGCTTATATCGATCTCGGTGAGGAAGAACAGCAGCACGCATTTACCGATTCAAACGGTCTTGCCGTGTTTGAAGCTCCGATTGGTACTCACATTGTATCTTCATACAAAAAAGATTACCTCCCCGTTAAGCAGAATATTTCTGTTACAGGCAAGGAAACTTGTGTAACACTCGTTCTTGTCAACGAACCGATTGTTACGGGTGAATTTGAAATTCACAAAATGACATTTGATGAAATTGTTGCGGCAGGCATCGACATCAATGCCGCCGAAAACAGAAATGTTGTAAAAATCAATGTAACTCTCGTTTATGAGCGTGAACCGATTCATTCGGTAATCTATTGGAACGGTAAAACCGCAAAATCGGATCCGATTTATGTGAAAACATCATCAGGCACAAGAAAACTTACTCCTTGTGTAATCAGCGGTTCAGGCGGAAGTTCAGGTTCGGGTTCAGGTTCGGGTTCATCAAGTCTTGAAGATCCGACAATCGTTTATATTGATGTTCCTGTTGAGTTCTCATATCTCAAAGAATTCTTCAGCGTATCACTTCACATTATCAATCATGCGTCAAGTGATTTCAGCTTGCTTGACAACACGGTTACACTTAATGTTCCTGACGGCCTCAGCGTTGTAAAGACAAATTCGTCAGAACCAAAGGCTTCTGTCTATATTGATGAAATCAAGGGACAGACTCAGAAAACAATCAAGTGGATTCTCAGAGGTGACAAGGCTGGTACATATGATGTCTCAGCCGACTTCCTCGGAATGCTCTCATATTTCAACGAACCGATTTCCGCAAAATTCGTAGCCGATAATCCGATTGAGGTTCACGATGCGTCAACAATTGATGTTGACATTGAGGCAGCAAATCATAACTACGGCGGTAAAGTGTTCTACAATATCATTGTTGAAAACAAGGGTGACTTTGCTCTTGAGGGCTTTAAGTGGGAAAAACTCAACGAGTCCTACTGCGATGAATATGTTGATGCAAACGGCACTTCATATGAAATGGACAAGCAGAGAACAACACTTAATCCGAATGAAAAGTTTGTTTACCATTGCTATGCAAAGCTTGGCGGTTCGTACAAGTACATTGACAACATAATTGACGATGTTTCGTCAATGGGTGCAAACGCAAAGGTTTCGCTTCACGATGTAGATTACTTCCTCGAAAAGTATTTTGAAAAGTTTCCCGAGGAGGGCGGAGCGTATGTATTCTATGTTCAGGACAAGGACGGCAACCCGATATCGGGTGCAACCGTCGAACTTAACTCCGACCTTATATATAAAACCGACGGCGAAGGAAGAGTTATCATCAAGGAAGAGGACAGAAAAGACCTCGACTCGGCTTACTTAAAAGTTACTGCTGACGGCTACTACTCATATACGGATATGTACTTTGAGGGAGTTCAGTTCGGCAGTCACACAAATGTTAAGCTTTACCGTGTTGGTGAATTTGCCGTAGTCAATGTCAATGTTGACGGCAAAGACGCTCTGAATTCAAAGGCAACAATCAGAACAAATGCTAAGAATAAAGACGGCAGTGTCGCAAATATAACATTCTCATCAAAAATCTACGGCGAGGTTTCCAAAATTGATATTGTTCAGAATGACAAAGCATTAACTGCAAACAGCAGAAAAGTAAATTCATCTGAATATATCTATACAAATACTTATACAGCCTCGGACTTCACAGATGGCGACTCTGTATATATGTATGTAACATTAAAATCAGGCAAAGTTGAAAAGACCAAACTCAATATCAATTCCTTAAGAGTGTTTACTGACGATATCTCGGTAAAACTTCCCGAAAAGGGTTCACTGTTCTTCAGCGATTCTTCTTTTGATTGGCTCAACGGTGTATCGTTCGATTTTGAGTTCACAGATAAACTCGGACTTTCTTATGAATATAACAGATCTGAGAGTACAGTTACCGTTGGTGTCAACTTTGACATTGAAAAGGAACTTGAAAACGGAAATATCAAAAAGAAAGATCCGACCAAAAAGAATGACTCAAGCGATAATACGGACTATGAGAGCCTTAAAGGACACACAGCATTCACCGAAGTAGTCGAAAAATGCAGAAGTGAGTACAAAGACCTTCTCGCAAGTAAGGCTAAGGGAATTAAGTTCGATAAGAACCCGTCCTTTGATTTCTCACTTATGGGTGCTCTTGAATTTAATGTAAGAGATGACGGCGGATTAGAGCTTGCAAAGAGTAAGCTGTTTATCGGTGTGTCTGTTGCATGTGAATATGAAAGTCAATTCTTTATAGCTTGGATTCCTGTCAATATGAAAGTAGGATTTAGCCTTGGTGTAGGTGCAGAGGCATCTTTTGCATATAACAACGAGGACAACACCTATGGCTTTGACTACTTGGATTTAAAAATCGACCTCGGAGTTGATTTGGAGGCAGGCATTGGTGTCAACTGCCTTTCAGCCGGAATTTACGGTAGTGCGGAATTAGGCTTTAGCATTGACATCTGGAAAACATTTGAAATGAGAACCGTTGAATTGAGCGGTGAAGTTGGTTTGTATGTCAAGCTGTTGTTCTATTCCGAAAAATTCCCTATTGTGTCGGGTAGCACGACTATTTACGACCGAGATGCAAATAAAAAAGCCAAAGCATATTCCGAGCTTGTTGCAGCGGCATATGATGCCGACAAATACAACATAAATGATAAATTGCTGTCCTACAATTCGGGTTGGAATGACGAGATAGAGTCCGGCAACGGCAATACGGCATTGCTTGACAATGCATACTCCGCATCAAAGCCACAGATTGCAGCCTGCGGTGACAAGGCGGTAATGGTTTACCAGAGTGTTGACGAAAATGCAACAAATTCGGCAAATGCACTCGCACTTTACTACAGCGTTTACGATTCAACAACTGGCAAGTGGTCAAAAGCATCAAAGCTTGATGACAACAAAAATGCCGATATGTCGTACTCACTTGCAGTAAGTGGAGATCAGATTTATCTTGTTTATGCCCAGAGTAACACAGAGCTTTCGGAAGATTCTTCAATTACCGATACAGTAAAGAACATTGATGTATATTCTGCAAAGTTCAGTTTTTGGTCTAACAAGTTTGAAAACTTTACACGCATTTCAAACAACAGTACATACGATGCAAACCCTGTTCTTAAAGACATCAACGGTGTTCCCACAGCAATTTGGATGAACAGTTCTTCAAACAATCCGTTCTTTAATGACAGCTCCAACTCAATTATGATGAGCAGTCTTGCTAACGGAACGTGGTCACAGCCACAGGCTGTTGCACAGAATGTTGACACGGTAATCAACTGTGATATTATCGAAAGCTCAAAGTCAAAATATGTTGTTTACACCTGTGACAAAGACGGTGACCTTTCGACAACAGACGATAAGACAATCTGTGTCTGCAACACAGCCACAGGCGAAACAAACGTAATTGCAGAAAATGTTGAAACTGCAATCTCAACAGGCGAAGTTCTTAACAAATCCGTTGTAGTTTGGTACGAAAACGGAACTCTCATGCAGTATGATGTTCAGTCTCAGGCAAAAACGGAGATTTGCAACATATTAGGTTCGGCTGCAAACGGTGTTGAAATAGTAAACGATGAAAACGGCAACTGTGCAATCGTTTACACAGAGAGCAAGAACAAAATCAATGCCCTCTATCTTGACACGGCAAGCGGTACATGGTCAAATCCCGTAACACTTGTTTCATCCGACAACTACATTGAAAATGTTGAGCCGGAGTACATTAACGGCAAGCTTACATTCACATATTATGATTCGAAGGTAATTGATGACGATATGAACACAGAGTCAAAGCTTGTTACAACAATTGCCGACTCTGTTTCAAAACCTGTAATTACAGATGCAAGCGTTGACTACAGCGAAATCAACGCAGGCAAGGAAGCCAAAGCAGATGTATCTGTAACAAACAACAGCTTTGAACCGACAGGCAACCTCACCTTTACGGTAAAGAACTATGACGGTACTGTACTCGGTACATATACAACAACAGATAAATCACTCTCTGCAGGTGCAAGCGAGAAGTTCAGCGTTCCGTTCACAGCACCCGAACAGATTGTAAACCGTTGTATAACAATTACCGTAACAGACAGCAAGGCAAAGTACACTTCATCATATGATATCCCCCTCGGTTATACCGATATGGCGGTCAGTGCAGAACAGTATATTGACGGCGACGAAAACTTCATCAAGGCTGTTGTGTACAACAGATTCAGCTATGACTCTCCTGCAACTCTTGAGGTTTATAACAGAAACACAAACGAGGTTTACTTCACACAGAACATTCCTTTTGTTTCAAAGAATACCCCCGTTACGATAACTGTTCCGCTTGATAAGTCATATGTTGATGACACAGGCTTTGTTTCAGTCAGGGTAATCTCAAAGGCAAACGATTACAACGACTTCAACAATACTTATATGTTCGAGTATTACAACACGGATATACCCGATAATATGATTCTTATGGGTGATACAACCCTTGACAGAAGAATAGATGTCAGCGATGCAACATTCGTTCAAAAGCATATCGTAAAGCTTGAAAATCTTACAAACAATGCCCTCATTGCGGCAGATGTTGACAGGGATAACACAATCTCAATCAAGGACGCAACCCTGATTCAATGCTATGTTGCAAAGTTTGAAAATTGCGGTTACTGCGGTACATATGTTGATCCGAGTCAGTTGCCGACAGTCCCCGCAACCGAACCAACAACGGAAACTCCTGCAACAGAGCCTGTTACGGAACCGTCAACAGAGGTCACAACAGCTCCCGTAACAGAACCGACAGTACCTACAACACAGCCCACAATGGTTGCTCCCACAACCGAACCGACAACAGTCGGCAAGTCATATGTTTATGCAAAGGGCTATACCCATGCATACTTCTGGAACAGTGATGCAACCGATATGGCAGGTAAATGGCCTGGAAAAGCAATGGAAAGTGTCGGTGACGGTGTCTACCGTATAGCCGTGCCGACAGGTGCAACAAATGTTGTGTTCAGTAATAAGGGCGAAAACCAAACTGCTGATCTCACGGTGAATGTCGGCAAGATTTATTCAAACGGTAACTGGACAAATTACAGCGTTGAACCGACAACAGCTCACACAACTGTTTATGTCTACGCAAAAGGCTACACCTATGCATACTTCTGGAACAGTACCGCAACCGATATGGCAGGTAAATGGCCTGGAAAAGCAATGGAAAGTGTCGGTGACGGTGTCTACCGTATAGCCGTGCCGACAGGTGCAACAAATGTGATTTTCAGCAACAATGGTGCAAATCAAACTGCTGATCTCACGGTGAGTGTCGGCAAGATTTACTCAAACGGTAACTGGTCAGCCTACAATCCGTAACCTTTACAAAACGACTTTTGCTGATGAATTGACATTTATGGCTCAATGTCAATAGTTGGGTGGCAACCCGTAAAAACAGAATAAAGAGTAATAACAAGCGAGAGTAATAACAAGCGACAGAAATTAAACTGTCGCTTGTTTTGTTGCAGTAATACTCGCTGTGTGTATTTAATATCTGTGATTCAGATATTTTTATCAACTTAAAATATATACCGAACAATAACATTTTTGACCTTTCAAATTACCTAAATGTGTTTGTCAATAGGCATAAATTCCTCGACGCCTCCAATTAAAATGTCTTGCATTTCCAAGAGCCTTTTCGTAAAATATCCGCAGAGCGTATTTTGTACCCTGTTTCGGATTTAAACCAATTCTATTTTAACGGATTTTGGTAGAATATGCTCTAATTTCCCACAGTGAAAAAATTGTCAAATTCGGTAATTTTGCCTATAACAAAATTATGCAAAAAGTGGTATAATAGTACTGTAAGAACTCAGTGTTTATCTGAAATTTAAGATGATGCGATTATACGGATGGTGAAAGTATGTACAGTATTGGCGAGATTGTTCTTTACGGCTCAAACGGAGTTTGTGAGATTACCGAAATTACAACGAAAAAAATCGGAAAGGATTCTATTGAATACTATGTTTTAAAACCTGTTTGCTCGGATTCTTCAACGCTTTTTGTTCCGACTCAGAATGAAATGCTTGTGTCAAGAATGCGTGTTGTCCTTTCTTCGGATGAAATTAAAGATATTTTGTCACAGAAAACCGATAATGAAATATGGATTGACAATAAAGCAGAAAGATGTGAAAAGATCAAGGAGATTATTTCGGGCGGCGATTGTATGAAGCTTGTTGAGCTTATCAGGAGAATGCACTTCCACAGTAAGCTCCAGCTCAAAAAGGGCAGACGACTTCACATTACTGACGAGCGTTTTCTCAAAGAAGCTGAAAAAATGGTTTGTGACGAGGTTTCGGTTGTTCTTCACATTGACCGTAACGATGTTCTTCCGCTTGTGCTTGCAGGCTGATTTTTTAAAAAATATATAAAGGATACAGAGGATTAACCGGAGCATTCTTTGAATTGCTTTCAATGTTGTTCCTCTGTTTTTTTATTTTTGGTAATTCTAGGTTGTTTGCCTATTTACAAAATGTTGCATTTTGTAGTAAAATATAGGAATAATGATTTATGGGAGCTATTTAATGAGAAATTTCAAAAAAACTTTATCATTTTTACTTTCAACGGTAATAATAGTTTCATCAGTTGTAGGTGTCGGTACAACCGTTTTTGCCGCAACCGATGAACGCACATACAAAAACTTTAAATACAGAATCCTTGACGATAACACAGCCGAAATTTGCGGTTATACGGGCAAGAATGCAGTCGTTACTGTTCCCGACAGCATTGATTCAAAGCCTGTAACCTCAATCGGCAGGACGGCTTTTTATTCAGGCAAAATCAAGGAAGTGACAATTCCAAACACAGTAAAAAATATCAAATGGTGGGCTTTTTACGGTTGTGAAAGCCTTGAAAAAATCAACCTGAATTTTGGTTTGAAAACTGTAGGCTACGGTGCGTTTATGAATTGTAAAAGTCTTAAATCCGTGAGCATTCCAATGTCCGTAACGCAGATTTGCGATGATTCGTTTGCGGTAAGCTGTTCAACCAAAAAGGGTGTTTTTGACACCTACAGTAAGCAGACAATAAGCACTCAGCAGTATTCAACCGATTCATTATTCACTCTTGAAGGCTATTCGGGGACTGTCGCAGAAAAATATTGCAATGATAATTCGCTAAACTTTGTTTCGTCGGGCAATGTGATTTACGGCGATGTTAATAACAACGGAACTGTTGAGGCAGCTGATGCAAAGCTTGCCAAAAGCCTTATCGACACTGTTCCGACCGAGGAAGAACTGACGGCTGCCGATGTTGACGATGACGGCAAAATCACAGAAAATGATGTTAATCTTATTTTGCAGGCTGTCGGCAACGAATTTTACGCACAGCTTTTTCCGTGTGCAAAGGCTATGTATTCTGCTCCCGACTACCTTTCGGGCAGAACT
Organism: Ruminococcoides intestinale; assembly: GCF_040095935.1. Taxonomy (NCBI): domain Bacteria; kingdom Bacillati; phylum Bacillota; class Clostridia; order Eubacteriales; family Oscillospiraceae; genus Ruminococcoides; species Ruminococcoides intestinale. Next base: position 152,826 of record NZ_JBBMFQ010000005.1, on the reverse strand, counting down.
ATGTATTGTGACGGCGACAGCGTTGCCTACGGTTCGGGTACGAACACAATGGGAAATTCAACATATTCTTTCTGCAATTATGTTGCCGAAAAATATAATATGACAATGACCAACAAGGCCACTCCCGGCACAACTCTTGCAATAAGAAAGAATTTTATCGGCACAGACCACAGAAGTATCCTTGAGCGTGTCCGTGAAATGAAAGGCAGTTACGATGTTATTCTGCTTGACGGCGGTTTTAATGACCTGTTCAAAAATGTTGAAATGGGTGCAATGACCGATATAAATAATAAATCGGGAAAATACAATGAATACACCACAGCAGGTGCGTTGGAAAGTATTTGCTATTTTCTCGACAAGAATTATAAAGACTCAATTAAGCTGTTCGTACTCTGTCACAATTGCTCAACAAGAACAAAACAGTCACAGTATTGGTCTTTAATGAAAAATATACTTGATAAGTGGGAAATTCCCTATGTTGACCTTTCGGAAGAAACAGAGCTTACCGGTGATAATGAGGAAATTACAACACAGTATTTTAGATATAATGCAACAACCAAAAAAGGTGACGGGATTCACCCTCTTGCATATGCCAATATGAAGATATACGGTCCCATCGTTGCCGAAAAGCTTAACGAAACAGTACAGAGCAAGTCTGAACTTGTTTTGCCGAAAAGTGATATTTCTATGGGACTTTTTGAAAGTTACACCCTTAACAGCGAAATTACGGAGTTGAGGGGAGATATAGATGTCAGTTATTCAAGCAGTAACCCGTCAGTTGCCTCTGTTGATGAAAACGGCAATATTGTTGCCACGGGCATAGGCGATACGGTTATCACGATTTCGACATCTGACGGTAAAACAAAAAATGTGAATGTGAATGTAAAGTTTCTTGCAATGGCGGTTAGCTTTGGCAAAAATAAAATTTCACTTTCAGAGGGTAATTCAAGCTTGCTGAATCTTTCTGTAGCAGACGGTGAGGCGACCTGTTCAACAACCTATTCGTCAACAGATCCGACTGTTGCGTCTGTTGATGAAAACAGCGGAAAAATTACAGCCAACAAAACGGGCAAAACAACAGTATCGTGTACCACGGCAAACGGTGTAACGGTAAGGTGCCTTGTATATGTCATAAGCAGTGCGCAGACTAAAATGCAGAAAGCGTAAGGCGTTTATGAAAATATTTAACAGAAAATTAAAAATAACTTCATTTGCTTTGCTTACATTATGTATGGTTTTTGTAATGACGGCTTGTGCCGAAAACAGCAGTCAGTCCGAAAAATCACAGCCTGCAGAGCAGACGACTGTTCAGCCGACAACAATGTCAGCCGAAGAAATTAATGACCGAAAGCTTGATAAATTCATATCTGATATGACGCTTGAAGAAAAGGTGGGTCAGATGTTTTTTGTACGCTGCCCCGATGAAGATGCTGTGCAACAGGTCAGCGAGTACAATATTGGCGGTTACATCCTGTTTGGCAGAGATTTTGACGGTAAAACCAAAGATGAAGTTGTTGACGATATTCACAGCTATCAGAACGAGGCGGATATTCCGCTTTTAATCGGCGTTGATGAGGAGGGCGGAACGGTTGTGCGTGTCAGCAGTAACCCAAACCTCCGTGAAACTCCGTTTCTTTCTCCAAAAGATACTTATGCAGACGGCGGTTGGGATGCTGTCAAGCATGATGCAGAAGAAAAAGCGGATTTGCTTCTTTCACTCGGAATCAATGTGAATCTGGCTCCCGTGTGCGATATGACCTCGGATGAATACGGCTTTATGTATGACCGTTCTTTCAGCTCGGATGTTGATATGGAAAACAGATATGTGCGAACCGTTGTTGAAACAAGCAAATCAAAAAAGCTCGGCACGGTTCTGAAGCATTTTCCTGGTTACGGCAATAACAGCGACACACACACGGGAATTGCATACGATGACCGTGACTATTCGGAATTTGAAAATACGGATTTTAAACCGTTTTATCAGGGAATTGAGTCCGGTGCCGACTGTATTCTTGTTTCACACAACATAGTTAATTGCATGGACAGCGAATATCCTGCGTCACTTTCACAAAAGGTACATGATATTCTCAGAAATGAATTCAAATTTGACGGTGTAATTATGACCGATGACCTTATCATGGACGCAATCACGGATTTTACGGGAGATGAAGCGGCGGCAGTCACAGCGGCAAAATGCGGTAACGATTTGCTCTGTTGTTCATCTGTCGATACCCAATATCCCGCAGTTCTTGAGGCTGTTCAAAACGGTGAAATTTCCGAAGCTCAGGTTGACGCATCCGTAAAGCGAATCCTGAAATGGAAACAAAATCTCGGCATTTTTAGTATTGACACCTATCAGAAAAAAGTCAAATCAACCGAACCAACGGATACCGTTGGAAGTGAGGAGTGAAAAGTTAATAGCTGTTAGGTGCGGTCGGGAAGATAGTTTGAATCGTTTTGCCCGAGTATGCGACTGCAAAAATTCTTACGGTAAAACATAAAACACCCCGAAGATTAAGTTCTTCGGGGTGTTCTGTTTGTAAAGGTTGGCTGAAATATATCTCAACAGATGTGATATGCTGATTGTGCTGTTGACTCTTTCCGTCAGGAAGAAGGCGACTTTCTTGGAGTTGCTTATATCCTTTTTCCTATCTGTTGAAGCAAGTGTAGTTGCCTACTATATTTGCAAGTGGTTGGATAGATAGTAACTTCAACAGCCAACCTATGAAGAAACCCTCGAAGTCGGTAGCTTCGAGGGTTTCGTTTTGCCCAATGGACTATTTACATCATTTTGCCTATGATTATTGCAACACACATTTCTGTGCATTTCAAGTATATGCCGAAAAATTATTATTATTCCTGATTAGAATTATTTAACACTTTTACAAGCAAAGATTCAAAGCTTTTTTCAAAGTTTTCGTCATCTTGTTTTGTACGCTTTTTCGGTCCTTTAATGTGATGCTTGCCGTTTGACATTCTCGCCTTTTTGGCAAGGTGTCTGTCCATAAGCAGACCGCCTATGTTATCATCCGAGAAAATTTTCCCCGACTGATGAATACAGTACGCACCCTTTCCAAGCACAAGTGCCGCAACTCCGTAATCCTGAGTTACCGCAATGTCGCCCTTTTTACAAAGGTTGACAAGCGCCAAATCAACTGCGTCTGCACCTGCACCGATAATTTTTATCTCGCTGTAATCTGACTTTAGGACATGGTTTGTGTCACACAAAAGCACAACGGGAACATTGTGCTTTTGTGCAATCCTTTCAACCGATTTTACAACAGGGCAGGCATCCGCATCAACAAGAACAGTTATACCGTTCATTATTTTTCCTCAATCTTAATTGAGTTGATAACAGGCTGATTTTTCTTTTCAACAGTACCGTTTGAATCTGTAACAGGGGTGTCCTTGCAGATTTTATCAACAATATCCATACCCTTTGTTACCTTGCCGAATGCGGCGTACTGACCGTCAAGATATGTGCTGTCAGCCTGAACAATAAAGAACTGTGAGCTTGCACTGTCGGGTTCATTTGAACGAGCCATTGAGATAACGCCTCTTGTATGTGAAAGGTTGTTTTCAACACCGTTCTGAGCAAATTCGCCCTTGATTGTTTTTTCACTGCCGCCTGTGCCGTCACCCTTTGGGTCACCGCCCTGAATCATAAAGCCGGTAATGATTCTGTGGAAAGTAAGACCGTCATAAAAACCGTCTTTTGCAAGGTCAACAAAGTTCTTGACTGTAATCGGAGCAAGCTCCTCATAAAGCTCAACTTCAATTTTACCGTAGTCTTTAACATCAATAGTCGCTGTGTAGCTTGATTTGTAGTCGGTTGTGTCTGTGCTTGCGGATGTTGTTTCTTCGTTTGAAACTGCAGAAGTTGCTTTTTCAGAAGAACTGCTCTCTGTGTTACCGCCGCAACCGCTCATTAAAAAGCATGTGCAGAGAATAACTGCGGCAACCATAATTGCCGAAATCTTTTTAATTTTTGTCATTTTCAAATTCCTTTCATAAATAAACTTAATTTATTTTATCATTATTATGTCTGCAAATCAACCTGAATTGACACAAAAATATAAATGTGTTAAAATTTTTTGTATGTGAAATACCGACAAAAGGGGAATGTGGCTTGAAAAATAATGAAATAACCGATATTACTTCAAAACGCAGATTGTTTGAGCTTAATCTCGGTGATGTCCGAAAGTACCGTGACCTTGTTATGCTGTTCGTAAAGCGTGATTTTAAAAATTCCTACAAGCAAACCGTACTCGGACCGTTGTGGATAATAATAAAGCCGTTCCTTTCAACATTTGTTTTTACCGTAATTTTCGGTATGATTGCCAATATCTCAACTGACGGAATGCCTCAATTTCTGTTTTTTATGGCAGGCAACATTTTGTGGTCATTTTTTTCAAGCTGTCTTAACGGCAGTTCATCAACCTTTATCGGCAACGCAAGGCTGTTTGGCAAGGTGTATTTTCCAAGGCTCGTGATGCCGTGCGCAAACATAATTTACAACACAATCGGTTTTTTGATTAACTTTGTAATGTTCTTTATACTTGTTCTTATATATATGTTTACGGGTTCAAATGTTCACCCGAATTTATGCGCATTGCTTATGCCTTTGATTCTGCTTTCTTCGGCACTTTTAGGCACAGGCTGCGGACTGATTGTTTCGTCTGTAACAACAAAATACCGTGACCTCGGTGTGCTTGTTTCATTCGGAGTAACATTGTGGATGTATATTACTCCTGTTGTTTATCCTGTTTCTCAGGTGTCGGATTCATTCCGTCCGCTTGCACTCTTAAATCCTGTTGCTCCGCTAATTGAAACATTCCGTTACGGGTTCTTAGGCAGCGGAACATTTCCGTGGCAATATCTCATATTGAGCTTTGCTGTTACGGCAGTCGTTCTTCTGTTCGGAATAATCGTCTTTAATAGGGTAGAAAAGAATTTTATAGATACGGTATGATGTCATGACTGAAATGAATGAAAATTGCGTAATAAAAATTGAAAATCTTTCAAAAGAATACCGACTCGGTGCAATCGGTTCGGGAACTCTCCGTCATGATTTGCAGAGTTGGTATGCAAAAAAAAGAGGTAAAGAAGATCCGAATCAGAGAATCGGTGCCAAACAATACACAAAAGGCGACACATTTTTAGCACTTGACGGTGTGAACCTTGAGGTAAACCGTGGAGAACGCATAGGAATTATAGGCGCTAACGGTGCAGGCAAGTCAACTCTGTTAAAGGTTTTATGTAGAATTACCTCTCCGACAGACGGCAGAGTGCGTTTCAGGGGACGAATTGCCAGTATGCTTGAGGTCGGAACAGGCTTTCACGCTGAGCTTACCGGCAGGGAAAACATCTACCTTAACGGTGCAATCCTCGGAATGACAAAGAAAGAGGTCGCTTCAAAAATAGACAGTATTATTGAATTTTCAGAGTGCGAAAAGTTCATTGACACGCCCGTAAAGCGTTATTCATCGGGTATGTTCGTAAAGCTTGCGTTTGCTGTTGCGGCACACCTTGATGCAGAAATCATGATTATGGACGAGGTGCTTGCTGTCGGAGATATGCACTTTCAGAAAAAGTGTATCGGGAAAATGCGTGACCTTGCAACCGAGGAGGACAGAACTGTCCTCTATGTTTCACACAATATGAATACTATTCGTGACCTTTGCGACAGGTGCATAGTTCTTGACCACGGCAAAATTGTTTTTGACGGCGATGTTGAAGACGCTGTAAAAATCTATCTCGGAAGTGCAAACGAAAATTTCCGTGCTATTGAATATGTCGGAAACGAACACAAGCATCATGCCGACAGAAACGACCTATGTCTGCAATTTGCCGGATATAACGGCAAAGAGAATAATATTTTCTATGATGACGAGCAGATTCTGCTTGAACTCACATGGAAAAACAAGGCTGATATTGAAAATCTTTGCCTGCGTGTTGAAGTGAGCGATTACCGAAGATACCCCGTTACCGCATTTGTGGTTGAAAATTTCTATTTGGGAAAAAAGGGCGAAACCCACACGGCAAAATTGAAAATAGATATATCAAAAATTGTCCGTGGCGGATACTATACACGCTATGTTTTCTACAGCCGAAAGAACGATGCCGCCCCCTTTGAAACCTTAGAGGTTGCAGACGGTCTGACTTTCAGAAGGAGAAAACCCGATAAATACCAAAACACCTGGCAAAAAGCCTGGGGCAGTATTGAGATGAATGATATTGAAGTTGTATAAAAACAAATTGAAATTTGCGGTTGGGCAAACAGTCAATATCAAAAGAAATATGTGTTCCGAATGTTGTGAACATCTAATTGAAATGTAATGGAAGGAACAATATGAGCGAAAGATCTGATTATTTTTAAACGCATATCTTGATGAATAACAAAAGGTCAGCACATAATCGTGTTGACCTTTATTCTTTGTCAAAATTAAATTACGGCTCGACAAACGGCATATTAAAATACTCGGCAACTGATTTTGCAAGATTTCTGCCGATTGCATTAATGTTGTCCCTAATCCATTGAGCTTCTTCGGGGTTATCGTGATATGCAACCTCAATCAATGCCGACGGTGATTTTGTCCGTCTGACTTCCGCAAGTGAGGTGGTGGGGATTATGTCAACATCGTTCGGTTCGGGATAAATATCCTTGTAATTCTTTTGCAGAATTTCAGCAAAACGCTTGCCGTTACTGCCTGTCGGATAGTAATAAATATCTGCACCCGTGTATCTGCCTGCCGAACCCTCGGGAGCGGCATTGCTGTGAATTGCAAGGTGCAAATCGTGATTGCCCTTGTTTGAATCTGCAATTGCCTGACTCAGCGTCATATCGGGATCGTTTCGCCTGAAATCTATTCCGCTTGCCCTCAAATAAGGCTCCATGGCGTCTGCAATAAGATTCATATAATATTCTTCATTTCCTCCGTCAATATAAGGGTTGTACTCCTGCAATGACGGTGAAAGATAAACTGACGGCATAAAATCTCTCCTAAATTTATTCTCTTATCATTTTATTCGCAAAACCCGTGCCGTTGACAAATAATTTTCTTTTCAAAATTCAATTTGTATTGTATAATGATTACATATGATTTTGGTGAAAATGTTGGCAAGTGTATGATATCACAATTATTATGTGTGAGCAGATTGTAACCGTAGACAGAATGTCAAGCGTAGGGGCGGATATTGTTCTTTTAAAGAACTATTATTTGGTGCAAAAACTTGCTTAATTACTTTATGAAATTATGAAACGGAGAAATTATTATGACTGATGAAATGAGAGCAAAAGTTGAGAAAGTTATGAAAAATCTTGAACGCAACAAGATGAAACCTTATTTTTGCGAAAACAGGGAAGAGGCTCAGGCACTTGTAAAAACACTCATTAAAAAGGGCGAAACAATTTCATGCGGAGGTTCAAAAACTCTCGACGAAACGGGAATTTATCAGATAATTAATTCACCCGATTACAATTTTCTTGACCGTTCCGCACCCGGAATGACTCGTCCCGAGGTTGAAGAGGTTTACCGTCAGACTTTCAGGGCAGACACATTTTTTATGAGTACAAACGCTCTTACCGAAAACGGAGAGCTTTATAATGTTGACGGCAACTCAAACCGTGTTGCCGCACTTCTTTACGGTCCGAAAAGCGTTATCGTTGTATGCGGTATCAACAAAATTGTAAAGAATATTGACGAGGCAATCAAGAGAGTTAAAACAATTGCCGCTCCGCAGAATACAATCAGACTCGGCATTGAAACCCCCTGCGGAAAAACAGGCGAATGTGTTTCATTGAAAAAAGAAAATCCCGAGCTCTGTGACGGTTGTCACGGTGACACAAGAATCTGTTGTAACTATGTGGTATCTGCTCAGCAAAGACATATTGACAGAATCAAGGTTATTATCATCGGCGAAGAATACGGCTATTAATTCCCATAAAGAAAAAAGCCGCATCAAAAGACACGGCTTGGGAGAACTTCAGAATGTAATCATCTGCAATTATTCTGACTTTTGTTCTGGCTGTTCTGCTGATTTTTATTCTGATTGTTGTTCTGATTCTTATTCTGGCTGTTCTGCTCGTTCTTGTTCTGATTGTTGTTCCGATTCTGATTGAAATTCATTTCAACACCTCCTTTACAAAACTATTATTAACCCGAAAAGGCTTGTTTATTCATGAATGATTTTTTATTGCGAATGAAATCACTTCTGGGTGATGAATTTGACGAATTTTTAAAATTTTACAACAGCGACGATTTCATAAAGGGACTTCGTGTCAATACCTTAAAATGTTTGCCCGAAAAGCTTTGTTCACTTCTTGATTTTGAACTGAAAAAAACTCCGTTTTGCGATGAGGGCTTCTATATTCCGTCCGATGTTAAGTCAATCGGCAACAATCCTCTGCACCATGCAGGAGCGTTCTATGTTCAGGAACCGTCTGCAACTTCGGCAGTTACAATGCTTGATGTTCATGAGGGCGATTATGTCCTTGATTTGTGTGCCGCTCCGGGCGGAAAAAGTACGCAAATTGGCGCTAAACTTAACGGAACAGGACTTTTGTGGAGCAATGAAATTGTAAGGAACAGAGCAAATATTCTTTTATCGAACATTGAACGAATGGGAATTTCAAACGCAGTTGTATCAAACTGCCGTCCCGATGAACTTTGCAAAAGGCTTGAAAACCGTTTTGACAGGATTCTTGTTGACGCCCCCTGCAGTGGTGAGGGAATGTTCCGCAAGAATGATGCGGAGCGTGAATGGAGCATTGAGCATGTAAAGAGTTGTGCCGCCCGTCAGCTTTTGATTCTTAACAGTGCAAAGGATGCCCTGAAAAACGGCGGATATATGGTTTATTCAACCTGTACTTTTTCAAAGGAAGAAAACGAGGGCGTAATTTCTCGGTTCCTTACAGAAAATCCCGATTTTGAACTTGTTGATTCGGGCGTAACATTCGGCAGACCTACGCTTGATTATGCGAGAAGAATTTTCCCGATGGACGGCGGAGAAGGACATTTTGCCGCCAAGCTTCACAAAAAGGGCGAGCCGTATTCTAATTATAATATTCCTAAAAAGAATAATAAAATTGACTCGAAAATTTTTGATTTTTATGACAGTATTTTTATCGACAGACCGTTTGGTGAAAATATTGAGGTTATAAAGGATAAAATTATAGTTCTTCAACAGAATTATAATTTTGATGTAAAAGGCTTGCAGATTCTCCGTGCGGGAGTTATTCTCGGCGAAATTGTCAAGAACAGAATCGAACCGCATCACAGCGCATTTACGGCAGCTAAAAAGGAAAACTGTAAATCCGCAGTTGATTTTGATGTGAACAGTAAAGAAATTGCAGCGTATCTTCACGGTGAGGAAATTGCCGTGCCACAGGATGTCAAGGGCTACACGGCTGTCTGCGTAGACGGAATCACAACAGGCTTTGGCAAAGCGTCAAATTCAAGACTGAAAAATAAATATCCGAAAGGGCTTCGCATATTAAGATGAAAAAATTATCAGATATAGGTACAATCAAAGATATACTTTCAAGACACGGCTTTACTTTTTCAAAGTCACTCGGTCAGAATTTTCTTATAAACCCGTCAGTTTGTCCGAGAATGGCAGAGCTTTCGGGCGCCAGAGAGGGAGTTGGCGTAATTGAAGTCGGTCCCGGAATAGGGGTTCTCACAACAGAGCTTTGCTCGCTCGCCGACAAGGTTGTAGCGGTTGAGCTTGACAAGCGACTTCTTCCCGTTCTTGAAGAAACACTCTCCGAACACGACAATGTTAAAGTTGTAAACGATGATATTCTTAAAATTGACTTGCACAAGCTGATTGAAGAAGAATTTCAGGGCATGGATGTTGTTGTGTGCGCAAATCTTCCGTACTACATCACATCTCCCGTAATTATGAAATTGCTTGAGGACAGACTGCCGATTTGTGCAATCACGGTTATGGTTCAAAAAGAGGCGGCTCAGCGAATTTGTGCTGAGGTGGGTTCTCGTGCAAGCGGTGCGGTAACGGTATCGGTCAACTATTACGCAGAACCCGAAATGCTGTTTTCGGTTAGTGCCGGCTCGTTTATGCCTGCTCCAAAGGTTGATTCGGCTGTTTTAAGACTTAACATTCTAAAAGAACCGCCCGTGAAGGTTGATGACGAAAAGAAGTTTTTTAAGGTTGTAAAAGCCGCCTTTTCACAGCGAAGAAAAACACTTTCAAATTCTCTTGCATCCGGACTTTCTTTGCCAAAGGCAGAGGTCAACGCAATTCTTGAAAATTCCTCCGTTCCTCTGAATGCAAGGGCGGAACAGCTTAAACTTGAAGATTTTGCAAACATTGCAAACAATCTTGGTGATTGATTATGAAAAGAAAAATGAACGGTCTTTATAAAACTGCTTTTATATTAATGCTTGTTGCCGCAGTGCTTTTCATTGTTGCAACAATTGTTGCATATGCTCTTGAACGCCCGTATTTCTCCGCAGCCTTTTCATGCAGCGGTGCTTTTCTTGCATTTTTGGGCATAATATTTGCAACCTGCAGTAAACCCAAAAAACGCAAAAGATACCTTGTCACAGATGAAATTGTTGCCGAAAATGATGATATCAACAAAATTTCGGAAAATTCTGTTGACAATGAGGAATAAATTTGATAGAATGGTTGCAGATAAAGGGGAGTAGTTCGCAGATAATCTGTGATATTAATCGTCAGTACATACCGTTTTCGGTATCGGTTATATCTTAAAGGACAAGACTTTTATTGTAGGGTGAGTTGCACCTTGCAATAAAGGTCTTTTTTATTTGCCTTTTTCAGTCTGTCTGTATTCTGCAATCCGAACGGAGGAGAAAATTATGAAAAATTGGTATCAGTTGACCGAGAGCGAAACTCTTGACAAGCTCGGTGTCACAAGCGAAGGACTTTCGTCACAACAGGCTGACAGCCTTCTTGAAAAACACGGAAAAAATGTGCTTGAAGAAAGCAAAAAGAAATCTGTTTTTCAGGTGTTTTTAAGTCAGTTTGCCGACCTTATGGTAATAATCCTTATCATTGCGGCAATCGTCTCAATGTTTTCGGGAAGTGTTGAAAGCACAATCGTAATTTTTGCGGTAATCACACTTAACGCTATTCTCGGCACGGTTCAGCATGTCAAGGCAGAAAAGTCGCTTGAAAGCCTTAAATCGCTTTCGTCACCCTCGGCAAAGGTAATCCGTGACGGAAGAAAAATTGAAATTGATTCAGAAAACATCGTTCCCGGCGACATTGTTGTACTTGAGGCAGGCGACCTTGTTGTTGCAGACGGAAGAATAATAAATAACTATTCTTTACAGGTTAATGAGAGCTCGCTTACGGGTGAATCTACAAATATTGACAAAAGTGTGGAGACAATTGAAAAGGAAGTTCCGCTTGCCGACCGCACTGATATGGTCTTTTCGGGCAGCCTTGTAACATACGGCAGAGCAATTGTCGTTGTTACGGAAACAGGTATGAACACAGAAATCGGTAAAATTGCTACACTTATGAATCAGGCAAAGAGCAAGAAAACTCCCCTCCAGCTCAGCCTTGATAAATTTTCGAGCAGACTTGCCGTTATTATTATGGCAATCTGTGTAGTAGTTTTCGGTTTGAGTATGTTCAACGGAATGTCGGTTCTTAACTCTCTTATGTTTGCCGTTGCACTTGCAGTAGCCGCAATCCCTGAGGCACTCGGCTCAATCGTTACAATTGTTCAGGCAATGGGTACGCAAAAAATGGCAAAAGAAAATGCCGTTATCAAGGATTTGAAAGCTGTTGAAAGCCTCGGTTGTGTGTCTGTAATCTGCTCCGATAAGACGGGTACGCTCACACAGAACAAAATGACTGTTCAGAAAATCTATGTGAACGGCGAAAGTATTCTTGAGGATCAGCTCGACCTTAATATTGAAAGCCACCGTCATCTCCTTTACGATATGGTTCTTAATAACGATTCGAGTATCGTTGACGGAAAGGGAATAGGCGACCCGACCGAGTACGCTTTGCTTGAAACATTTCAGCATATCGGACTTGACGAAAATGTGCTTAGGGATGTTCTTACAAGGGTTGAGGAGGTTCCGTTTGATTCCGACAGAAAGATGATGAGCACAAAGTACAAAATGCACGGTGTAAATCATATTCTCACAAAGGGTGCGCTTGATTCAATTCTTGACCGTTGTGTAAGTATCGCAACAAAAGACGGTATTCGTCCGATTACAGATGAAGATAAGGCTGAGATTTCAAGAGTTAACCGTGAATATTCCGAACAGGGACTCCGTGTTCTCACCTTTGCGTATAAGGAATCTGATGAGGCTCTCACGGTTGACACAGAGAATGATTATACATTCATCGGACTTGTTTCAATGATAGATCCTCCGAGAGAGGAATCAAAACAGGCTGTTGCCGATGCAATCCGTGCAGGAATCAAGCCTGTTATGATTACGGGCGACCACAAAATCACAGCAAGTGCAATTGCAAAGCAGATTGGTATTTTCAATGACGGCGACATCGCAGTTACAGGTCTTGAGCTTGACGCAATGAGCGATAAGGAGCTTGACGAAAAAATTGAGAAAATTTCTGTTTATGCAAGAGTTTCTCCCGAAAACAAAATCAGAATCGTTGAGGCTTGGCAAAGAAAAGGCAACATTGTTTCCATGACAGGTGACGGTGTAAACGACGCACCCGCTCTCAAAAAAGCGGATATCGGTGTTGCAATGGGTATCACAGGTACCGAAGTTTCAAAAGACGCCGCATCTATGATTCTTCAGGATGATAACTTTGCTACAATTATCAAGGCGGTTGCAAACGGCCGAAATGTTTACCGCAACATTAAAAATGCAATTCTTTTCTTGCTTTCGGGTAATATGGCAGGCATTTTTGCCGTGTTGTTCTGTTCAATCATGGCTCTGCCCGTACCGTTTGAGGCGGTTCACCTTCTGTTTATCAACCTTCTTACAGACTCACTTCCCGCAATTGCAATCGGTATGGAGAAGCCCGAAAAAGATTTGCTCAGACAAAAACCCCGTGATCCGAAACAGGGAATCCTTACAAAAAGCTTTTCTGCTCTTATGCTCGGACAGGGTGCTTTGATTGCCGTTGTAACGCTCATTTCATTCTACATCGGACTTCAGACAAGTCCAGCCGTTGCAAGCACAATGGCGTTTGCAACACTCACGCTTGCAAGACTGTTCCACGGCTTTAATTGCAGAAGTACACATTCAATCTTTAAACTCGGACTTTTTTCAAATACGGCAAGCATAGGTGCTTTCTTTATCGGAACATTACTGCTCACATTTGTATTGTTTGTTCCGTTTGTGCAGCCGCTTTTCAGTGTTACCGCACTCACAGGCGCACAGGCAGGCTTTATAGCCCTCCTTGCATTCATCCCGACATTTATAATTCAGTTTGTAAAAGTTATTGTTGAAAATGTGAGAAAGTAAATTTAATAACATTGAACACGGCAGATTGATTTTGTCGTGTTCTTTTACTTTTATCGAATAAAATTCATTGACAAAGAAATAATAATGTAGTACAATGTACTATACAAGGAGGTCAGTATTATGGCATTCTCAATCAGATTAACAGAACAGGAAAAGAAAATAGTAGACAGCTATGCTCGGTTGCACTCAATATCACTCGGAGAGGCTTTTAAACAGGCTTTGTTTGAAAAAATCGAAGAAGAATATGACCTTGCCGTTTTTGATGACGCTTATGATGAATACAAAAAGAGCGGTGAAGAAAGCAGACCAATCTCTGATTTTTGGAAGGAACTTGACATATGAGTTATGTTGTAAGAACCACTCCGAGATTTGAAAAAGAATTTAAAAAACTCGACAGATATACCATGAAGATGATTAAAGCGTGGATTGAAAAGAATTTGTCGGGTTGTGAAAACCCCAGAGTAAAGGGAAAAGCTCTCACGGCAAATCGCAAAGGTCAATGGCGGTATCGTATCGGAGATTACAGACTGCTCTGCCTTATAGAAGACGAAGAACTTGTTATTCTTGCTTTGTCTATAGGTCACAGGCGAGAGGTTTATGACAACACTTAAAATTTAAAACACTTAAATAATCAAACTCGGTCATAATCTTTGAATAATTATGACCGAGAATTATTTATTTTGAATTATTTTGATTGAAATTACAAAAATTCCTTGACAAAGTTTGACAGATTTCTTATAATTAAACCATAACATAATGTTTCACAGGGTATTACAGGATATACAAAAAATAAGGTTAAGAAGGGTGACAGAAATTATGAACATTTGGCACGACATTTCTCCGAAGAGAATTACAAAAGACAAGTTTTATGCAGTAATCGAAATTTCAAAGGGCGGCAAAAACAAGTATGAGCTTGACAAAGAAACAGGTATGCTCAAGCTTGACCGTGTGCTTTTTACATCAACTCACTATCCTGCCAACTACGGCTTTATTCCGAGAACCTTTGCAGATGACGGCGATCCGCTTGATGTTCTTGTTTTGTGCAGTGAAACAATTCAGCCGATGACGCTCGTTGAATGCAAGCCTATCGGCGTTCTCAATATGGTTGATAACGATAGCTGTGACGAAAAAATTATTGCAGTTCCCGTTAACGATCCCAACTACAATTGCTACAGCGACATCAGCGAACTTCCAAAACACTATTTTGAAGAAATTCAGCACTTTTTCCAGGTTTACAAAACACTTGAGGCTGACAAGGTTACTTCGGTAACCGAAACTGACGGTGTTGACAAGGCAAAGGAAATCATTGAAAAGGCTATCACAAGCTATATTCGTGATTTTCAGATGGCGTAAATTTATAAAGACTGCAAAACTAAAAGCTTTACCAAAAAACGGTAAAGCTTTTTCTTTTGAATGTGTAATTTAATTCTGAAAAGGAATATTAACAAAATTCATTCCTGTATAATAAAAATACGGCGGATTAAAGTTTAAAATCCTTTGCCGAAAAATCTGTCTTAAAAACCGTGACATTCGGCATACGCAACAACGGGTCATACTTGAACGATCTGCATTTTCCGTCTTTGACCTGCTTTGACTTTTTGCAGAACATAATATCATTTTCAATTCCGTTGTATTCGCAATATGAACAGTTGACAGGAATATTCTTGCCAAACAAACTTTTTTTCATAATCAACACCTCTGAATGAATATAGTATATCATTAACTCAGCCGTGTTTCAAGCATAATATTTTGTCGGAAGATATTGACAAAGCAATTAATCGGTTAAAAATAATCTTATTATAAAATATGGAAGGAACACTTATGAAATTTTTTTCAAAAACAATGAAGCTCAACAACATTGATACGATTCCGTATCTTACATATAATTCTTTATCAGAAATTAGTTTCATCAATCACGCATTCACAACCCGACTCGGCGGTGTGTCAACGGGTGAATTTACATCAATGAATATGGCATTCAACAGAGGTGACAATCCCGACAGCGTAACCGAAAATTACAAAAGATTCTGCAAAAGTGCAGGCTTTGACTATGAAAGTCTTGTAGCCTCGGCACAGGATCACCACACTGTTGTAAGAGCCGTAACATCTGCCGAAAAGGGCATAGGTATCTACAAGCCCCGTGATATGGAGAGCGTTGACGCCTTGATTACAAATGAAAAGGGAGTAACCCTCGTAACCTACTATGCCGACTGCACACCGCTGTTTTTTGTCGATACAAAGAATAAGGCAATCGGGCTTGCTCATGCCGGATGGAGAGGAACTGTCGGCAGAATAGGGGAAAAGGTTGTTGAGAAAATGACTGAGCTTTACGGTACAAATCCTTCCGATATCAAAGCTGCAATCGGTCCCGCAATTTCAGTTTGTTGCTATGAGGTTGACTACCCATGTGCAGAACATTTTCTGAATCTTGCAGACCTTGACAGCTCAAAGTTCGTTTTTGAAAAAGGAAACGGAAAATATATGGTCGATCTCCTTGAAACCAACCGTCAGATTCTTACTGCTTCAGGTGTAAAGAATGAAAACATAACAGTTTCGGATGTCTGCACCAATTGCAACAGCGACCTTTTATGGAGTCACCGTGCCACCAAAGGTCACAGAGGCACAATGAGTGCGTTTATGTGTATTAAAGAAGATTAAAATTTTTGTTTTTGCAAAGCAAAAGGCGGTTATTGACCGCCTTTATCTATCTAGATTTATCTTTCCGTTTTTTTCAAACCATACATCGTTTACCTCAAATTCCTTGCCGTTAAGGTAATTAAGAATGCCTGCATCGGTTTCAAAATTGAATTTCAGCTTATAGCTGTAAAGCGCCTGATACTTAATGCTATCGGGTGCTTTTTTGCCTTTGCCGTATTTTGTATCGCCTACAAGCGGATGTCCGATTGATGCCATATGCGCTCTTATCTGATGAGTTCTGCCCGTCAGCAGTTCAACCTCGGCAAGGCTGAATTTGCCGTTGAAGTCAAGAATTTCATATTTTGTCTTGATTTCTTTTGAACCCTCAACCTCATTTTTGAAAACAGTAACCTTGTTTTTACTTTCATTCTTGGTCATATAGCCGTGAAGTGTGTCGCAGTCCCTTTTTGGTTTTCCGTATAAAAGGCAGAGATAATATTTTTCAAGCTCTCTTGTTTTCATTTTTGCATTTAAAATTCTCAGACTGTCGGCATTTTTAGCCGCAATAACAATTCCGCCCGTGTTTCTGTCAATTCTGTTGACAAGTGCAGGCGCAAAGGCTTTTTCTTCATCGGGATTGTATTCACCTTTGTCATACAGGTAGTGCTGAACTCTTGCAACAAGTGAATCAAAGTGATAATTCTTGTCGGGGTGTACGATTATGCCCGGCTTTTTATCTATAAGTATAAGGTTTTCATCCTCATAAACAATGTCAAAGGTTTTCGGTGCTTTCATGAACTCATAGTTTTTTTGCTCCGATGCCTCAAAAAATTCGTCCTTAATATAAAAGGTAAGCACATCGCCCTCTTTGAGCATAGTCTGAATATCACACTTTTTACCGTTTACCTTAATACACTTTTTCCTTATATATTTGTACATTAGCGACTTTGGCAGAGTTTTGAATCTTTTTTGTAAAAATTTATCGAGTCGCTGATTTGCGTCATTCTTTTTAATTTCAAGTGTTCTCATAGTCTGTAAAATTCTCCGTAATTGTTTTCTCAGTTTATCTTATATCAATTTTAAAAATAATTCAACCGCTTTTGCACATAATTTGATTTTGTGTATATTCTGATATAGGGTGATACAGTGAATTGTTACACACAGAGAATAAAATCTGCAGTATGCTTTGGACTGGGACTGCTGTGTGCATCACTTCTGCCGAGTGAATGGGTACTCGTCATTGCGGCAGGCGCACTCGTAGTTGTCAGTATTTGTTGTGTTCGGAGGTAATTATGAAAGTTGTACTTATTGAGAAACCAAAATTCATATCGGCAATTTTGAGAAAAATTTACGGAATCAAAAAGGAAACAAAGCCGGAATAATAGTCATATGTTTGGACACTGTTCCAAAATCTTGCTATTGGTAATAGTTTACAATAAATTCGAGCCAAAGATGTGCATAGTTACAAAAAACTTTGCACATCTTATTTTTTAAAATAAAATTATGATTAATCTTACGGGTAATATTTTTCCGCACTCCCTAATATAATTGAACTATAAAACATAAAGGAGAGAAAAATATGGAGTTTAATCAGGAAAACCGCTCGTTTTGCACGCCGTCGGCTGTGCTTGACACGGTTGCCGAACAGCTTGCAGATGTTGACCTTACTCTGCCCGATTATTGTCCGGATATAGAAAAAATTCTGAAATGTACCCTCACACCCAAAATTCAGAGCAGAACCCTTTCGGGAGGTCAGCTCCAGATTGACGGATTCTGCACAGTAAATGTGATGTATGTGGAAAGCATAAAGAAAAGTGTACGCTGTTGCGAACAAAGCGTGAATTTTTCACAGAACTTTTCAGTAAAAGACGCTCCCGACAATCCGGTTATCATCACAAAAACCAAGCCGGAATACATAAACTGTAGGGCATTAAGTCCCCGCAGACTTGTTATGCACGGAGCGTTTTCATTGTATGCAAAGGTATTTTCAAAAACTCAGACGAGCATTTTCACGCCTTCCGATAATATCGAAACCGACCGAAAGACCGTTACCTGTGCCGATCTTAAATCGTTCTGCCAGGAGCAGTTTTCTGTTTGCGAAGAAATTTCGGTAGGAGAAAAACCTCAGATTGAATCCGTTCTCCGCAGTGATGTAAGCGTCGGAGTGATTGACGCTAAGGCTGTAACGGGAAAGCTTATGCTCAACGGTGAACTTAATCTCAAGCTTTTGTACCTTTCAAACGCAGAGAGCGGAGAAGTTGAAAAGCTTGACTATCTGTTGCCGTTCAACAAAATTTTAGATTGTGACGGAATTGACGAAAACACAATCAACTGTGTTTCCTGCGATGTTATGTCGTATGACATCAGACTGAAAAATGATATGCTTTCCGAAAAGCCGTCGGTGATACTTGAAGTTAAGCTCTGCGTTACGGAGGAGGGCTATATAACCCGTGAGGAGGAAATTGTATGTGACGCCTACTCAACAGAATTTTCCTCGTTGCCGGAGTTTGAACAATTAAAAATTACGGGCGAGGTTGTTCCGATTAATGAACCTCATATGGAAAAAATGTCCGTTAAGATTGATGACGGAAAAATCTCACGAATTCTCGATATTTTCACAGAACAAATAACTGCCGAGGCTTCTCACGATGACAGAGGTATGGTTATAAGCGGAAAAATCAACATATGCATATTGGCGCTTAACGGGGAAGATATGCCTGTATTTATTGAGCGTTCAGCTGATTATGAGCATATTATTCCGCAGACAGACTGCACCTGTGCCAAAATTTTCGGTACAAGGACAGCAAGTATAAGCTACAGACTTGCCGAGGATGATGTCATAGAAATTCGTTGTGAGCTGAAAATCTGCGGTGCTGTTTTTTCGGAAAACAGAGTGAACACCGTAAAAAATGTAAATGTTTTTGAGGATAAACCTATACCTCCCGAAAATTGTGCGCTGACATTATACTTTGCCGACAAGGGAGAAAAGCTCTGGGATATTGCTAAATCCCACAACACAAAGCTTGATTTGCTGCTTTCGGAAAATTCGGCTGAAAATCAGGTGCTCGACGCACCTAAAATGCTGTTGATTCCGAGAATATAGGGAGGTATAAAAAATGGAAGAGAGAAATGTTTATCAGGATATTTCCCGAAGAACCGACGGCGATGTTTATATCGGAGTAGTCGGTCCCGTCAGAACGGGAAAATCTACATTTATAAAAAGGTTTATGGATTCGCTTGTCCTGCCCAATATCCGTGACGAGGCAGTTTACAGGCGTACCGTTGACGAACTTCCCCAATCTGCGGCAGGAAGAACTATAATGACCACAGAACCCAAATTTATTCCCGAGGAATCCGTTGAAATCAATCTCGGCGGCAACACAACCCTCAATGTGAGAATGATTGACTGCGTAGGCTATATTGTAAACAGCGCAATCGGTTACAGCGAAGAGGACGAACCGAGAATGGTAAAAACTCCGTGGTCAAACGAGGCGATTCCTTTTGATGACGCCGCAGAAATAGGCACTAAAAAGGTAATTACCGACCATTCAACAATCGGTCTTGTTATCACTACTGACGGAACAATCAGCGATATTCCGAGAGAAGATTATATTGAAAGTGAAAAAAGAGTAATTAATGAGCTGAAAGCAATCAATAAACCGTTCATTATACTTCTCAATTCAGTTGATCCTACGGCAGATGAAACAATTCGCCTGTCAAACGAAATGACCGCCGAATACAAGGTTCCCGTAATTCCCGTTAGTTGTATGGAGCTTGACGAAACCGAAATAAAAAGGATACTCGCACAGCTTTTGTTTGAATTTCCAATCCGTGAAATCAAGGTTGACATTCCGAAATGGGTTGTAAAGCTCGATAAAGACCATTGGCTGAAATCGGTTGTATTTGATTCAATAAAGAAAAATGCCGCAAAAATTGAGAAAATCAGGCAAATTCAGCAGATAATCTCTGATATTGAGCAATGCGAGTACATCACATCGGCAAAGGTTACGAGTCTTGACCTCGGAAAAGGATATGCGGAGATGGCCGTATCTATCGAAAGCGAACTTTTCTACAAGGTTATCTCGGAAGAAACAGGGCTTGATATAACCGAGGAGTACGAACTTCTGAACTGCATAAAAACTCTTTCGCAAAAACAAAAAGAATTCGACAAGATTGCACAGGCTTATGAACAGGTTCAGGAAACAGGCTACGGAATTGTTATGCCGACAATTGACGAACTTACCCTTGACGAACCGCAGATTATTAAGCAGAGCGGAAAATACGGTATCAAGCTGAGAGCAAGCGCACCGTCAATTCATATGATGAAGATTTTTACGCAGACGGAGGTAACTCCGATTGTCGGTTCGGAACAGCAGTCCGAAGAGCTTGTGTCTTATCTTCTCAGAGAATTTGACGAAAATCCGGAAAAAATCTGGGAGAGTAACATATTCGGAAAATCAGTTCACGAACTCGTTAACGAGGGACTTCACAACAAGCTGTACAGAATGCCTGCCGATGCCAGAAGGCGGATAGGGGAGACAGTTGAAAAAATTATCAATGACGGCTGTAACGGATTAATATGTATAATTCTGTAACGACAAATAATGATAAAATTGCAAAGCTTTAATTCACAAATAAACAGGCTCACAAATAAATAAATTGGTAATATCGCCAAAAAATTATTCGCCCCATATTTGTTATTGAAAATGTTTCGGGAATAAAGTATAATATTCCTATATGCAAATGACAAATATGGGGGTTGTTTTATGAATCTTTCCGATGTAGCTTTATTGGCTAAAGAGGAGCTTTCCCTTGCCGAAAAAGGTATTGCCTCTGCAAAAGTTGTTCTTACAGGTTTTGTTGTTGTATTCGCAATGCTGATTCTCTTGATTTTCATAATCAAGATTTACGGCGCAATCATTCAGAAAGCTCAAGATGCCGGCAAAAAGAGCAAAGAGAAAAAGGCTGAAACCGTAGCAGAAACTCCTGCTCCCGTTGTTGCCGCTCCTGTTGCTCCTGCTCAGACAGACGGTGTTTCCGATGAGGTTGTTGCCGTAATTTCCGCAGCAGTTGCCACAATGTACGGCTCTTCTGAAAAAGCAAGAATCAAGAGTATTAAAAAGTTATCAGACGGCGGTCGTTCCGTATGGGCAAAAGCCGGTGTACTTGATAATACCCGCCCGTTTTAAGGCAAAGTTTTAAGGGAAAGGATGTTATCTAATGGAAATTTTACAAGGCTTTGTAGATGCCGTTGTCGGTATCTTTGAAGACTCGGGTCTGTTAACTCTTAACTGGCAGAACTATGTAATGATTGGTATTTCAATCGTTTTGCTTTACCTTGCAATCAAAAAGCAGTATGAGCCGCTTTTGCTCCTTCCTATCGCATTCGGTATGCTGCTTGTTAATCTTTATCCGAGCATTATGGCTCCGCCTACAACACAGCTTTTGACAGAGGCTCAATGTACCGCACAGAATGTTGCGGTGTCGGGACACGCCAAAACGGTGATTGACGGAGTAACTTATATTGAGAATCCGACATACGGCGGACTTCTTTATTACCTCTATCAGGGTGTTAAGCTCGGCATTTATCCGCCTCTTATCTTCCTCGGTATCGGTTGTATGACTGACTTCGGTCCGCTCATCTCTAACCCGAAGAGCCTTATTCTCGGTGCTGCCGCACAGATTGGTATCTTTTTAACATTTACAGGTGCTATTTTCCTCGGCTTTACAGAGGCAGAGGCAGGTGCTATCGGTATCATCGGCGGTGCCGACGGTCCTACGGCTATTTATGTAACAACAAAGCTTGCTCCGCATCTTCTCGGTTCAATCGCAATTGCCGCATATTCATATATGGCTCTTGTGCCGATTATTCAGCCGCCTATTATGAAGGCACTCACAACCAAAAAAGAGCGTTCGGTAGTTATGGAACAGCTTCGTCCCGTTTCAAAGCTTGAGAAGATTATGTTCCCGGTAATTGTTGTTATTATCATCGCAATCTTCCTTCCCGACGCAGCTCCGCTCGTTGGTATGCTTATGCTCGGTAACCTCTTTAAGGAGTCCGGCGTTGTTGAAAGACTCAGCAAAACAGCTCAGAACGAGCTTATGAATATTATCACAATCTTCCTCGGTACAACTGTAGGTGCAACTGCATCCGGTCAGAACTTCCTTACTCTTGACACAATCAAGATTATCGTTCTCGGTCTTCTTGCGTTCTGTATGGGTACTGCATTCGGTGTACTCTTCGGTAAGATTATGTACAAGGCAACAGGCGGTAAGGTTAATCCGCTCATCGGTTCAGCAGGTGTATCCGCCGTTCCGATGGCTGCCCGTGTATCTCAGAAGGTTGGTCAGGCTGAAAATCCCGGCAACTTCCTCCTCATGCACGCTATGGGCCCGAATGTTGCAGGTGTAATCGGTTCAGCAGTTGCAGCCGGCGTACTTCTTAATGTTGTAGGCTGATAACCGTAACTTAATAAACTATGATAAAGGAAGTCTTTACGGCTTCCTTTATTTTTGCTGTTAAAGAATCCGACAATGAAAAATTTGTATAATATTAAAGAAATTATTTCAATCAATATTCTATGATAGAATTATTGCTGAGAATACATAAGATATAATAAAATATAAATGTGTAAATCAGTGCCGTAAAAACACCTTTTTTGCTTTACGGTATGTTTTCTTAATACTTAATATGAATTAAAGGGGCTATATAAATGGCAAAGAATGTAACCATTCAGCGTATTGTCGGCGTCCTTTTGCACAGAATAAAGTTTATTATTCTTGCTACTGTTGTAATGGGACTGTTGTTCTTTATGTATTCACGCTTTGTAATTGCACCGATGTACAGCACATCTACCATGATTTATGTGCAGAACTACAGTTCGTCACAGCGAGCAAATGCCAATGCTAACACCAAGAGTACGACACCTTCAAAGGCTGCCGATGATACAACTAAAAAGACAACCAATGAGGAAAACCAGAAGATATATCCTGCTGATATTTCCGCCTCTGCAAATCTTGCTGAAATTTGCGTTACGCTCTTTAAAAATTCCGATGAGATGACAGCACTCTATGACGGCTGCACGGTTAATGTTGATGTAGCCGACGGTACTTTCTTTATCACAATTACAGTGGACGGTACAGACGCACAGAAGTGTGCCAATGTTGCTAATCAGCTTGCCGAAAAGGCGGCTGAGGTTTATAATTCAAAATTCAGCTACGGTCAGATCGGAACACTTCGTCAGGCGAAGGTTCCTTCGGCTCCGTATGCACCGAGTAACACAAAGAATATGCTTATAGGCGCCGCAATCGGATTAATTGCTTCCTGCCTTATTTCTATTCTTATTGAACTTATCGACACAACAATCAAGTCTGAGGACGATATTCAGGATATCTACGGTATTCCTATATTTGCCGAAATTCCCGACTTTGAGAACCAGGGTTAAGGAGGAACTATGGCTTCTGATTTTAAATTATTTAAAAAGAAAGACGATAAAAAAAATAACGGACAGAATTTTTCTCTTTCCGATAAGAGCAAGTTTGCAATCGTTGAGTCGTATAAGGCCGCAAGAACTAATATTATGTTCTCGCTTTCCGCAAAAGAAAAAAAATGCTTTGCCGTAACCAGTTACTCAAAGGGTGAGGGCAAGAGCACCGTTTCCGCAAATCTTGCAATTTCCTTTTCAAAAATGGAAAAAAGAGTTCTCCTTATCGACTGCGACCTTCGCCGTCCTAATGTTCACAACATTTTTAAGCTTGACAATAAGAAGGGACTTACCAATGTAATCGGTAAAATGATTGAAATTGACGAGGCTGTTAAGCATGATGTTCTTCCGAATCTTGACATTCTTCCGGCAGGTACGGTTGCGCCAAACCCCTCTGAGCTTATGTGCAGTACCAGATTTCAGGAACTTTATGAGCAGTTTGTCAGAGATTATGATTATGTAATTTTTGATACGCCTCCTATTGGTGTGGTTGCCGACGCTCTGCTTCTCAAGGATATGATTGCCGGCTTTGTTGTAGTTGTTCGTGAACGCTCAACAACTCACGGTGACCTTCAGCACCTTCTTGACAGCGTAAAGCTTGCCGATTCAACCGTACTCGGTCTGATTGAGGTAGGTTGTACTTATGATTCAAAGAGAAGAAAGAAAGGTTATTACTACTACCAGTATTATTAATCCCAATTTTGTGCTTTGGCACAAAACTACACATTCTCGATAAAAACAACACAAAATCACAGACTTGCAAACTTTCACCAAAAATGACTGTTGCAGGTCTGTTCTTTTTTGTGAAAATAAAAATGCAAGATTGCAAAAAACATCTTGCATTTCTTGGGCAAATAGAGTAAAATATATTAGAAATTTAAATTGCATTTGCAATAATATTTTAAGGAGTTATTCAAAATGGGTTATCTTGACTTGAGTAAGCAGGAACTTGAAAAAGAGTATGGCAATCTCGTAAAGAGATTTGAGGAGATTAAAGGTATGGGACTTAACCTCAATATGGCAAGAGGTAAGCCCAGCAAAGAACAGCTTGATTTTTCCTTACCTATGCTCGATACAATCAACAGCAAATCCGATTTTATCGGTGAGGATAAGATGGATTGCCGCAACTACGGACTTCTCAACGGTATTACAGAGTGCAGAAAGCTTTTTGCGGATATTCTCGGTGTAGATGCAGAGAATGTTATTGTAGGCGGTTCTTCAAGCCTTAATATGATGTTTGATACAATTTCATGCTTTATGACAGCTCCCGCTGTTGAGGGCTGCAAACCATGGTATGAAGTAAAGAACAGAAAATTCCTCTGTCCGGTACCGGGTTATGACCGTCATTTCGGCATTACTCAGTATTACGGCTTTGAGCTTATTCCGATTCCGATGGACGACAACGGTCCCGATATGGATATGGTTGAAAGACTCGTTTCTGAGGATGACTCAATCAAGGGTATTTGGTGCGTTCCGAAATATTCAAACCCTGCCGGCATCACATACAGCGATGAGGTTGTTAAGCGCTTTGCCGCTTTAAAGCCTGCCGCTAAGGATTTCAGAATTATGTGGGATAATGCCTACTGCATCCATGAAATCAGCGACACACCTGATGTTTTGCTCAACATTATGGATGAATGCAAAAAGACAGGTAATGAAGACCTCCCGATTCTTTTCTGCTCAACATCAAAGATTACTTTCCCCGGTGCAGGCGTAGCCGCAATGGCTGCATCTGAGAACAACCTCAAGGTTCTCCGTGAAAAATATAACTACGAAATCATCAGCTATGATAAGCTTAATATGCTCCGTCATGTAAGATTCTTCAAGGACTATGACGGCGTGCTTAAACATATGGAAAAGCACAAGTCTGTCCTTAAACCAAAATTCGAGATTGTTCTTGATACTCTCGACAAAGAACTTGCGCCTGCTGATATCGCATCATGGAAAAAGCCGCACGGCGGTTATTTTGTAAGCGTTGATGTTTTTGAAGGCACGGCAAAGAGAACAGTCGCTCTCTGTAAGGAGGCAGGAGTTGTTCTTACAGGTGCAGGTGCAACATATCCGCTCGGAATTGATCCAAAGGATTCCAACATCAGAATTGCACCGACCTTCCCTCCGAACCACGAGCTTGAAGTTGCTATGGATGTTTTTTGTATCTGTGCAAGGCTTGCGGCTTGCGAAAAGATTCTGAACAAGTAATCATCATTTGAAAATTTGGTTTGTCAGTTGGATTTTGGAAGAATTTTGTATGCAGTTTATGACATTAGAATGTATTTTTTGACAAATTCAATTCTTTTTTTATTAAATATTTCCGTATCCATTGACATTTTACTAAAAAAATTCTATAATAACTCTGTTACGGTCTGTGATTGAATGTTCGTGACAGAGTTATTTTGACTTTTGAGCAAAATAAAATCACAGCCAATTATTTAACGGAGGTTTCAAAGGCATGAAAAGAGTTCCAAAGCCTGTATTCTTTGTCGTAGCTTTGCTGATACTTGCCTTTTCGTTTACTGCGATTTTTGGTATTTCCTACTACACCGGCGATAACAAAACAACAGTATTAAAGGGCATCAGCGATATACGATGGGGAATTGACATCCGTGGCGGTGTTGAAGCAACATTCAAACCGGCAGGAGATGTTGACGCAACTGACGAGCAGCTTGAGTCTGCAAAGTCAATCATTGAATTAAGAATGGTATCTCAGGGTATCACAGATTATGAGCTTTATGCGGATGCAAAAAGCGACAGAATCATTGTTCGTTTCCCATGGAAGGAAGATTCCGACCAGAACGCAATTGAGGCAATCGAAGAGATTTCTTCAACAGCACAGCTTACATTCCGTCCCGGAGACGGTCATGAAACAACAGATGTTGATTCAAACGGCGGGTATGTTTACAAAACTCCTTCGGGCGACACAGCTAAGACAATCCTTATGGACGGTTCTTATGTTGAAAGTGCAACAGCAGGTATGACAACAGACAAGACCACAGGTAAAAATTCCTATGTAGTTCAGCTTAAGCTGAAGAGCAGCGGTGACAAGAACGGTAAGGAGCGTTTTGCTGACATCACTAAAGAATATCTAAACCAGCAGGTTTCAATCTGGATGGATGATATTATGCTTTCAGCTCCTAAGGTTGAGGCTGAAATTACAGACGGCAACGCTGTTATTTCAGGTGACTTTACAGCTAAAGAGGCTCAGGACCTTGCATCAAAAATTAATGCTGGTGCTCTTCCGTTCCAGCTTGAAACATCAAACTACGGCACAATCAGCGCAACCCTCGGTGAGAACTCACTTGTTGCAATGGCATATGCGGGTGTTATCGCATTTATCATTATTGCAATCATTATGATTCTCTTCTACCGCTTGCCCGGTTTTGTTGCAGTTATCTCACTTCTCGGTCAGATGGGTCTTGCCATTGCGGCTGTATCAGGTTACTTCCCTGTATTCTCTTCATTCACAATGACGCTCCCAGGTATTGCGGGTCTTATCCTTTCAATCGGTATGGGCGTTGACTGTAATGTTATTACTGCCGAGCGTATCAAAGAAGAACTTAAAGCGGGCAGAACTCTTGACGGTGCTCTTGAAAGGGGTACAAAGAATTCACTTTCTGCTATCGTAGACGGTAATATGACCGTTATTATCGTATCAATTATCCTTATGCTTGTATTTGGTCCTGCAAATATTCTCTCAATCATCTTCGGTGAGTCTACAACAGGTACTATCTACTCATTCGGTTACACACTTCTTGTCGGCGTAATCGCTAACTTTATCATGGGTGTATTCTGTACAAGAATTATGCTCAGAAGTGTTGCAGGCTTTAAGTTCCTGCGTAAAAAATGGTTGTTTGGAGGTGCTAAGAATGACTGATAAAACTCAGACAAAGGCAGTTTCAAATGCCCCCCTTACAGATGAGGAATTTGCCGAAAAGTATAACAGAGGCCACAAGATTATTGACTTTGTAGGTCACAAAAAGATTTTCTTCGGAATTTCTCTTGCAATTATTATTATCGGTATCGTATGTAACTTTATTTTCGGTACACAGCTTGACATTCAGTTCTCTGGCGGTGCCACACTTAAATTCAGCTACAGCGGTGAAATCAATCAGTCTGAACTTACTGATTTTATTCAGGTTGAAACAACAGAGGACAGAATCACTACTACATATGCCCAGGATCTTATGGGTGACAGCGGCACAACTGTAACTGTTCAGTTCTCGGGTAATGATTCAATCAAAACCGATATTCAGAAGAACCTTGAATCAGACCTTCAGAAGAAGTATCCGGACAATAACTTCAAATGTCTTGAATCAAATTCAGTTGATGCTTCAATGGGTTTCAGCTTCCTTCTCAAGTGTCTTACTGCTGTTGCAATTGCAGCCGTGCTTATGGTTCTTTATGTAACAATCAGATTTAAGAAAATCGGCGGTCTTTCGGCAGGTGTTATGGCTCTCGTAGCCCTCTTCCACGATGTTGCAATGATTTACTTTATGTATGTAATCTTCCAGATGCCGATTGACGCAAGCTTCATCGCAGTTGTTCTTATGATTCTCGGTTATTCGCTTAACGATACAATTGTTATCTATGACCGTGTTCGTGAGGAAAAGAAGCTTGTCGGAAGCAAAACAGATGTTGGCAAGATATTCAACCTCAGCTGCACAAAGTGTATTAAGAGAACAATTATGACTTCTGTAACAACACTTTCGGCTATTCTTGTTGTTTATGCTGTTGCCTGTGCGTTCAATATCACATCTGTTCAGGGCTTTGCTCTTCCGATGATTATCGGTATCATATCAGGTTGTTATTCTTCAATCTGTATCGCAGGTCCGCTTTGGGTTATGTGGCAGCGTCATAAAAAGGCAAAGAAGCTTGCCGCTAAAGCTGCATAAAACAGCTTTCGGATAAATTTATCCGATTCTGCAAATAATTATAAAGGGGTTGCATAAAGATGTTTTATGCAATCCCTTTTGTGTATTAAGACTTTTTAAGCGTTATTTGGAGTGATATATGAAAAAACTTGTTTCAATTTTTCTTTCTGCCGTGATAATTTGCGGATTGTTATTAATTTCCGCTTGTGACAGAACTGAAGATGTCAGGAAATCTGACGGTAAAATCAGCGTTGTAACAACGATTTTTCCTTACTATGATTTTGTAAGACAGCTTGCAGGCGATAAAGTTGATATTCGCCTGTTGCTTTCGCCCGGAAGCGATCCGCACAGTTATGAACCCAAACCGTCAGATATTACAGCAATTGAAAATTGCGATATTTTTATCTGCAACGGCGGTGAAAGCGACGAATGGGTTGACGGAGTTCTTTCGTCAATTGAAAACAAAGATGTAAAAGTGATGAGGATGATGGAGTATGTTCCTCTCAGACATGAACAATCTATGGATCATGACCATGAACACGACAGTCATGAAGATATGGACGATGATGACGAAGGTCACGATCACGAGGAAGGGGAGGAGTATGACGAGCATGTCTGGACTTCAATCAGAAATGCGGAGCGTATGTCTGCCTCAATCGCAGATGAGTTGATGTCAGTTGACAGTAAAAATTCTAAATATTACAATGACAGAAAAACAAATTACATTTCACAGCTTGACAGCCTTGATAAGAAATTTACCGAAGTTGCAAATAACAAAAAGCGTGATACGCTTGTTTTTGGCGACAGATTTCCGTTTCTGTATTTTGTAAGCGACTACAACCTTGGATATGAATGTGCATTCCCGGGTTGCAGTCACGAAACCGAGCCGAGTACAGCCGTTGTTTCTCATCTGATTGATTTTACAAGAGAACACGATATACCCGTTGTATTCTATCTTGAGCTTTCAAGCGGTAAAATTGCTCGGATTATCTCTGAAGATTCTTCTGCAAAGACGATGCAGTTTTCTTCATGTCACAATGTCACAAAGGATGATTTTGAAAACGGTGCAACTTATATTTCTGTTATGGAACAAAATCTTGAAGCATTAAAGGAGGCGTTATACTGATGTCGCTTATTAAAATTGAAAATGCCTCGCTCGGTTATGAAGGCAAAACCGTTGTCAATGATATTTCGGTTGATATAAAAGAAAAGGATTATATCTGCATAGTTGGTGAAAACGGTTCGGGCAAAACTACTCTCATGAAAGCACTTCTCGGACTTTTAAAGCCATTAAGCGGTTCGATTACCTATAGTGACGGACTAAAACAGAATGAAATCGGCTACCTTCCGCAGTCAAGCGATATTCAGCGTGACTTTCCTGCGTCGGTGCAAGAGGTGGTGCTTTCAGGCTGTCTTAATAAAAAACACACCTTTTTCTATTCAAAGGAGCAGAAAAAAGCAGCCGCCGAGAATATGAAGCTCACGGGTATTTATGATTTACGCAAAAAATGTTTCAGAGAGCTTTCGGGCGGTCAGCGACAGCGTGTCATGCTCGCCCGAGCATTGTG
This sequence comes from Ruminococcoides intestinale, assembly GCF_040095935.1. Lineage (NCBI taxonomy): Bacteria > Bacillati > Bacillota > Clostridia > Eubacteriales > Oscillospiraceae > Ruminococcoides > Ruminococcoides intestinale. The sequence continues at coordinate 122,827 of NZ_JBBMFQ010000005.1, read as the reverse complement.
TGCAACTCACAAACTGATTATTCTTGACGAGCCTGTAACGGGACTTGATCCGATGGCAATGGCTGATATGTACGCTCTCATCAAAAAGTTGAATGAAAGCGGAATCACGATTATTATGGTTTCTCACGATGTGAATTCAGCCGTGAGCAATGCCTCAAAAATTCTGCACCTTTCAAAGAATTGGTATTTCTACGGTACGGCACATCAGTATCTGCATTCGGATGCCGGCAAACGCTTTATTCTCAGCGATTGCCCGTGCGATGAATGTCAGCACAGAGTTCACGGAGGTGCTAAAAATGTTTGATATGATTTTTGAAATGTTTTCATACAATTTTATAGTCAGAGCATTCATTGTCGGCACGCTTGTTTCTTTGTGTGCGGCACTGCTCGGTGTAACGCTCGTTCTCAAACGATATTCAATGATCGGTGACGGATTATCTCATGTGGGCTTCGGTGCGCTTGCAGTTGCGGCGGCACTAAATCTTGCACCGCTTGAAGTTGCTGTTCCTGTAATCATTATTGCGGCATTCCTGCTGTTAAGACTTTCCGAGAACAGTAAAATCAACGGTGATGCGGCAATCGCAATAATTTCAAGTACGGCACTTGCAATAGGTGTTGTATTTGTCAGTGTATCGGGCGTAAATACCGACCTCAACTCATACCTTTTCGGCAGTATTCTTGCCACTACAACAGCCGACGCAATTATGTGCGGAATCCTTGCACTTGTCGTAATCGTAATATTCATCTTGTTCTACAACAAGATTTTTGCCGTAACCTTTGACGAAACATTTTCAAGAGCAACCGGTCTTAAAACAGGCGTTTATAACACGGTAATTGCACTCCTTACGGCTCTCACCATTGTAATCGGTATGAGAATTATGGGTACTCTGCTAATTTCCGCACTTATAATTTTCCCTGCGCTTTCTTCTATGAGAGTTTGCAAAAAATTCAAGTCGGTAATTCTCTGCTCGGGTGTGCTTTCACTCTGTTGTTTCTTTGTCGGTATGTGCGTGTCATATTCATGCGACACCCCGACAGGTGCAAGCGTTGTAATAGTCAATGCCGCCGTTTTCCTCATATTCCGACTGGTCGAATTTATCAATTCCAAAATTAAAAAGAATAATTCTGTGTAAGAATTACAAAATATTTTCAACTAACGGAAACTCGCTTTCTTTAATGGAGGCGAGTTCTTTTTTTGCCTGAACGCTTTCGGCAAAGTACATATCACGGTTCTGTTTTTGTGCAAATGCGGTCATTCTCGAAATGCTTAATCCGATATTGTCAACATAATCGTGAATGAGCATGGTGTCAATCAATTTTGCGTTGTCATACCATTCTTTCTCGGTTTCTTCACATATTTTGAGTGCGTCTTCAAATTCAAGTCTGCTCATCAGTCTGTCGGCACATTCAATTTTTGCAATGAATGCATCAGTTTTGCCCGAAATAAATCCTGTTTCAACAGATGCAAAGCATAGTGCCGCCAGAACAAGTGAAAGTGCAATGTAAATTCTTTTCATATTGTTATTCCTTCTTTATAATGTTGTAATTTCCGAGTGCGTCAAGAGTCATCAAAAAAACATTGCTCTGCTTAATATTTTTCTTTTGCAGAATATTTTTAACATAACCCTTTTCTTTTTCACATAAATTAAGCGAATTTTCAAGAATTTTTCCGTTGCTGACAACTACGGTTTCAATTTTATTGTCTTTAATTTTTAACCCAAAATCCTCGGCAGACGGCTTTCTCTTCTCAGGCTTTTCAAGAACGCTCACCTCACCGTTTGTTTCAACAATGCAGTATTGAACATCCTCGATTGAAAAAATACCCTGTTGTCTTAATCTGACACTCAAATCTTCTGTAGTAAGCCGCAGCTTTTTCATAGCCGATTGCAGAATCCTTCCGTCCTTAATTACTATAACGGGTTTTCCGCACACAAGACTTCTGAAACCGCTCCACTTCATCATAATAATGCTTGCGGTAATTTCAAGTGCAACGAGAATTGCAACGGGAATAACTCCGCTCAACAGCGGTTGAGATGTGTTCTGCATAGGAATTGATGCGATATCCGACACTATCATTGTGATTACAAGCTCACTCGGCTGCATGTCGCTCATCTGTCGCTTTCCCATTAACCTGACTGCCAGAATGACAAAGGCATAGAGCAAAATTGTTCTGATTATTGAAATTAACATAACATCACCGTTACTAATATTTGCATAATTTGAGCCGATATACCGCAAAATAAAAAGCAGATATATTAAGACGGTGATTAAATGTATAATTCATTAAAAGAAAATATTTCAACTCTGAAGAAAATGTTCAAAAATTCGGCAGACTTTACGGTTCGTGAAATGAATCTAAAGGGACAATGCAGTATAAAATCCGCAATAATCACAATTGAGGGAATGTGCGAAAAGGACACGCTTGCATTGTCGGTAATCAATCCTCTGCTCGATTATTATTTTGACTGCCAATCTCCCGATAAGGTTTTTGACCTTATCAAAAATACCGTGCTGACATCAAGTGAAATTGTCGAGTTCACGACAATTGACGAGGCAATCAGCTTTTCAACATCAGGTTTTGCCCTGCTTGTTGTTGACGGTTGCAGTCGTATGCTTGCAATCGGAGCACAGGGCTTTTCATTCAGAAGTGTTTCGGAACCCGAAAGTGAGGTAGTGCAGAGAGGATGCAGAGAAGGTTTTACAGAACCGCTGAGAATCAATATGACTTTAATAAGACGAAGAATCAAAAGTCCCGACCTTGTTTTTGAAACCATAACAAGCGGATACAGTTCAAATACGCAGATGATGATTTGTTATCTTCAAAACAGCGTGTCAAAGCAAATTCTTAAAGCAATCAGAGAACGGCTTGAAAACTGCAACCTGAAAATGATTCTTGCGTCGGGATATTTAAGCAGTTATCTTGAAGACAACAATTCAAAATCACTTTTTTCGGGTGTCGGGATTTCCGAAAGGCCGGATACGGTCTGCGGAAAGCTGTCAGAGGGCAGAGTGGCAATTCTGATTGACGGAACACCGTCGGTGATAATCATTCCGCACCTTTTTGCAGAAGAATTTCAAAGCGTTGATGATTATTCAAACCGCCCGTATTATGCGGCATTTATACGGATTTTAAAGTATATTTCGTTCCTTATAGCCGTATTTTTGCCGGGAATATACACGGCTTTTGCACAGTTTCATCCCGAATATTTTCCGACCGGATTGCTCGTAAAAACATCCGATTCTTTGTCACAAACACCCTTACCCGTAACACTTGAAGTTATTCTCATAACCTTTATCTATGAAGTCATGAGAGAGGCCGGACTGCGTATTCCAAAGCCGCTCGGACACGCTGTCAGCATTGTCGGAGCGCTTGTAATCGGTGAAAGTGCCGTCAGCGCAGGCATAATCAGCTCGTCAACTCTTATGGTTGTTGCAACTGCGGCAATTTGCAGTTATGTCACATTCGCACTCTATCCGCCTATTATGGTGTTGAGATTTTTCTGCGTTATCGCAGGCGGAATGTTCGGCTTGTGGGGAATAGTTCTGCTCACCTGCGGAGTGCTTGTCAATATGTGTTCCAAAACATCAATCGGCGTGCCGTATATGTCATCGCTTGCACCGTTCTCGTGGCGGAGTATGCGTGATGTTTTTGTCAGAGCAGATTGGAAAAGGCTTTCAAAGCACACAATCAAGGTTCAGAAATTTCCCGAAACGGAGGAGATGTAATGCAATCGAATGTAACTTTTCCGTTAAAAAGACTTATGCTTTCGCTGTTTGTATGTTCTGTACTTCCGATATTGTTAATGGGGCGGAGCTTTTTGCAGAGCGACAATATTTTTTCAAGTCTTGCGTCAATCGGATTCGGAATATTTTTCACGCTGTTGTGCTTTGTTCCTTTTTATTCGATAAAGCACAGAACAAGACTTGATTTCTCAGCCTTTGCAAAAAACACATCGCAAACGGGCTTTTTCTTTGTTTCTTCATATTATTGTATGTATTTCACCGTGATAACCGTTTCTTTTCTGATTAGATTCTGCGATATGTTTGTTTCGGGAGTTAATCCCGATGTCGACACAAAGGTGATTGCCTTTCTGATACTTTGCATTTGTGTTTACGGTGCGTCAAAGGGGATAAATCCGCTTTCAAGAGTCAGCATTTTTGTGCTTGCATTTCTCATAATTGCTTTTGCCGTGATATTTTTCGGAAATATAAAATCTTTTGAATTTGCACCGAACAGCACCTTTGTTACACCCGATTTTTCAAATATTCGGAGCAATGTTGCAGACTGTTTAATCTTTGCGTTTCTGCCTGTTATTTTTGGATTCAATTCCACAAGCACCAAAAATCTGTCAATAAAACAACCTGTAATTACAACTCTTATTATATTCGTCACATTAATGCTGACTTTGTTTTTTACCGATTTTGTTATCGGTGCATATTCTGCACAGCAACCGTTTTCTGTTCAGCTATTGTCAAGAACCGCATATTTTGGTGATATGAAAGGCTTTGACAGCTTTTACCTTGCCGCAGTAACTGCCTGTATTTTCGTTTTTGTAACGGCTGTCCTCATCAGCGTTTCAAACTGCATTGTAAATACATCTTCAAAAAGAACGCTTGTTTTTGTTTCGATAATAGCTTTTATAATGTTTGTTTTGTTTGTTTGTGCAGATAGTTATAATGCTGTAAAAGAATTATTATTGAACAATATTTTTCTGACTGTACTCAATTTTATTTCCGCACTTCTGATTCCTATAATCTATCTTTTTGTATATCGGAGAAAGCTTTATGAATAAAAAATTATTTTTACTGCCGATTATGGCAATTGTTCTGATTTTAGGCGGTTGTTCAAATTCAAACCGGATTGATACTTCTTCGCTTGTTCAGACGATTACTGCAGAAAACAAATCGGGCAAAGCCGTGTATAATTTCTATCTGCTTGAGAACAGCGAGGATGTGCAAGGTGTTTCGGTTGAGGCTGACAGCCTTGAAAAAGCCGTAATATCGGCAAAGAAAGCCTATATCCCTGCGCTGACGCTTTCAAAGCTTGAATTGTATCTTATCGACTCAAATCTCGGAGAAAAAACTCTCAAAACCGATATTGACTATATTTCAAAAGAAACCGCAATTTCACCTTTGACCTATACTGCCCTTTCGGATACAAAAACTTTGCAACTTTTTTCAAAAGATAAAAACGCACTGAAAAAAGTTAAAGAACACATTGTTCTGTTGAAGAATAATAACAACAACCTTTCCGTAACATCTTTATCCATATTCAATAATTTTAAGGGTAAAAACAACGGCTATTTGAGTATTTGTTATATTAGTTCCGATAAAGAATTAAAAGCAGACATTGTTAAAACAGTAACAGAAAAATGAGAAAATTTTGTTAAAAATTGAAAAATAATTCACAAAAAGACTTTATCAAAACTGCGTTATGGTGTATAATAGCAATAAGTATATAGCCTGAGAGCATACATCTGCCCGTTAGGCGGCAGAGCGGTTGCTCTGATTTGTGAAAGGTAATAAATATTTAGGATAGGACGATGATTTATGTCTGTTGAATTTTCTGTTCCACTGTCGCAAATTGCAGAAGCATTGAACCTCACTGAAGTTTATGTCGCTGAAAATTACAAGGAAACTAACATATCGACTGTTGAAATCAACAGACCGGGACTCGAGCTTACGGGTTATCTTGAATTCTTTGACAACAAGCGAATTCAGGTTCTCGGTAATACAGAGTTCTCATATCTCGGCAGATACGGTCCGGAGGCTCAGAAAATGGTTATTGACTCCATTTTCAGCTTTGGTCCTCCGGCTGTAATAATCTGCCGTGATATTGAACCGTCAAACGCAATTCTCGAAAGTGCAAAGCTGCACAAGGTGTCTATTTTCAGCACCCCGCAGAGTACATCGGATCTTACAGCGTCACTTGTACAATATCTTAACAAAGAGCTTGCTCCGAGAATTACCCGTCACGGCGTTCTTGTTGAAGTGTACGGCGAAGGCTGTCTGCTTACGGGCGACAGCGGTGTCGGTAAGAGTGAAACCGCAATTGAGCTTATCAAGCGTGGTCACCGTCTTGTTGCCGATGATGCCGTAGAAATCAGAAGAACTGCCCAGACTACACTCTATGGCCAGTCGCCCGAAAATATCCGTCACTTCATTGAGCTTCGAGGTATCGGAATTATCAATGCCAGAAAACTTTTCGGTATGGGTGCTATCAAGCTGCAGGAAAAGATTGATATGGTAATCAACCTTGAGCAATGGGACAGCGCAAAGGTTTATGACAGAATGGGACTTGACAACGAATATATGAAAATTCTCGGTGTCGAAGTGCCGACTCTTACAATTCCCGTAAAGCCCGGTCGTAACCTTGCTGTAATCATAGAGGTTGCCGCCATGAATAACAGACAGAAGAAAATGGGTTACAATGCCGCAAGAGAACTTCTCAAAAATCTCGGAATGGCTGTTGAGGATCTTCCGCCGTCACCAAAGGTTATTGTTGATACATGGGAATAATTCCGCTTTGTAACGGAATACAGGGAACAGAAATTTCATATTCTAAACTAACAACGGAGGGTAATTGAATGGACACTACCGATATTATATATAACTGTGCTCAAAAGCTTGATTGTGACGCAAGACGATTTGAACCGATGAGCAGACACACTTCATTTAAAATCGGCGGAAAAGCAGATGTTTACATAAAGGTGACAAATCTTTCTCAGCTGATGAAAATTTTAAAGGAATGCGATGTCTGCAAGGAGAAGTATATTCTTCTCGGCAATGGAAGTAATGTTCTGGTTCCGGATGAGGGAATCCATGGCACGGTTCTCCGTCTTGACGGTGATTTCAGGAATATTTCATTAATTGACGATACAACAATCTATTGCGGCGCCGGTGCGGCTTTGGGAAGTCTGTGTAAGTTTGCCCAAAAATGCGGACTTTCGGGACTTGAATTTGCATGGGGAATTCCGGGAACAGTCGGCGGTGCTTTGTTTATGAACGCAGGTGCATACGGCGGTGAAATGAAAGATGTTGTATACAGCGTTTCTCACATCACACAGAACGGTGATATCGGCAGAACAGAGGCGGAGAATCTTGAGTTTGGTTACAGAACAAGCGTTTACCGCAAAAACGGTTGCATAATCACAGGTGCGGTATTCAAACTTAAAAAAGATGATCCCGAAGAAATTCAGAACAGAATGAACGATTATATGAACCGCCGTTCAACAAAACAGCCGCTTGAATATCCGAGCGCAGGCAGTGTGTTCAAAAGACCGGAGGGCGCATTTGCAGGTGCGCTCATTGAGCAATGCGGACTCAAGGGCAAAACAGTCGGGGGCGCTCAGGTCAGCGAAAAGCACGCAGGATTTATCATCAACAAATCAAATGCTACGGCTGACGATGTAAAACAGCTTGTGTCGGAAATTCAGAAAACTGTTGAAAATGAAACAGGCTACAAGCTTGAATGTGAACTTATTTTTCTATAAAGCAAAAAAGGTGTAATTTTATGGAATTTGTAATCATTACGGGAATGTCGGGTGCAGGCAAAACAGGCGCTCTTCATGTGCTTGAAGACATCGGTTATTATTGTGTTGACAATCTTCCGTCAAGTCTGTTGTCAACACTCTATCGGCTTTGCCTCAAATCTGAAGATGATTCAATGAAGAGGGTTGCGGTTGTTGTCGATGTAAGAGGTAACGAAAAATTTGAGGAAATGTGTTCTCAGATTGAACACTTCAAAATGCATTACGAAAATGTAAAGGTATTGTTCTTTGACGCAATGACGGACAGGCTCGTTGTTCGTTATAAGGAAACAAGAAGAAGACATCCTCTTTCGGAAAAACTCAAGGACGGTTCGGTACTGTCTGCCGTTGAGCTTGAAAGGGAGCTTCTTTTGCCTATTAAAAGAACAGCCGATTATAACATTGACACTACATATATGTCAAACAAACAGCTCCGAGAGCGAATTATGTCAATGTTCATGGAGGACACTTCACAAAGCATTACGCTGACATTTATGTCGTTCGGTTTCAAATACGGAATTCCGCTTGAGGCAGATCTCATTATGGATGTGCGTTGTCTGCCTAATCCTTTTTACATTCCCGAACTCAAACATCTTACAGGACTTGACAAAGATGTGCGTGACTATGTTCTTGAAAGTGAAGAAACAACCGAATTTTTAAAGCGACTTTTGAGTATGCTCGATTTTTCCGTACCGCTCTATCTCAAAGAGGGCAAAAGCGAGCTTGTTGTCGGCATAGGTTGTACGGGCGGCAAGCACAGAAGTGTTACAATCGCAATGCAGCTAAACGACCACTTTCGTGAAAAAGGCTATAGGTGTGTTATTCAGCACAGAGATATTGACAGGTAAGGTGCAGAGATGTCATTTTCCTCGGATGTAAAAAAAGAAATTTGTTCGGTTGAACAGTTTGACCGTGAGGCTCTCAAAGCGGAGCTTTACGGAATGCTTTTATTCAGCAGAAATTTTTCTCCGAACAAAATAACCTTCACAACAGAAAGCAATTATGCGGGAAATCGTCTTATATTTCTTTTGCAGAATTTATATATGCCGATAATTGAAAAACAATCGGCTTTGCGAACAAAATCAAGCGACAGCCATCTTTACAAAATAATTGTGGTTGACGGAAACGATTGCAAGCGTATTTTTGAAGATTTCGGTCATACGGACGGTCAGATTACTTTGCGTGTCAACAGGGCAAATCTTTCAAGCGAAGAACTTTCGCAATCGTTTTTGCGCGGAGTTTTTCTTAGCTGCGGTTCGGTATCCGATCCCATGAAAAGCTATCACCTTGAATTCTGTGTTCCGCACAAAAATCTTTCTCAGGATTTGTGCAAGATTCTTTCCGAAATAACCGAATGTACCCTTATTCCAAAAACGGTTGTCCGCAGCGGCAGTTACATTGTCTATTTTAAGGAGAGCGAGCAGATTTGTGACTTGCTTACCTACATAGGCTCACCGATAAGATCAATGGAAATTATGGGTACAAAGGCAATAAAGCAGGTTCGCAACAATGTGAACCGCAGAATTAACGGCGAGGTTGCGAATATCGGAAAAATCGCAACGGCGTCTGCAAAACAGCTCAGTGCAATCGAACATATAAAAAAGACAGTCGGAATCGATTCTTTGCCCGAGGACTTGCGTGAAATCGCATATTTAAGGCTTGAAAATCCCGATATGTCACTTCGTGATTTGGGACAGAATCTTTCAACCCCAATCAGCCGAAGCGGTGCAAATCACCGTATGCAAAGACTGCTTGAATATGCAGGTACAGAGGTAAAAACCAATGGAAAATAAAAATTTGACTTTTGAGCAGGCAAACGAACTGCTTGAAAAAACGGTTTCAAAAATGGAGAGCGGTGAACTTACTCTCGAACAGACAATGGAGGAGTACGCAAAAGCGTGTGAACTCCTTGCTTATTGTATGAAACAGCTTGAACAATGCAAGGGTAAAATTATTGATATAAACGAGAGAATTTCAAAGCTTTCAAAGGGTGATGATAATGACTAAAGATTATGCAAAAAATATTGAAAACGCTTTAAAGAGCTGTCTGCCGAGTACGGATTGCCGTGAAAAAAAGCTGATTGACGCAATGGCTTACAGCCTTGAGGCAGGCGGAAAGCGTGTCCGCCCGTATCTTGTGTTCTCGTTTAACAGCCTTTGCGGCGGAAGTGAAGAGTCTGCAACGGCATTTGCCTGTGCAGTTGAAATGATTCACACATATTCTCTCATTCACGATGATTTGCCGTGTATGGACAACGATGACCTCAGAAGAGGCAAGCCGTCAAACCACAAGGTATTCGGCGAAGATATCGCCTTGCTTGCAGGCGACGCCCTTCTGACGCTTGCCTTTGAAATCCTTACAAACGAAAAGACAGTAAAAATCTGCGGAACTTCTGCTTGTTGCAGAGGTGTTTCCGTACTTTCAAAATACGCAGGTGCGACAGGAATGATAGGCGGTCAGGTGATTGACCTTATGAGCGAAAACACAAACGCTCCGATTGAAGTCCTTCGTGAAATGGACTACAAAAAAACAGCCTGTCTTATCAAAGCAGCTTGTGAACTTGGCTGTATAAGCGCAGGTGCAAACGATAAGCAAATTAAAGCCGCCTCTGAATTTGGCGAATGCATCGGCATTGCGTTCCAAATTCAGGACGATATTCTCGATGTAACCTCCTCCGATGAGGAACTCGGCAAGCCCGTTGGCAGTGACGCAGAAAACAGTAAATCAACATATGTTTCACTTCTCGGAATTGAAAAGTGCCGTGAGCTTGTTGATGAACTTACCGAAAAAGCTGTTAACGCACTTCTTGGCTTTGACGGTGATACAAAAGAGCTTGAAGAATTTGCTTACAAGCTTGCAAAGAGAAATAAATAATTCTTTGCAAATATTAATTATACGGATAGGAAATAAATTATGGGTGAGTATGAACTGCTTTCTAAAATTAAATCACCGCATGATGTCAAAAAGCTTAATGACGAACAGCTTGAAAAGCTGTGTACCGAAATAAGGGAAAAGCTCGTTGAAACCGTGTCTGTAAACGGAGGACATCTTTCACCGAACCTCGGTGTTGTTGAACTTACCGTTGCTCTTGAGCGTAGCTTTAATCTGCCTAAAGACAGCATTGTATGGGATGTCGGACATCAGGCATATACCCACAAGCTGTTGACGGGACGCTACGAGCAGTTTGACACAATCCGCAAAAAAGGCGGAATTTCAGGTTTTCCGAAGCGTGCCGAGAGCAAATACGACGATTTTAACACAGGTCACAGCAGTACATCAATATCAGCCGCATACGGAATTGCAAGAGCAAAACACCTTATGGGCGACCAAAGCTACACCGTTGCCGTGATTGGTGACGGTTCATTTACGGGTGGACTTGCTTTTGAGGGAATGAACAACTCAGGCAGATTCAACAAGAACTTTATTGTTGTTCTCAATGATAACAAAATGTCCATTTCACCGAATGTAGGCGCATTGTCACGCTACCTTACAACGGTAAGAATTCAGCCGTGGTATATGCGAGTCAAGAAAATTACGGAAAAAATTCTTTTACACATTCCGCTTATCGGAAAACCTCTGAAAAGATTTCTTCAGGGAGGAAAGTCTAAACTTAAAAATCTTGTGTACAAAAACACTCTTTTTGACTGCTTCGGTTTTACCTATCTCGGACCTATTGACGGACACAACATTGATGAGCTTGAAAATGCGTTTGAGTGTGCAAAAAAGGTGAATTCTCCCGTTCTTGTTCATGTTGTTACCAAAAAAGGCAAAGGCTATCAGCCTGCCGAGGACAATCCGGGCGGATTTCACGGAATAGGCAGGTTCGATATTGATTCGGGCGAACCGCTTTCAAGTCACAAGGGATTTTCGGCTGAGTTCGGAAAGACTATGTGCGAATTAGCCGAGGACGATAAAAAGATTTGCGCAATTACAGCCGCAATGTCGGGAGGAACGGGACTTACCGAATTTTCAAGGCTTTTTAAGGAAAGATTTTTTGATGTCGGTATTGCTGAAGAACACGCAGTAACTTTTGGATGCGGACTTGCCGCAAAGGGCATGCGACCTGTTTTTGCCGTGTATTCAACATTTCTCCAGAGAGCCTATGACCAGCTTTTGCATGATGCGGCGCTCGGAAAGTTTCACCTCGTAATCGGGGTTGACCGTGCGGGAATTGTTGGTGATGACGGTGAAACTCATCAGGGTGTGTTTGATGTTTCGATACTCAACACCATTCCGAACACAACAATTTTTTCTCCGGCATATTTTGACGGTATGAGAAAATCTCTTTCAACCTCAATTTACATTTGCGACAGCCTCGCTGTTGTGCGTTATCCCCGTGGCGGAGAGCTTTACAGACCCGATGATTTCGGTGAAGAAAATCTTTCATACGATGTTTACGGAAATCCGAATTGTAAAAATCTTCTCATAACCTACGGCAGACTTTTCTCTTATGCCTGCAAAGCCAAGGAAACCCTTGCAAAACAGGGCGTTGAGATTTGCATATTAAAACTTTGCAGAATTAAACCGATTGACGAAAATGCCGTTGATTTTGCGGCAGATTTCGATAATGTATGGTTTTTTGAAGAGGGCATCAAAAACGGCGGTATTGCGAGAAATTTCTCCGATTTACTCTGTTGCACACAGTTCTGCGGAGATTATCATATAAAGGCTATTAATGACAAATTTGTCAAGCAGATGTCTGTCAGTGAGGCTCTTCATGAGCTTAAACTCGATGATGACGGAATGGTGAACACAATTACCAAAAATTTAAAGGAAAAGAATTAGGATGAAAAAAAGACTTGATATTCTTGTATATGAAAAGGGCTTTACCGACAGCCGTGAAAAGGCTAAGGCGATTATAATGTCGGGACAGGTTTATGTTGACAATCAGAAAGCCGACAAGTGCGGAACTTCTTATGATGAAAATGTTAAAATTGAAGTAAGGGGCAACACACAGAAATATGTCAGCCGTGGCGGTTTAAAGCTTGAAAAGGCCATAGACAATTTTGACTTTGATTTAAAAGATAAGATAACAATGGATATCGGTGCGTCAACGGGCGGCTTTACCGACTGTATGCTCCAAAACGGTGCAAAAAAGGTGTATTCAATTGATGTCGGTTACGGTCAGCTTGCTTGGAAGCTTCGCAACGACCCCCGTGTTGTCAACCTTGAACGCACCAATATGAGAAAGGTTACAAGGGAGCAGGTCCCCGATGAAATTGATTTTTTCTCGGTTGATGTTTCGTTCATTTCATTAAAGCTGATTTTGCCTGTTGCAAGACAGCTTATGAGCGAAAACGCGCAGGCGGTCTGCCTAATCAAACCGCAGTTTGAGGCAGGCAGGGAAAAGGTGGGCAAAAAGGGCGTAGTTCGTGATCCTGCCGTTCATGTTGAGGTTGTCAGAAAAATATTTGATTTTTGCCTTGAAAACGGCTTTGATGTACTTAATCTCGACTATTCGCCAATCAAAGGTCCCGAGGGCAATATAGAATACCTTATCCATCTTCGCAAAAGTGATGATCCTAAGTCATACACAGATGTAACACCCGAGCAGCTTGTTGAAAATTCACATGCCGCTCTTGACAAAAAATGAGCAGGTGCTTTTATGAAATTTGCATTAGTGGTCAATCTTTCAAAAGAACGGGCAATTAAATATGCAAAAAAGATTTCTCTTTTTCTTCTTGATAAAAATGCAGAAATTGCTATGATTGAGGAATGCAGTCAGTATTTTAAGGGAATCCACATTCATTATTCAAAAAATATTACGGAGCTTTTTGAATACTGCGATATGGCAATTACAGTGGGCGGTGACGGAACGATTATCCATGCCGCAAAATATGCCGCAAAAGCAGATAAACAGCTTATCGGTGTGAATGTCGGCAGACTCGGTTTTGCCGCAGATGTTGAACCGCACGAATATGAACAGCTTGAACGGCTTATTACGGGTGATTACGCAACAGAGGAGAGAATTTTGCTTGATGTTGAGGTCATAAAAGAGGACGGCTCAAAGCACTATCTTGCAGTGAACGATGCCGTTGTCGCAAGAGGTCAGCTCTCAAAAACAATTGATTTGCACCTGACGCTTGACGGTGACGAAATTTCAAAATACAGAGCGGACGGTCTGCTTTTTGCAACTCCGACAGGCTCAACCGCTTATTCATTGTCGGCAGGCGGACCAATCCTCGCACCTAAAATGGAATGCATTCTTATGACTCCAGTTTGTCCCCATTCATTATTTTCCCGTTCCGTACTTTTCAGCGGAGAATCGGAGCTTTCGGTTCATGTGAAAATCCCCGAAGAATGCTGTTGCGTGCTGACAATTGACGGTGAAAAAAATGTTCCTGTTCTTGCAACCGACAGGGTTGTAATCCGCAAATCCGATTTAAAGCTTAAACTTGCGTTACTTCATAACCGCAATTTTTATAAACTGCTCAATGAAAAACTGAAAGAGAGGGATTTTTGATGAAAACAGGGCGACACGCACGAATTCTTGATATTATAGCCGAACATCCCATTGAAACACAGGATGAGTTGCTTACCCGACTTCGTGAAGAGGGCTTTAAGGCAACACAGGCTACAATTTCAAGAGATATCAAGGATTTACGCCTTGTTAAAACTCTCGGAAGTGACGGAAAATATCGCTATGTTTCTGCATCTCGCAGTTCAACCGATATCCGTACCAATTTTTCAAATCTTTTCAGCACTTCGGTAAATTCAATAGATGTAGCACAGAATCTTGTTGTAATAAAAACCCTCAGCGGTATGGCACAGGCAGTTTGTGCCGCACTCGATTCTGCCGACTATCCGTCTGTTGTCGGAACAATTGCAGGCGATGATACAATCTTCATTGCCTGCCGAACAGCCGACCTTGCGGTGTCACTTACCGAAGAACTCAAAAAGCTTATTTGACAGGACTGATTGAAATGCTCAGAACTTTATATATAGAAAACATTGCCGTGATTGAAAAAACTTCAATAGATTTTGAAAACGGTCTTAATGTCCTCACAGGTGAAACAGGTGCAGGTAAAAGTATAATAATTGACGCAATCAATGCAATTATGGGACAGCGGACATCAAAGGAAATTATTCGCACCGAGGCTGATTCAGCCTTTGTAAGTGCCCAATTTGACGATATTAACCAAAGTATTGTTGAAAAGCTTGATGAACTCGGCTTTTCCGATGACGAGGGAACACTCATTTTGCAGAGAACTCTCAACAGAAACGGCAAGAGCAGTTGTAAAATCAACGGCAAGCCTGCAACGGTTTCAATGCTCAAAGAACTTTCAAAGCACCTCATAAACATTCACGGTCAGCACGAAAGCTACGAACTTTTCTCTCCCGAAACTCATATTGATTATATTGACCGTTTCGGCGGTTGCGAAAAGCTTTTGTCTGATTATAAAAAATGTTATGATGAATATAAAATTCTCAAAAAGAAATTAAATTCAGCCGATTCGGACGAAAGTGAAAGATTGAAAGAAATTGATTTACTTTCATATCAGGTAAATGAACTCACAGAATCCGATGTTAAGCAGGGCGAAGAACAGGAGCTTGAGAGCGAAAGAACAGCGCTTATGAGCTTTGAGAAAATCTTTTCTCTGCTCAATGATGCTAAAATGGCTCTTGACGGTGACGAAAACTATGGCGGCGGTCTTGAATCGGTCGATTCTGCATCAACTGCCCTTCAAAAAGCGTCATCATATAATGCTGAATATGAAGAAATTGCAAATACGCTTACAGATGCATATTACAATTTAAAGGATTGTTGCGACAGCATTTCCGACGCTATTGATTCGCTTGAATCCGATCCGCAAAGGCTTGAAGAAGTTGAAGAAAGGCTTGACCTTATCAATCGTCTTACAAGGAAATATAATTGTCCGTCAGACGAGCTTTCGGATCTTGCCGAAAAATATCAGGCAAGACTTGACGAACTTATGAACTATGACCGCAACCGTGACGAGCTTGCGGAAAAATGCAGAGAAAGCGAAGAAAAAATGCTTGCGGCTGCCGAAAAACTCGGTACTCTCCGCAGAAAAACCGCAAAAACCTTTGCAACAAAAGTAAAATCCGAAATGGCATTTTTGAATATGCCGAATGTTGAGCTTGTTCCGTACTTTGAAAAGTGCGAACCAAATTCAAAGGGTACGGATAAAATGGAACTGCTCATCTCCGCAAACCCGGGTGAAACACCTCGCCCTGTTGCAAAAATCGCATCGGGCGGTGAGCTTTCAAGAATGATGCTTGCAATCAAAACAGTTCTTGCAAGCACGGATACGGTTGATACCCTCATTTTTGATGAGGTTGACACAGGTATTTCGGGTTCGGCGGCAGAAAAGGTCGGCTTAAAACTGCGTGAAGTCAGCAAAAGCAGTCAGGTTCTCTGCGTGACACACCAAGCACAAATCGCTGCTCTTGCGGATTATCACTATCTTATCCGCAAACAGGTTGAAAAAGGAAGAACATTTACAAATGTAACCCTCCTTGACCATAACGGCAGAGCATGCGAACTTGCACGAATAATCGGCGGTGTTGATATAACCGATGTCGCACTTAAACACGCAGAATCAATGCTTGAAAAGTATAATAACTAATATAAATCAACTATATAAACGAAAGGGAGCGGCATTTTGAAGCTGTGGTCGGTTGCAAAACTTGATAAAACTAAGGCGGGGGAGATTCAGTCCCGCTATGAGCTGCCTGCAATTGTTGCAATGCTGCTTCAGATACGGAATATTACAACGAAAGATGAAATTGAAGGCTTTCTTTACAACGATTCTTTCATTGCCGATCCGTTTGAAATAAAAGATATGGATAAGGCTGTTGAACGCATTAACAAGGCGCTTGATTGCGGTGAACCGATTTGTGTTTACGGTGATTATGATGCCGACGGTGTCACCTCAACAGCACTTTTATATTCTTACCTTGAAACAATTGACGCAAACGCAATGTACTATATTCCGTCCCGTGAAACCGAGGGCTACGGAATGAACAAAAACGCTGTTGACAAACTCAATGAGCGTGGAATAAAACTCATAATTACTGTTGATAACGGAATTGCGGCAGCACAGGAGGTTGCATACGCAAGCTCACTCGGAATTGATACCGTGGTCACAGACCACCATATGCCGTCAGGCGAGTTGCCAAAGGCTTGTGCCGTAGTTGACTTGCACAGAGAGGACTGTAAAAGCAGATTCAAAAATCTTTCGGGGGTGGGCGTTGCATTCAAGCTGATTATGGCGCTTGAGGGAGAATACTGCGACACAACCACCTTGCTTGACAACTATTCCGACCTTTTGAGCATCGGCACAATCGGTGATGTTGTTGAGTTGAAGGATGAAAACCGAGTATTTGTCAAACACGGACTTGAAAGTATTACAAATACCGACCGTCCCGGACTGCAGGCGCTTATCAAAAATTCCGGTCTTACGGGAAAAACCGTATCTTCAACAAATGTGTCATTTACAATTGTTCCGAGAATAAATGCAGTAGGACGACTCGGTTTGTCCGAAAAATCGGTGTCGCTTCTTCTTACGGAAGATTATGATGAGGCGGCTGAAATTTCATCGCAGCTCTGCGTTGACAACTCCGAAAGGCAGGAGATTGAGCGTGATATTCTTGAAAAAATTGATGGAATAATCCGCAGAAAACCGTCGCTTGTCAATGATAAAATCATAGTAATTGACGGTGAAAACTGGCATCAGGGTGTAATCGGACTTATTGCCGCCAAAGTCAAAGAGACTTACGGCAAGCCGGCAATCGTCATTTCAAAGCTCGGTGATATTGCAAAGGGCTCGGGCAGAAGTGTTGAGGGATTTCCTCTTTGCGACGCTGTTTTTGCCTGTTCGGATCTTCTCACACACAGAGGCGGTCATCCTATGGCGGTCGGGCTTTCTCTTGATCCTGAGAATATCCCTGCTTTTCGCAGGAAAATAAACGAATTTGCCGACAATTTCGGCAAGATGCCGTATGATAAAATCAACATTGAGTGTAAGCTCAATCCGGCATACATAAACCTTGATTTGATTGATTCTCTGTCGCTTATGCAGCCCTACGGTGCCGGCAATCCGACACCTGTTTTCGGTTTGTACAATATGACATTGAAGAACATTACTCCGCTTTCGGCGAACAGGCATTTAAGACTCACTCTGTCCCGCAATAACATACAGATTACTGCGATGAAATTCTTTACATCAACCGAAGAATTTCCGTATAAAATCGGTGAAACACTTGATCTTGCAGTAAATCTTGACCGCAATGAGTTCAACGGAAATGTGTCTGTTTCCGTAATTGTCAAAGATATAAAATCATCGGACTGCGATACCGAAAAGCTCCTTGACAGCCGTACAAACTACGAGGATTTTTGCAGAGGAAAACAGCTTGACCGTTCACAGCTTTCGGATTTAATGCCAGACAGAAACGATTTTGCACTGCTTTACAGATATCTGAAAAGCAACGGTGGTTACGCTTTTGAAACCGCAACTTTGGTTCACATGCTTGACAACAGGCTGTCTTTTGGTAAAATTAAAGTGATACTTGAGGCCATGAGAGAGCTCAGGCTTATCGAAATTTCAGAGGGAATGAAAACCTCAATAATTTCAGTCCTGCCCGTAAACGGCAGGGTTGACCTCGAATCAGCCCCGATTATCAAGAAATTAAGGGAGGTATTCTGATGGGTAAATTTTCAAATGTTGCACACTATCAGGATTTTACGGAACTGAAAAAGATTCTTTCCGCATCTGCTGCCAACACTTATGATATGGATAAAATCGAAAAGGCATATAAATTTGCCGAAAAAGCTCACGGTGACCAGCGCAGAGTATCGGGAATTCCGTACATTCTTCATCCCGTTTCAGTAGCCTGTATTGTTGCAGAGCTCGGTATGGATACCGATTCCGTCTGCGGTGCATTGCTTCATGACACAGTAGAGGACACAGGAGTCACACTTGAAGAGGTTACAAAGCTTTTCGGTGCGGATGTTGCCAAGCTGATTGACGGTGTTACAAAAATTTCAAAAATTCCGTACTCAACCCGTGAACAGCAACAGGCTGAAAATATAAGAAAAATGCTTATCGCAATGGCTGATGATATCCGTGTAATTATCATCAAGCTTGCCGACAGGCTTCATAATATGCGTACAATGAACTGTATGCCGGAACAAAAAAGGAGAGATAAATCACTTGAAAATATGCAGGTGTTTGCTCCGATTGCTCATCGGCTCGGTATTAAAACCATAAAAGACGAGCTTGAGGATCGTTCTCTTCAGTACCTCGATCCAATCGGCTATAAGGAAATCGAAGACGATCTTCTTATGACCGAAGAGGGTCGTGACAAGTTTATTGAATCCATTAAGAATCAGATTCTCGCAAAAACCGAGGGCACAATCCCCGGTGTGTATATCAGCGGTCGGGTAAAGAGTATTAACAGTATTTACCGCAAAACATATATGCAGGGCAAAACAATGGATCAGATTTTTGACATTTTTGCCGTGCGTGTAATCGTTGATACAGTATCCGATTGCTACAATGTTCTCGGTGTAGTGCATGATATATTTAAGCCTATTCCTAACCGTTTCAAGGACTATATATCAATGCCTAAGCCGAATATGTACCAGTCGCTCCATACAACCGTACTCGACAAAAACGCAATTCCTTTTGAAATTCAGATAAGAACATGGGAAATGCATTACACCGCCGAATACGGAATCGCCGCCCATTGGAAGTATAAGCTTGGAATGGGCGCAGGCGGTAAAAATAATGACAAAATGGAGGAGAACATCAAAAAGGTCAAGGATATGATTCTTGATCAGCTTGAGGCAGAAGATGTTACCGACATCGCAAAGAATATCAGAAACGATTTTACGGAAAACGATGTTTATGTGTTCAGCCCGAGAGGCGATGTGTTCAATCTTCCGCAGGGTTCAACTCCGATTGATATGGCTTATCTTATTCATACACAGGTAGGTCACAGAATGGTCGGCGCAAAAATCAACGGAAAGATCGTTCCGATTGACTATAAGCTTAAAACAGGCGATATCTGCGAAATTATCACCCAGAAAGAGGAACACCCAAACAGGGGATGGGTTGATATCTGTAAAACCGCATCGGCAAAATCAAAAATCCGCTCATGGTATAAGCATGAAAAGCGTGATGAAAATATTGCCGAAGGCAGGCAGATGCTTGACAAGGAGTTCAAGCGCCACGGCATCAATCTTTCCGAAGAAGAATATCCCGAGTTTCTCCAGAAGCTGATGATTAAAAAGCAGTATAATTCCATGGATGATTTCTATGCCGCAGTAGGCTACGGCGGTATTCAGCTTTGGAAGATAATGCCAAGGCTCAAAGAAGAATATCAGAAAGCATATGCGTCAGATATTGAAGAAATTGATGTTCCGCAAGCACCCGTAAAGCGACCGAAGGCATCCGCAGGCGTTGTAATTGAGGGTGCAGACGATGTTCTTGTAAAATTCTCAAAGTGCTGCAATCCTCTGCCGGGTGACGATATTATAGGCTATATTACAAGGGGCTACGGCGTTTCAATTCATAAAAGGCATTGCACGAATGTGCCGAAAGATATCAGTAAAAGTGAAGAACCCGAAAGATGGGTAAGCTGTTACTGGGAGGACGAGGTAGGAGAGGCGTTCAGAAGTACGCTCCAGATCACCGCAACCGACAGAACAGGACTTCTTGCAGATGTTACAATCAAGCTTTCGGATATGCACATTTTTATACATTCGCTTAATTCAAGAGAGGCTGGCAACGGCACTGCCGTTGTTACCGCAACAATTGATGTAATGGGCAGAAATCACCTCCGTGGTGTAATTTCAAAGCTTTCCGACATCAACGGAACAATCGAAGTAAAAAGACTGTAATTGAGGTTATAATTTATGAAAGCAATTTTACAAAGAGTTACCAAGGCCAAGGTTGAAGTGGATTCAAAAACCGTGGGCGAAATCGGTACGGGTTTTCTTATTCTTCTCGGAGTTGAAAACGGTGACACCGAAAAAGAGGCGGACGCACTTGCCGCAAAAATTGCAGGTCTGAGAATCTTTACGGATGAAAATGATAAAATGAATCTTGCTCTTGCCGATGTAAACGGTTCGGTGCTTGTAATTTCAAACTTTACCCTCTGCGCCGACTGCTCACACGGCAGACGCCCTAATTTTATGGCTGCCGCAAGACCTGACACAGCCGATCCGCTCTACGAATATTTCTGCAAAAAAATGCACGATAACGGAATTGAGCGTGTTGAAAAGGGAATTTTCGGTGCCGATATGAAGGTTTCGCTTGTTAATGACGGTCCCGTTACTATTGAAATCAACACAAAGGATTTGAAAATATGATAGATGTAAAAATTTTTAATGTTACGGTTCTTATGACAAACTGTTGTTTGCTTACAGACAGAAAAACAGGCAAAATGGCTGTAACCGATCCGGGCGCACCGAATGAAGAACTCAATTCTGAAATTGAGAAAAACGGCGGAAAGCTTGAATATGTAATTCTTACACACGGTCACTACGATCACATAAGCTATGCAAAACAGCTTGCGGAAAAGTTTGACGCAAAAATTGTTACGGGCGAGAAGAATAACGAATTTCTCAGCAATCCTGCACTCAATCTTACCGAAAAGCACAGACTTTCACTCAAACCGTTCTCAGCCGATATTCTGCTTAAAGACGGTGACAATTTCATGCTCGGCAACACTGAAATCAAATATATCACCACACCGGGACATACAAGCGGTTGCGGTTCATATATTTTTGATGACACAATTATTTCGGGAGATACTCTTTTCTGCGAATCATACGGCAGAACAGACCTTCCCACAGGTGACGATGCCGAAATGGCAAAGTCAATCAGAAAGCTTAAAAATCTTGAGGGTGATTACCGTGTAATTCCGGGACACGGACCGACAACAACCCTTGACCACGAGAGAAAATACAATCCGCTGATGAGGATTCTTTAATATGAATTTATATGTAAAAAATCACAATTTTCATTTTGAACTTGAAAATCTTACAAGGCTTTTCTTTCCAAATGAAAAAATAACGGTAATAAGAGATTTTTCTGAACCACAGCCTCCGTATATCTATACGGAGGTTTCGGATAAAATCACAATTTCGGTGAATATCGGCTCTTTTAATAAGTCCGAAACAGCTGTAAAAAAGCTTACGGATGATGACAACGAGCTTGTTTCGGCACAGCTTTTGTACAAACTTCTATGTGATTTTACGGGACTTACACAGCCGTGGGGAATACTTACGGGAGTTCGCCCCGTAAAGCTTTTAAGACGACTTGCCGAAGAATTAAGTGAAGAACAGGCTGTAAAAAAGTTTGAGAAAGATTTTTTTGTCAGCAACGAAAAAATAGCATTGTCAAGGAAAACCGAGCATAACGAACGAAAAATTCTTGAACTTTCAAAACCCGAATCGTTCAGTCTTTATGTCGGAATCCCTTTTTGTCCGTCAAGGTGCAGTTATTGCTCATTTGTAATGGCGTCAATCGAAAGGTCTGAAAAGCTGATTGAACCGTACACAAAGCTATTATGCGAAGAAATTAAACAGACAGCCGAAATTGCAAACAAGCTTGGTTTAAGGCTTGAAACCGTATATTTCGGCGGCGGCACTCCCACTACTCTGAGTGCCGAACAGCTTGATACGGTGCTTAGAACAGTAAACAAAAGCTTTGATATGTCAACCTGTCGTGAATTTACGGTCGAGGCAGGTCGCCCCGATACAATTGACATTGCAAAACTTTTTGCTTTAAAAGAAAATAAAGTTGATCGAATCAGCATAAATCCGCAGACTGTAAACGATGAGGTGCTGAAAACTATCGGAAGAAAGCATACTGCTCAGCAGTTTTTTGACGCTTTTGAACTTGCAAGAAAATGCGGCTTTGATAATATCAACACAGACCTCATTGCGGGCTTGCCGACAGATACCCCCGAAAGCTTTAAAAATTCACTTGATTCAATCGTCAGGCTGAATGCGGAATGTATCACGGTTCACACGCTTTGCATGAAAAGAGCGTCCCGCCTTACAACCGAGGGAGTAACGCTTGATTTGCAACAGGCGAGAGATGCAAGAGAAATGCTTGCATACACGCAGAATATTCTCGGACAAAACGAGTACATTCCGTACTATATGTATCGTCAGAGCAGAATGGTCGGTAATCTTGAAAATGTCGGCTGGTCAAAAAAAGGCTTTGAAAGCCTATACAATGTTTATGTTATGGACGAAACCCACACAATCCTTGCCTGCGGTTCGGGCGGTGTTACAAAACTGAAACGCAACAATCCCGATTATCTTGAAAGAATATTCAATTTTAAATATCCGTACGAATACATTGACCGTTTTGATGAACTTATTCAAAGAAAGTCCGGGATAATGCAGTTTTATGGTCAATAACACAGTTGATTAATGCTGTCAACGGTGTTATAATACGACATATGTGATTGCATACGGAAGTGAAATTGTCATATATTGAACAAAACATAATTTTTGTTCATAATTTGTTTTTCTGATGAGATAATTTTAAGAAAGGTCGGATTAATATGGGAAAATTTGATGAAATTTTTGACGATGTAGTGGTCAATGCAAAAGCCTGTGCGTCTGCTGTTTCGCAGAAAGCGTCAACAGTTTATGATGTTTCAAAGCACAAGATTACTGCCGCTGAAATCAGAGGCGATATCAACAAAAAGCTTCGTGAACTCGGTGCTCTTACATACAAATCTGAGGTTCACGGAACGGACAATTCACAGCAGATTAAGCTTATCGTTTCGGAAATTTCCGATTTGAAAGATAATCTTGATGTTGTAAACGAACATATTGCCGTGGCAAAAGATCAGAGAAGATGTCCCGGATGCAATGCTGTTATTCCTAAAAATTCTGTATTCTGCAACATCTGCGGTATCAAGATCGACGATACTGATGAGGATTTTGAACTTTGATTTTTTATTAATGGGTGATTATTTTTGTCTAAATTAAAAACTAAAAAATACAATGCCGTTGCAAACGCTGAGAAGGACGCTTCTCAAACCTTTGTCAAAGGTGCGGCAATTCTTACTTTAAGTATGGTAATTGTCAAGGTTTTCGGACTTCTTGACAAGGTTATTCTTACAGGTATTTTCTCCGGTGTTTCTTTTGAACAGGCTGTTGCAGGCGGAACGGAAACCGTCAATTTTGCATCTTTCGGTTTGGGCCTTTACAGTAATGCCTATGAAATTTTTGTCGTAATTTTCACGGTTGCAACGGGCGGTCTGCCGATAGCAATTTCAAGACTTGTATCTGAAAGTACGGCACAAAAACGATTTAACGATGTAAAACAAATTCATAGGGTTTCAATTCCTTTCTTCGTTATTGTCGGCATTCTTTCATTTGCAATTCTTGTCGGTGCAAGCTTTATCTATGTTCAGATTATTGAGTCACCGTATTCATTGCTCGGTATGCTCTGCCTTTCTCCGACGGTATTATTCGGTTGCCTCGTTTCAATTTACAGAGGATACTACGAAGGTCAGCGCAACATGTTCCCGACTGCCGTTTCGGAAATTATCGAGGCAACAATCAAGCTCTTTATCGGTGCATTCCTCGCTTACATCATTGCACACCTCGGTATGAATTCTTATGCTGAGTCAGGCACGGTTTTCGGACTTTACATTGCAAATCAAACCGAGGCTTATCAGACAATTGTTTCATTCTCGGTTGCCGGTGCAATTATTGGTATCACCCTCGGAAGCGCCGCATCATTTGTGTTCTATATTCTCAAATTTAAAATTCAGGGTGACGGAATTCCGGAAGAATACTACCGTAATTCCGTAGAGGCTCGTTCAAAAAGAGAAACTTTTAACAAGATTCTCAAAACAGCCATTCCTGTTGCAATGGGTTCACTCATTATGAGCGTAGGTTCGCTTATTGACCAGGTAATTGTTCAGCGTGTACTCCTCAATATGATTGAAACTAATCCGCAGGCTCTTCAGGCACAGTACAGTAAGTATTTTACAGCCGATATGTTCTATGCCGACACAAAGACAATCCACACCAGCCTTTGGGGCTGCTACTCAGCCGCTCTCACTTTTCTTCAGCTTGTAACAGCCGTAACACAGGTGTTCGGTTCAAGTGCTATGCCGAATGTAACAAGTGCATGGACAAAGGGCAACAAGGACGAACTCAAAAAGTCAATCGAAACTGTTATCCGCCTTACAATGCTTTTTACATTCCCGATGGCTCTCGGTATGATGGCACTTTCGTTCCCGATTATGGGACTTGTGTATAACGATCCGCTTATTACGGATGTCGGCGGAAGAATTCTCCTCATCATGGGTGTTACAACAATATTCGGTGCGGCGTCAACTCCTGTATGCAGTATGCTCCAGGGTATCGGCAGGGTTGACCTCCCGATGAAACTATACACAGTTTGTATGGCTGTCAAGATCGGCATTACATGGATGTTTGTAAGCGTTCCGGAAATCAATGTTCAGGGTGCAACTGTCGGTTCAATGATTACCTATGCAATTATGACAATCGTAGGTATGTATCTGCTTATCAAGTATTCAAAAATCAAGCCTGATTTATTCGGTACAACAGTAAAACCGCTTATCGGTGCGATTGCAAGTGCCGCTTCGGCATTCGGCGCATATCACCTTATGGAAAGCATTATCGGCTCTGCAAGAATGTCAATCGCAGTTTCGCTTGCAGTTGCAATCTTTGTTGCGGTTATCGTTTATATTGCTGTGTTGTTGATATTGCGTGCTTTTACGGCAACAGAACTGAAATTTTTGCCGAAAGGTGAGAAAATTGCAAAAACACTTGAAAAATTAGGATTAATTAGGTAAAATATATATCTGTTGCGGTTGTTTCCGCTTCTCAGATAAAATTTGCATTGTCTAATAAGATTATCGGAGATGTCACGAATGAACTTTACAGAAAAAGAAAATTATAATTTTAATGACCTTGTTGAGATAGTAAAAATCCTTCGTGCACCCGACGGTTGTCCGTGGGACAGAGAACAGACTCACAAGTCAATCCGCTCAAATTTTATTGAGGAAACCTATGAGGCTGTTGAGGCAATTGATACCGACGACCTCGATTTGCTTAAAGAAGAACTCGGTGATGTTCTTCTGCAGGTTGCTCTGCATGCGGAAATCGAAAGTGAACAGGGAACATTTGATATAAATGATGTTTGTGACGGAATCTGCAAAAAGCTCATTATCCGTCATCCCCATGTTTTCGGCGATGTCAACGCTGACACTACCGAAAAGGTTCTCAAAAACTGGGATGCCATTAAGATGAAAACAAAATCCCAGAAAACTCAGACACAGGCAATTCTCAGCGTGTCAAAGGCACTTCCGTCGCTCATGCGCAGTACAAAAATCCAGCAGAAGGCCGCAAAGGTCGGTTTTGACTGGGAAAATGTAAACGGTGCGCTTGATAAGCTTTTTGAAGAATGTGAAGAGCTTAAAGCCGCTGTTAAAAACAATGATGCTGAAAATCAGCGTGAAGAACTCGGTGATGTGCTTTTCTCAGCAGTTAATGTTGCAAGATTTTTGAACATTGACAGCGAACACGCACTCTACGATGCCTGTGACAAATTCACCGACCGTTTTTCGTCTGTTGAAAAGCTCGCAAACGAGCGTGGAATAGATATGAAAACGGCACCGTTATCTGTACTCGATTCCCTTTGGGATGAAGTTAAATTATCTAAGAATTATTAATTGGAGGTTTATTATTATGAACAAAACAGAACTTATTGCTGCAGTTGCCGAGCAGAGCGGACTTTCAAAGAAGGATGCAGAAAAGGCAGTTTCTTCAACAATTGACACAATCATCAATACAGTAGCTGAAGGCGAAAAGATTCAGATCGCAGGTTTCGGCACATTTGAACAGCGTCAGAGAAATGCAAGAACAGGTTGTGACCCAAGAACAGGTAAATCAATCGAAATTTCTGCTTCAAAGGTTCCTGCATTCAAGGCAGGCAAGGGCTTTAAGGATGTAGTAAACAAGTAATCTTGTTTTATATTTCGGGTAATGGTACGCTGTATCATTACCCTTTTTTGTTAAAAATTTTTTATTAAAAATCGGAAGGGTTTATAATATGCGACTTGATAAATATTTAAAAGTATCCCGACTCATCAAACGCAGAACAGTTGCAAATGAGGCGTGTGACGCAGGCAAAATCACAGTTAATGACAAGGTTGCCCGTGCGTCCTATGATGTAAAAGTCGGTGATGTAATCGAAATCACACTCGGTTCAAAAAGTGTAAAGGTTAAGGTTACAGAGGTAAAAGAAGTTGTTCGCAAGGAAGATGCGGCAACAATGTATGAGGCGGCAGTCTGATTTTTTACCAAAATTAAAACACAAAATATTACTTTGGATGAAATTAGGTGAGTAGATTATGAATAAGACAATTAATTTAATATTGGCAATATTATCTGTAATTACTTACATTGGGATTATTGTAATGAAGTTTTACACACAGATAAATATACCCAATGGCTCTTTCGTAATAATGACTTTATTGTTCATTATTTCGGTATGCCAATTTTTAAATTCGTTAAAATAATCTACACACGAGGAGAATATGTGTATACCACGACATTCATCAGGTTTACTAGTAGGAATAATTATCAACTTAATAAATATAAATAAATCGTAAGTTGAGGTATTAAACTATGAAATATTGTTGTGTTAAACAATGTGATATAACTGATTGTGGTGCTTGGTTTTACGGCAAAGGGTGTAAAAGGCAATCAGGAGGCGTTCTTCTCTGAATTCCCTCTTCTTGCTATTGCTCATGTTATTGTTGATGGCAATCTGATGCACTATGTTGTTATACATAAAATCTCAAAAAAAGAAGAATAATTTTATTTTTTTCTCCGTATAAATTACTGACAAATAATTTATACGGAGGTTTTTTTATGCAGGAAATGCCAAAGGCTAAGAATCATACGGTTATGCTTGATAACAGGGGGAAGCTTGTTATGACAGGCACGGAGGATGTGTCGGGCTTCAACGAGGAAACGGTGTCGGTAAAAACCTCCTGCGGGTGCCTTGTAATCAAAGGGGAAAATCTGCACATTGATAAGTTAAACCTTGAAACGGGAGATGTTTCAATTGACGGAAAAATTAACGCAATGCAATACCTCGGCAACGGTGCGTCAAAATCCAAACTTTCAAAACTCTTTAAGTAGGTGTAATCTTGGAGCTGACTTTTGCACAGCAGTCAACCGCATTTCTCTGTTCACTTGTATTCGGAGCGGCGGCAGGATTGCTGTATGATATATTTAAAATAATCAGAATGACGCTTTGCAAAGGAAAAGCGTCGGTTTTTGTTACAGACTTTCTTTATGTTTTTATTGTATCACTTAATCTGTTCATTTTTTCCGTTGCATATATGCTGGGATTTTTCAGAGTGTTTGTAACGGTCGGTTCATTTCTCGGTTTTGTTATTTGTCGATTAACCCTCGGCAGACTTTTATCGCTTGTATATTGTCCGATGATTCGTTTTACGGAGAGTGTCTGTGTGAAAATTTCGCAAAAAATTAAAAAAAATCTGAAAAAGCTATTGAAAAACAGCAACAACATATTGTATAATGAGGGTAAGAATAAAGGTATATTTAGAAACGATAATAATAATTCAGCAGAGAAAGCAGATAGTTTTGAAGATGAAAAAAAGCACAAAGAAAGTAAAAGAAAGCACTGCGGCTTCTCGGCAGACAGAAGACGGCGCAATAAAGGAGATAACTCCGAAAAAGCGTAAAAAAGGAAGATATATTCTGATTTATCTCGCAATTATCGGTTTTGTTTTTTATGCCGTAATTACAATTATCAATCAGAATGTTCAGATTGCCGAGAAAAAGGCAGAGCTTACGGATTTGCAACAGCAAATCAGCGTGGTTGAGATTCAGTCGCAGTATCTGAAAAAGGTTCAGAATTACAAGGGTGACGATCTTAAAAAATATATTGAAAAAATAGCTAAGGATGAATTAGGCTATGTCGGTGACGGTGAAAGAATTTTCATTAATGTTGCCGGAGAATAAAAGGGTAGAAATAATTTTAAGGGGTAATAAATTTTTATGGCTATTGAAGTCGGAATGATTCTGGAAGGCAAAGTATCAGGTATTACAAAATTCGGCGCATTTGTTGATTTGCCGGATTCAAAAACCGGTATGGTACATATCTCGGAGGTTGCACCTACCTTCATCAATGAAATCAGTGATTATGTAAAAGTCGGACAAGAAGTAAAGGTTAAGGTGCTTGCTCTTAATGACGGAAAAATCAGTCTGTCAATGAAACAGGCTCTCCCGAAGGAACAGCAACAGCAGAGAAAACGCTCTGACAGACCTCAAAGACAGAATCACAGAAGCAGAGAGCCATACAAGCCTGCTCCGCCCGTAACTTCACCGGGTGATTACGAGTGGCAGAGTTCACGCAGAAATGCTCCCTCTTCGTTTGAGGATATGATGTCAAAGTTCAAGCAGACAAGCGAGGATAAGATGTCCGATCTTAAGCGTGGCGGAGAAAGCCGTGGCTACAGTCGCAGAGGCAACGGCAACGGCAGAAAATAAAAAATTATATAAGGGAGGCAGATTTTATGAAAATCACCTACACAGCAAGAAAAGTCAACCTCAGAGATAACTTTAAGGAAAGATGCGAGAAAAAGCTTTCAAAGTTTAATCGTATTTTCTCGGAGGATGCTTCTGTCAATGTAGTTGTCACCCTCGAAAAGAACCGTCAGACTGTTGAAATTACAATCCGTGACAACGGTATGATTTATCGTGCCGAAAGCACAATGCCCGAAATGAATGACGCTCTTGACAAGGTTTGCGACATTCTTATGCGTCAGATTCGTAAGAATAAAACGAGGCTTGAAAAGAAAATTAAATCCGCCGGTATTGAAGATTTAATCACGGACGCTGTTCAGACTGATGAACCGGAGGACGATGAATACAGCGTAGTTCGTAAAAAACATGTTCTTGTAAAACCGATTTCGGTTGATGAAGCTATTCTTGAAATGAATATGGTAAACCATAACTTCTTTATGTTTATCAATTCCGAGACAGATGAAATCAATGTTGTTTACAAGCGTGCAGACGGCAACTATGGTGTGCTCGAGCCGACAACCGATTAATTTTTTAAAAGCAAGGGGTATCGGTTATTC
This sequence comes from Ruminococcoides intestinale, assembly GCF_040095935.1. NCBI lineage: Bacteria > Bacillati > Bacillota > Clostridia > Eubacteriales > Oscillospiraceae > Ruminococcoides > Ruminococcoides intestinale. Next base: position 93,145 of record NZ_JBBMFQ010000005.1, on the reverse strand, counting down.
CGATACCCTGTTTTTTTGTCTTTCAGTCTTAATAGAATTTGTGTATCAATAAAACAGGAGATAAATATGAATATGAAATTTTCCGCTCCATGCATTTTCGGTCTTGAAGGTCTTTGTGCAAATGAGCTGAGATATCTCGGTGTTGAAAATGTCAATGCCGAAAACGGCAGAGTTACCTTTACAGGCGATTGGTCAACACTTGCACTTGCAAATATAAATTCCCGTTATGCGGAGCGAATACTCATTCTTCTTGCGGAATTTGAGGTTCACACCTTTGACAATTTGTTCGAGGGCGTAAAGGCAATCCCGTGGGAGGATTATATCGGAATTTCCGAGGCTTTTCCCGTAAAGGGAAGATGTCTTGATTCCGACCTTATGAGCATTCCCGATTGTCAGAAAATCGTTAAAAAGGCAGTTGCAGACCGCCTTTCACAAAAATATATGCTCCCGTGGTTTGATGAAACAGGTGCTCCGCATCAGATTCAGTTTCTCATTCTTCGCAACAAGGTAAGTATTATGCTTGACACTTCGGGCGCAGGACTTCACAAGCGTGGATATCGTGCCGATTCAAATGATGCTCCTATAAAAGAAACACTTGCCGCCGCTATGGTTGACCTTTCAAGAGTAAGGGCAAACCACTTTGTAACCGATCCTATGTGCGGCAGCGGCACAATTCTCATTGAGGCGGCTATGAAAGCACTTAACATTGCTCCGGGACTTAACCGTTATTTTGCCTGTGAACATTGGAATTGTGTTCCGAAAGATGTTTTTGAAACAGCAAGAGAAAATGCAAGACAGAAAATAAGACACGACGCAACGTTCAGGGCAACAGGTTACGATATAGATGATTCAGCCCTTGCAATCGCAAAGAAAAACGCAGAAATTGCAGGAGTTGCCGACAGAATAACATTTGCAAACCGTGATATTAAAGATTTTGAACTTGAGGACGGTTTTCAGACAATCATCACAAATCCGCCATACGGTGAACGATTACTTGATGTAAAATCAGCTGAAAAGCTGTATGCAGTTATGGGTGAACATTTTAAAAGAATGAAGGGTAAAAGCTACACCGTTATAAGCCCCGATGACGATTTTGAAAAAATCTTCGGCAGAAAGGCTGACAAACGCCGCAAACTTTATAACGGAACGCTTAAATGCGAACTTTATATGTATTTTAAATAATTTTCATTACATTTTAACGGCATAAAAAACAGTTGATTTTCTTTCATATTTATAGTATGATAGAAAGCGATGACAAAATTTAAGGAGGTATCACAGTTGGACGAGAATAAAGAAATTCTTACTTCTGAAAATGAGGCAGAGAATACCAACACAGATACAACAGCAGAAATAACAGAAAATACAACATTCGTTGCAGATGAGCCCACAGAAAGCGAAGAAATGTCTTTTGCTGAAACAGAACCTGCAAACGAAAACGGCGTGATTGCTCAGCAGCCAAAGAAAAAGAGTATTATTCAGCTTCCTATCATTATAGGTATCGTAATTGTTGCGGTTGCGGCAGCTACTCTTTTCGTAATCAAAGGATTTTTTGATACAAGCATTGTAGGAACATGGATTGAATCTGTTGATGTAACAGGCAATTCAGCATCATCCGACGAGGCGTCAAAAGTTGATGTTTACTACACATTTAACGGTGACAATACTCTCAGTTACAGAATCGGTTCAATGGTTTGGAACGGTACATACACGGTTTCAACAGATGATTCGGGTAAACAGACACTTGCCATGACGCTTAACGGCAATGAAACAAGCTGTAACTACGCTGTTTCGGGTAATATGTTCTCCGGCAGAACTCTTGAGCTTTCAACTTCAACTGCTGCCAACAAGGTGAAACTCAAGTCAGGTTCAGAGGTTAAGCCTGAATTGAAGGTTGATAAGGACTTCAAGGCTGACAAGAAAATCACAGGTTCATGGACTTATGATAACGGTTACGCTAAGATGACATACAAGTTCAATGATGACGGTACTGTTGAAATCAACCAGTCAGACGCACTCAACGTTGACGGTACTTACTTAATCAAAAACGGCACAATCATCATCAAGTACTATTACACAGATGAAGTTGAAATGGATGTTGCTTATTCCGTAGAAAGCAACGGACTCAAGCTCAATGACATTCTCTATACAAAGGATGACGGTTCTGCAAAGGCTACTACAGCAGCAGTAACCGAGGCGGCTACGGAAACAGCTACAACTTCAGCAAAGTAAATCTTTTGAACTTTTAATGCAGGGCAACGGCAGATTATCTGCTGTTGCCTTTTTAAAAATACAATAATATGAGGAGGATTAATATGACACCGCAGGAAGAATTTATTGAAATCTACAACAAATATATCACAAGACAGGGTGCTGACGAGCTTCTTGAATGGCTCAAAAGAACCGATTTTTTTACCGCCCCTGCAAGTTCAAAATATCATTGTGCCTGTGAAAACGGTCTTGTAATGCACTCCGTCAGCGTGTTCAATACAATGATGGAAAAGCACTATGATGAAGAAACCGACAATATTGAAAGTTTTGCAATCTGCGGACTTCTTCACGATTTGTGCAAGGCTCAGTTCTATAAGGTTTCAAGCAGAAATGTTAAGAATGAAAAAACAGGTCAGTGGGAAAAAGTGCCGTATTATGCAATTGAAGATCAGTTTCCCTACGGTCACGGTGAAAAGTCTGTTTTTCTCATTGAACGCAAAATGCACCTTAAAATTGATGAGGCTATGGCAATTCGTTGGCATATGGGTGAATTTGGTGACAAAAACAGCAACACAATCAGTCAGGCTTATGACAAGTATCCGCTTGCCGTAAAGCTTCACCTTGCAGACCTTGAATCAACCTTCCTCCGTGAAAAAGGAACTTCACAGGTTAATAACAGGTAATATTTTAAACACAGGTGCAGATACTTATTTTACCGATAAATTTATGATATGGGGAAACCAAAATGGATTTTATAACAGCTCAGAATCGTGCCCAAGAGCTTACAAAACAGCTTGAATACCACAACAACCTTTACTACAATCAGGATGATCCGGAAATCTCCGACTACGATTACGATATGCTCATGCGTGAACTTGAGAATATTGAAAAGGAGTTTCCGTCACTCAAATCTCCTATGTCACCGACAAACCGTGTCGGCGGTAATGCAGGAGAAAAGTTTTCTCCTGTTACTCATGAGGTTGTAATGGAAAGCCTTCACGATAGTTTTTCACACGAAGAGCTTCGTGAATTTGACGCAAGAGTGCGAGAAACCGTGCCGAATGTACGCTATGTTGTTGAACCTAAATTTGACGGTCTTTCCGTATCGTGCGAATATGAAAACGGTGTTTTTGTAAGAGGTTCAACCCGTGGCGACGGCACTGTAGGTGAAGATGTAACCGAAAATCTTATGACAATTAAAAGTCTGCCAAAGCGTATTCCGAATGCACCCGAATATTTTGAGGTTCGTGGTGAGGTGTATATGTCGTTCAATTCATTTGACGCACTTACTCGCAGACAGGAAGAAAACGAGGAAAAAACCTTTAAAAATCCACGAAATGCCGCCGCAGGCTCACTTCGTCAGAAAAATGCAAAAATAACCGCTCAGAGAAGTCTTGATATATTCGTGTTCAATATCCAGCAAATCAGAGGGATGACGATTGAAAGCCATATTCAGGGGCTTGACTATCTTACGGAACTCGGCTTTCCGACTGCATTTTACAGCGTTTACGATAATGTTGACGAGGTGATTGAGGAAATTGAGCGCATAGGAAATATGCGTGGAGAGCTTGATTATGCAATTGACGGCGCTGTTGTCAAGGTTGATAGCTTTGCAAGCCGCCGACTTCTCGGCAGTACCGCAAAATATCCCAAATGGGCGGAGGCATATAAGTATCCGCCCGAGGAGAAGCCTACTAAACTTCTCAATATCGAAATCAATGTCGGCAGAACAGGTGTGCTTACTCCTGTAGGCAACTTTGAACCCGTACTTCTTGCCGGAACAACAGTAAGCCGTGCCACACTCCACAATAAAGATTTTATAGATGAAAAAGGCATTTGCGTAGGCGATACGGTTATAATCAGAAAAGCAGGCGAGATTATTCCCGAAGTTCTGTCAGTTAAGGAACACGCTGAAAATGCCGTGCCGTTTGAATTTCCGTCCGTATGCCCGTCTTGCGGTAACCCTGTTACACACGATGAGAGCGAGGCGGCAATCCGTTGCACAAACACAGATTGTCCGGCACAGCTGACAAGACATCTTATTCACTTTGTAAGCCGTGACGCAATGGATATTGACGGACTCGGTCCTGCAATTCTTGAACAGCTTTCAGACGAAGGACTTGTAAAATCTCCTGCCGACCTCTACAGACTTAAAGCAGAAGATATTTCAAGCCTTGAACGCAAGGCTGAAAAATCTGCTCAGAATCTTATTTCTTCAATAGAAAAATCAAAAGAAAACGAACTTTTCAGGCTTGTTTTTGCTCTCGGAATCCGTAACATAGGTCTTAAAGCCGCAAAGATAATCTGCGAAAACTTTGCAACAATTGACGATATTATGAGCGCAAAGGCTGAGGACTTTGAAAAAATAGACGGTTTCGGTGCTGTTATGGCGGAAAGCCTTGAAAATTATTTTTCACTTGACGGTACAAAGGAGCTTATTGCAGACCTTAAATCACTCGGTCTGAAAATGAAACCCTCTCAGCCGAAAAACACTGGAGGTCTTTTTGAAGGCAAAACCTTTGTCCTCACAGGCACACTTCCCACAATGACAAGAAGTGAAGCCTCAAAACTCATTGAACAGAACGGCGGCAAAACAAGTTCATCCGTTTCAAAAAAGACTTCATATGTCTTGGCAGGCGAAGATGCCGGCAGTAAACTAACCAAAGCCCAAACCTTAGGCGTTACAATAATTTCCGAAGAAGAATTAAAAGAAATGCTGTCAATGAAATAGTTACAATAAATACTTGACACTGTTTATGTTGTTATATAATTATAACGAAAGGGGTACTTAAATTGAAAAAATATTTGATTTTAGCTGTCGTAGCTTTACTTGCTGTTGCATTATCTGCTTGCAGCGGAAATGTAAAAAGTAATGATACTTCTGCTGAAAATACAACTGTTCAGGTTTCAACCTCGGTTAATGAAACAGCTCAGACATCAAATGCTGAATTGCCGAAAATTTATAATCCGACCAATGTAGAAATCCGTGATAATGAAGATGAAAATAAAGTTATTATTGAGTCCTCTCAAATCGAGTATGTGTGTTTGCTTGATGATATTAACGGTATGGTGTTAAATATGAAGCTTACAGCTGACGGAACTGATAAGTTTGCAGCCTACACTAAAAATAATATCGGTTCTGCTGTTCGGTTTGTTATTAACGGAAAGACGGTTTCAAACCCGTATATAAATGTTGAAATTACTGACGGCAATATGAATTTTACAGGTGATTACACCGATGAAGAATATAAGGCTATCTTTAGTGAAATTAAAAACAAATAAAACAATTTTCAATCCTCCGATTTATGTCGGGGGATTTTTTTGCCCTTTTGACATATGACTGTGCTTGTCTGCATAGTATTTATTGTACAAACTCTTTTGGGAGGAATTTAAAATATGCTTGCTGAACAAAACGAAAAGAGATTTACGGCGGCCCTCAACTGCCTTTGCAAGAATATTTCACGCAGACTTTTACCGCTTGCACCTAAATTAGCCGATTCGGTTCAGGAAATCAGATTGCGGCTTTCACGACCGCTTGCACTTGTTTGTCCCGACAATACATACTACTTAACGCAAAACGGTGGACTTAGCAATACAATCCTTGACGGTGCAATGCTTGTTGTGTCAAAGGCCGATATTGTCGATACTTTCAACAACATTTGCAACTACTCCGTGTATAACAGACAGAACGAAATTGTAAACGGCTTTGTCACAATGTACGGCGGTCACAGGGCAGGAATCTGCGGAACAGCGGTCGTAAACAACGGAAAAATTGTGAATATCCGTGACATAACCTCAATCAATGTCCGCATAGCAAGGGAGCATAAGGGTTGTGCGGATTCTCTTTATAATAAGATAATTGCCGTTTCGGGAGGTGTTCTCATATGCGGAGCACCTTGCAGCGGAAAAACAACCGTACTTCGTGACCTTGCAAGACTTCTGTCAACCAAGGGCAAGAAGAATGTTGCCCTGATTGATGAAAGAGGAGAGCTTGCAGGCACGGCATCGGGTAAATTTCAGAATGATATCGGAATGTGCGATGTCTATGATTCATACAACAAGAGCGAGGCAATGCTTCACGCAATCCGCAGTATGGCACCCGAAATTGTTATCTGCGATGAAATAGGCTCAAAAGAAGATATCTATGCCGTAGAAAAGTCGGTCAACTGCGGAGTTCGGATAATTTCATCAACGCATTGTGCAAATGAATACGAACTGAAACAGAAAGCAAACATGGTTTCTCTCATGAAAACAGGAGCATTTCAAACGCTTGTGTTTCTGTCAAATCGAACCCACGCAGGTGAAATTGTGAAAATATCGCAGGTAGGTGACAACTTTGCCGTTTAAACTCATAGGATGTTTGCTTGTTGTCTGTACGGGTACAATGATAGGTTTTGTTTTGTCGGGTAGGTTATACAAACGCAGAGATTTTCTGAAATCATTCACGGAATTTATATCATTGCTTGCAACAAATCTTCGCTACAGCGGTGATGATATCTTCACTCTGGTTAATTCCTGTGCAGAAAATTCAAACCTTGATTTATTGCTTTTTTCAGAATGTGACAGACCTTTTGACGAATTGTGGCTTGAAAGGGTAAAACAATTATCTTCTGAAATACCGCTTTCAAAATCTGATATTTCAATGCTGAACGATTTCGGAGGTCAGCTCGGAAAAACCGATACAGAGGGGCAGTTAAAACATCTTGAACTCTACGAGGTGTCATTTTCAAAGCAGCTTTCATCAGCCCTTGATGCCATAACAAAAAAATCAAAGCTATATAAAACAATGGGATTTTTTGCAGGAAGTGCAATCGCCCTTATGATGATTTAGAGGTAGTAATGGATGTTGAGCTTATTTTCAAAATTGCCGCTGTCGGCATAATTGTTGCGGTTCTTACCCAACTTCTCATACGAAGCGGTAGAGAGGAGCAGGCAATGCTGACCTCGCTTGCCGGACTTATAGTTGTGTTGACGCTGATAATAACGCAAATCAGCACTCTGTTCAACACAATAAAACAGCTTTTCGGTTTTTGATATGAATATTCTGTCAATTTCCGTGCTTGCCGTTGTGACCGTAATAATCTGCGTAATGCTCAAACCCAAAAATGCGGAAATCTCCGTAATGCTCGGTATAAGCTGTTCCGTTATTATTTTAATCGGCGTGCTTACTCAGGTTTCGGCTATCGTTACAACAATCAATCAAATCATAGCGTCATCGGGAATAAGCATTGACTACATAGTAATTCTGCTGAAATCAATCGGAATATGCCTTGTCACCGAGTTCGCCGTGAATACCTGCAAGGATTCGGGCAGTCAGTCGCTTGCGTCAAATGTTTCGCTTGCGGGAAAAATTATGGTCACTGTAACGGCACTTCCGCTTTATTCGGATATTTTAAAAACCGTGTTGTCACTTGCAGGCAATTGAGGTGAAGAAGTGAAAAAAAGTGTTGTAATAATTACTGTCGTGTTTGTGCTTATCGCCCTTTCATGTGTCTGTGCAAACGCTGAAGAAGGTGAAATGATTTATGATATGTCAAATGTTTTTGATTCGCTGTCCGACGATATAAAGCAAAGTCTTCAGAATATGGGCGTTGATTTGGGGGATTTTTCAAAGCTTGCCAACCTGTCTTTTGAAAATGTAATGGGCGAAATTCTCTCGCTTGCACTCGGCAACATTTCTTCACCGCTCAAAGGTCTTGTCAATATAACCGCCTTGCTTTTGCTCTGTTCCGTAATCAGCGCCTACAACGGTTCGCTCTCCTGTGATATTTCAAACTCGCTGAATATAACCGCAACGCTCTGTGTAACCTGTGCCGCAGTAGTCCCCGCTGTCGGAGTAATCGCATCAACGGGTTCGGTAATCTGCACCGCATCAAATATAATGCTTGCCTATGTTCCTGTTATGGCTGTAATTATGGCAAGCTCGGGTTCTGTGGCAGGTTCGGCATCATACTATGCCGTAATGATAGGGGCAGGGGAGGGTGTGTCACAGCTTTCATCAAAAATAATCGTTCCTCTGCTCAATATGTTTCTCGGTCTGTCAATAACATCATCAGTATCGCCGTCCGTAAATCTCAGCGGTTTTATGTCAATGATTTCAAAGAGCGTAAAGTGGCTTTTGGGTTTTGCTATGACAATCTTCACAGCCGTGCTGACATTCAGACAGCTTATAAGCGTTTCGGTTGACAATGTTTCAACCCGTGCTGTAAGGTTTACTCTCAATTCATTTATTCCGATAGTCGGTTCGGCACTTTCGGATGCCTACAAGGTAGTTCAGGGAAGTATCGGACTTTTGAAATCGGGAATAGGAATAATAGTGATTCTGTCCGTTACAATTGTGTTTATGCCAGTGATTTTGCAGGGAGTAATGTGGATGTTCACCCTTTGGATCGGCAAATCAACGGCAGAGGTTCTCAATCTAAACGGTCCGGCAAAACTGCTTGAAAACATATCGTCTGTGTTTTCAACTCTCATAGCCGTTTTGCTGTGCATTATGTCAATTTACATTCTTTCAACGGCGGCGGTAATTATGCTTGGCGGAGGTTCATCATGAGCGGACTTTTTACGGTTGTTGTTGTAATGTGTGCGTCTGCGTTAATATGCTCGCTTGTTCAGACCTTTGTTACAGACGGCAGTACAAAGAAAATCATCAGCCTTGTTTTAGGCGCTTTTATTATCTGCTGTATGGTTGTTCCCATAAAAAATGCCGTGTCATCATTTAATACTAATGTTGAAGAAAATCAAAATTCTGCAAAAGAAATATCAACTGATGATGAGGCATACAGCAATGCCGTTATAAAGCAGACGGAGATAAATCTTGAAACTGCATTAAAAAATCTTCTTTTACAGAATAATATAACAATCAAATCGTGTGACATAATTTTGAGCAGAGTTGAAAACAACGGCATAATCATAGCGTCAATCAGCATATATATAGACAAAGAATTTGTTCGGTACACAAATCTTGTATCGTCAATTGTTTATGACAATTTCGGAATTACACCAAACATTATGACGGAGTGAATTATGGAAGACAAAACAAGTTCAAAGCTGAAATCAATGCTCGACAGTAAAAAAATAAGAAATATCATAATCGTTGTCGGTCTTATCGGCATAGGTTTAATATTTCTTTCAAATTGGGTTGATTTCGGTTCTTGGACATCAGGAAAAGGAGATGAAGCATTTTCCGTAAAAACATACAGCACAAAAATAGAAAATGATTTGCAGACGGTGATTTCAAAAATTGAGGGAGCAGGCAAGACGGAAGTTTTGCTTACAATGGAAAATTCCGTTGAATATGTTTATCTTGACAACAGCACCACCAAAACAAAGGAAATTGAACCTTTGATAAGAGGAGTGCTTGTAGTGTGTGAAGGCGGTGATGATCCTGTTGTGGTTGAGCGTGTCACCGATGCAGTCACAAAAGCGCTTGATATTTCAACAGCAAAAGTATGTATTACAAAATTATCAGAATAAAGGTCGGGAGTAATATGAAATCTAAGAAAAAATATATCGTTTTTGCATCACTTGTGCTTGCACTTTCGGCAGCAGTGTACATAAACTGGCAGCTTTCGGGAGCTAAAACTCCTCAAAGTTCCAAAGAACTCGGTGCGGCGTCATATGTCAGTGCAACCGCTTCGGCGTCGGATGATGAGGTACAGCAGACGGCGGCACTTTCAAACGAGAGCAAAAGCTATTTTTCAGCCGAAAGGACAAAGCGGCAGGCAACTCAGGATAAAATAATTGACGATGCAAAAGAAATTTTCAATCTTGAAAGCTCGTCTGATGCCGACAAAAGCGAGGCTGAAAAGAATGTTGAAGAGCTTCTCAAAACCTTTACAATTCAGGACAGCATTGAAAGTATTGTCAAAGCAAAAGGATTTTCAGAATGCCTTTGCTATATAAGCGATCAAGGTGTGTCGGTAATTGTTCCGAAATCTCAGCTTGACGATACATCTGTTCTGATTATTGACGATGCCGTGGTTACTCATTATGAGGTTGATTATGACGATATATCTGTAATAGGGGCATAAAATTAGCAGAGGGCATAGTGTCCTCTGCTTTTTTGTGCATAAAATCAACCTCATTCGGTTGCGAGAAAAGTTAAAAAAGCAAATGATTTTTAACGGACATCTTTGTTAATTGTTGTTTACATTCATTTTCAGTTATGGTATAATCTTGTAAGTAAATTAGGGAGTTACTCTGATTTAAATCTTAATGATATGATTTTAGTGATATTGTAATTTAACGAAAAGTTGGGTTTATTATGAATAACGAAATTAACAATGAATTAAATGAAATTGAAGTAAATGACGCTGAAACAAGTGACATCTTTGAAGAAGAGGTTAATCTCACAAGAAGTGAGTCAAGAGAGCAGGCTTTTATGCTTTTGTTTTCAAAGTCTTTTGACGATGAGCCTCTTGAAGAAACAATAGATGATAATTCGGAAATGTTTGTAGGCGGTGTTTGCGCATATGCTCAGGCTGTAGTTTCCGGCATTGAGGACAAGCGTGAGGAGATTGATGAAATCATTGCAAGCCACCTGAAAAAGGGCTGGACTCTTTCAAGAATATCAAAGCCGTCGCTTGCTATTCTTCGCCTTGCAATCTATGAGATGAAGTATCTCGACAATGTTCCGCAGAGCGTTTCAATCAACGAGGCTGTTGAACTTTCAAAGAAATATACAATCGACGAGAGCAAATTTGTAAACGGTATTCTCGGCACATGTTCCCGTGAATTTTCGGGAAAGTCGGAGAAGTGATATGAGCCTTTTTCTCGGAATTGACACTTCAAATTACACAACATCAACCGCCCTTTACGACAGCAAAACGGGCGAAATGGTTCAGCAGAAAAAACTTCTTCCCGTAAAAGAAGGTCAGCTCGGACTTCGTCAGAGTGACGCTGTGTTTCACCACACAGCACAGTTGCACACGCTTATTGAAGAACTTTTGAAAGATGTTGATACAAGCAAAATAGCCGCAATTGCGGCGTCAAGCCGTCCAAGACCTGTTGACGGATCATATATGCCGTGTTTCACCGTTGGAGAGAACACGGCAAAAATTTTATCTTCCGCAATGAAAATCCCTCTTTACACATTTTCGCATCAGGAGGGACATATCTCGGCGGCATTGTTCGGCTCGCAGAGAACAGATTTGTTTGATAAGCAGTTTATCGCTTTCCATGTCAGCGGAGGTACAACCGAGGCAGTATTTGCAAAAGGATTCGGCACGGGCTTTTCCGTTGAACTTGTGGCACACACACTCGATCTCAATGCAGGACAGGCGATTGACCGCACAGGGCTTATGCTCGGTTTAAAATTTCCGTGCGGTCCTCAGCTTGAACAGCTTGCCCTTAAAAATACAGAAAAAATCAAGGTAAAACCAACTCTCAAAGGCTGTGATTGTTGCCTGAGCGGAGTTGAAAATCTTTCTAAAAAGCTGATTGACGAAGGTAAATCTCCCGAATATGTTTCGGCATTCTGTCTTAAATATATTGAACAGACCTTGTCCGAAATGACCAAGCGACTGCTTGAAAAATACGGAGAAATTCCATTGCTCTTTGCAGGCGGAGTAATGTCAAATCAAATAATAAAAAATTCTTTTGAAGAAAAATATAATGCAATATTCGCACCGCCGCAGTTTTCGGCAGATAACTCGGCAGGAATTGCATATTTAGGATACAGGAAGTATAACGATGTACACACCCGAGTTTAGCAAACCACGAGTTTTAAGTGTTTCACAACTGAATTTCTATATAAAGTCAATTATTGAAAATGACGCAAGGCTGAATTTTGTCTTTGTTACGGGTGAAATTTCAAACCTGACCGACCACTACAGAAGCGGACACATCTACCTTTCAATCAAGGACGAAAAATCCGTTATAAGAGCCGTAATGTTTGCCGGCAATGCCCGTAATTTAAAGTTCAGACCGACCGACGGAATGAAAGTAATCTGCCGTGGCAGAGTTGCAGTCTATGAACCCACAGGTCAGTATCAGCTTTATATTGAAGATATGCAGCCCGACGGCATAGGTGCGCTATCGCTTGCTTATGAACAACTTAAAAAGTCACTTGCCGAAAAAGGACTTTTTGCTCCCGAACATAAGAAGAAAATTCCGCCGTTTCCGAATTCAATCGGTGTAATTACTTCTCCCACAGGTGCGGCAGTACAGGATATCCGCAACATTCTTTCAAGAAGATTTCCGTCTGCCGACATAATTATGTGTCCCGTACTTGTTCAGGGCGAGAATGCTCCCGCTCAACTTATTGACGCCGTACAGAAACTTGATAAATACAACGCCTGTGATGTTATCATAATCGGCAGGGGCGGCGGTTCAATTGAAGATTTGTGGGCGTTCAATGATGAAAATCTTGCCTATGCAATCTACAACTGTAAAATTCCCGTAATTTCCGCTGTCGGTCATGAAACTGATTTTACAATCTGTGACTTTGTATCCGATCTCAGAGCGCCGACTCCGTCTGCGGCGGCAGAGCTTGCAGTTCCCGATACTGCGGAGCTTATTGATTACTATAAATCGCAAAAGCAGTATGTTTCATCAATGGCAACATTGAAATTAAGGCAGGAATATAATGCTCTTACAGAATTAAAAACAAGACTGTCAGTTGTATCACCACAACAGAGAATTTTTGAATATGAAAAATCTCTTGAACTTTGCAAAACGAAAATACAGCATTTTGTTCAGGAAACAATAAATAAAAAGGCTGCCGACATAACAAAGACAGCCGCAAAACTTGAAGGACTCAACCCCGTTAAAATTCTTTCAAGAGGTTATTCGATTGCCGAAAAAGACGGTAAGACGGTAAATTCCGCCAAAATGCTGAAAAGTGGAGATGAATTTACACTCCGTTTTTCAGACGGTGAAATAAAGGCAAAAGCAACAGGTGAGTAAAATGGCATTTACACATTTACATCTTCATACAGAATACAGTCTGCTTGACGGTGCCTGCCGTCTGAGCAGACTTGCAAAAGCCGCAAAAGAAAAAGGAATGACTGCACTCGCAATCACCGACCACGGTGTAATGTACGGTGCAGTCGATTTTTATAAGGAATGCAAAAAGCAGGGTATAAAGCCGATAATCGGCTGTGAAGTGTATGTTGCACCGCAAAGCCGTTTTGACAAGACCTCATCCTACGGAAAATACTATCATATGGTTCTGCTCTGCAAAAATCATACAGGCTATCAGAATCTTATCAAGCTTGTGTCAAAGGGTTTTACGGAGGGATTCTATACAAAGCCGAGGATTGATGATGAACTCCTTGCCGAGTATCATGAGGGCTTAGTCTGCCTCTCTGCCTGTCTGGCGGGTGAAATTCCTCAAAAGATCCTTGACGGCGATTATGCCGGTGCAAAGTCAAAGGCAGAATTTTACCGTGATATATTCGGAAGTGAGAACTTTTTTATAGAGCTTCAAGACCACGGAATTGAGGAACAGAAAAGGATAATTCCAAGCCTTATAAAGCTTGCCCGTGAAATCGGTGTTGACATTGTTGCAACAAACGATTGTCACTATATCGAAAAACAGGACAGCACGGTTCACAATATTCTTCTCTGTATTCAGACCAACCGAACAGTCAATGACAGCGACAGAATGGAGTTCAAAACTTCGGAATTTTATCTTAAAACAGAAAATGAAATGCGTGAGGTGTTTGCAAGTTACCCCGAAGCAATCGACAATACACAGAAAATTGCCGATATGTGCAATGTGGATTTTGAATTCGGTGTACGCAAGCTTCCGAGATTTGATGTTCCTAATAACGAAGATCATCTGCATTATTTCAGAAGAAAATGCTATGAGGGGCTTTATAAACACTATGGCGAGAATCCCGACAAAGCTCTGATTGACCGACTTGAATATGAAATCAACACGGTGTCGCAAATGGGTTTTGTAGATTACTACCTCATTGTAAATGATTTTGTAAGCTACGCAAAATCATGCCAAATTCCTGTCGGACCCGGCAGAGGCTCGGGTGCAGGCTCACTTTGTGCCTACTGCATAGGCATAACCGCAATTGATCCGATAAAGTACAATCTTCTTTTTGAAAGATTTCTCAATCCCGAAAGAGTCAGTATGCCCGATTTTGATGTCGATTTTTGTAAGGAACGCAGGGGAGAGGTTATCGACTATGTTGTGCGTAAATACGGCGAAGATCATGTTGCACAGATAATTTCGTTCGGTACAATGGCGGCAAGAGGTGCAATCCGAGATGTCGGAAGGGTGCTTGAAATTCCGTATGCGACAGTAGATTCTGTTGCAAAGCTTGTTCCTATGGAACATGATATGACAATCGAGGAAGCGCTGAAACTGAGTCCCGATCTGAGAAGTCGCTGCAATAACGATCCGCAGATAAAAAAACTGCTTGATGTTGCAATGAGCATTGAGGGAATGCCCCGTCACGCTACAATGCACGCCGCAGGTGTTGTAATCACCGACAAGCCGGTTAGCGACTATGTTCCGCTGTCAAAAAATGACGATAATGTTGTAACACAGTTCACCATGACGGCACTTGAAGAACTCGGCCTTTTAAAAATGGACTTCCTCGGACTCAGAAACTTAACCGTAATCAATGATGCAGAAAAGCAGATAAAACATAAAAATCCCGACTATAATCCCGATATGGTTGATGAAAACGATAAAAAAGTTTTTGAAATGTTTTCAAAAGGATACACGGAGGGTGTGTTTCAGTTTGAAAGCCAAGGAATGAAAAATGTTCTCACTCAGCTAAAACCGGAGCGAATTGAGGATCTTATAGCCGTTACGGCACTCTATCGTCCCGGACCTATGGACAGCATTCCCGTTTATATTGACTGTCGTCACAATCCGTCGCATATTCGTTACAAACATCCGCTTTTAAAGGAAATTCTCGGAGTTACAAGCGGTTGTATAATTTATCAGGAACAGGTTATGCAGATTTTCAGAACGCTTGCAGGCTACAGTCTCGGCAGAGCAGACATAGTGCGCCGTGCAATGAGCAAGAAAAAACTTGCCGTAATGGAGTCGGAGCGTGAAATATTCATTCACGGTCTTACTGATGATGACGGAAATATCATAGTTGAAGGATGCATTCGCCGTGGGGTTGATGAAAAAACGGCAATTTCCGTTTATGATGAAATGGAAAGCTTTGCACACTACGCTTTCAACAAATCCCATGCTGCGGCATATGCCAACATTTCCTACAAAACTGCATGGCTCAAATGCCACTATCCCCGCGAATATATGGCGGCTCTGCTTTCAAGTGTTCTTGATAATCAAAATAAACTTGCGTCATATATCACTGAGTGCAAACGGCTCGGAATCCGTGTATTACCGCCTAATGTCAACGAAAGCAATCTTCATTTTACAGTCAGCGGAAACGATATCCGTTACGGACTTCTTGCCGTTAAAAATCTCGGCAGAAATTTCATAGATGAAATCATCTCGGAGCGCATAAACAATCCTTATGAAGATTTCTTCGATTTCTGCAAAAGGCTCTACGGCAGAAATATGAACAGCAGAGCAATTGAAAGTTTGATAAAATGCGGTGCATTTGACGGACTCGGTGCAAATCGCAGACAATTGCTCGCAATCAGTAAAACCGTTCTTGACGATGTTGAGTACGAAAGCAGAAGAAATGCGGGCGGTCAGATGTCGTTTTTTGATGACGCAGAGGTTGACGCTCAATCATCAAAGCCCAAAATTCCCGATTTGCCCGAATTTCCCGTTTCTGAACTTTTGCATATGGAAAACGAAATTGCGGGAATGTATCTCAGCGGTCATCCGCTCGACGAATACACAACTTTTTCAAAAGCAATCCATTCCGACAAAACAGGCGATATAATCAATAATGACAGCGGTATGTATTTTGACGGAAAAAAAGTCAACCTTGTTTGCATAGTTGCAAAGCTGAAAACCCAGCTCACAAAAAATAACAGGATTATGGCTTTTGTCAATGCTGAGGACAGATACGGAATGCTTGAAATCGTGATTTTCCCGAATGTATATGAAAAATATTCCGCCCTCCTCGGTGCAGGCGGAGCGTTGCTGTTCCGTGGAACCGTAAATTTAAAAGAAAACGAAGAGCCGAAAATCATCTGCGATTCCATAGCGTCTGCCCGTACAAACGAGGATTGCAAAAATAACCCTGTTGCAATAAAAAACACAGAACATTTTTCGCAAAATTATCATATGCAAGCCGTGAAAAATGATACACAAAAGCCTTCTGCGTTGTATTTGCGTATTGATGACCTCAATACCGACAAATACAACCGTGCAAAGCGTGTTCTTGACATTTTTGACGGCAGAACGCCTGTTATTTTCTATCTTACCGACACTAAAAGAAAGGTGAAAGCCCCCTCGTCAATGTGGGTTGATATCAATCCTGTAATGATAAAAGAACTCAAATATCAGCTTGGTGACGAAAATGTGGTGGCAAAATAACCAAAAACAAACTTTTATTTCAGTTATTTGCAATAAAAATTGGTGAAAGCTATTGAAAATTTCGTTTTTTTGTATTATAATTTATGTTGTTAAAACACTTTATTGCATAAAAGTGCAGAAGTATATGATGCTTTACAGCGTGAAAGTGCTGAAAGCTTAGGAGGAAATTAAAATGAAAAAAGCTAAAAAAATTGTCGCAGTTGCTCTTGCGGCGGCTTCTATGTCACTCGCATTTGCAGGATGCGGCGGTTCTGCAGAAAGCTCAAAGGCAGATAATTCAGCCACGGACGGTAAGGTTTACAATATCGGTATCTGTCAGCTTGTTCAGCACGAGGCTCTTGATGCCGCAACAAAAGGCTTTAAAGATTATCTTACTGAGAAACTCGGTGCAGACAATGTAAAGTTTGACGAGCAGAATGCTCAGGGCGATTCCGCAACCTGCGCTACAATCTGTAACCAGTTTGTTTCTTCAAACTATGACCTTATTCTCGGCAACGGTACTGCCGCACTTCAGGCAGCATACACAGCAACACCGAATATTCCGATTCTCGGTACTTCAATCACAGACTACGGCACAGCGCTTGACAATTCTGATTGGAACGGCGTTTCGGGTATGAATGTTTCGGGTACAACAGACCTTGCTCCGCTTGATCAGCAGGCGGCAATGCTCAAGGAGCTTTTCCCCGATGCAAAGAATGTCGGAATTCTCTACTGCTCGGCTGAGGCTAACTCAAAGTATCAGAGCGATACAATCACTCCTTATTTCAAGGATGCAGGCTATACTGTAAAATCATATTCATTTGCAGATTCAAACGATGTTGCCGCAGTTGCAAAGACTGCCTGTGACGAGAGCGATGTTCTTTACATCCCGACAGATAACACAGCGGCATCTAACACAGGTATCATCGACAATGTTGCCACAGCCGCAAAAACTCCTATTGTTGCCGGCGAAGAAGGCATCTGCAAGGGCTGCGGTGTTGCAACACTTTCAATCAGCTATGACGAACTCGGCAGAAAAACAGGCGAAATGGCTTACAACATTCTTGTAAATGGCGAGGACATCACAAAGATGAAGGTTGAGGCTGCTCCGAATGTAACAAAAGAATATATCAAAGATCGTTGTGACACATACGGAATCAAAGTTCCCGACGGTTACACAGAAATCAAAGCAGAATAATTCATATTCAGAAAAATAATATTGGCAGGGGTGCCGTGCAAGCGACACCCCGATATTTTATGTATCGGTGGTTTTTATGGATTTTTTAGCAAACTACTTCGGTTCTCTTAATCCAATGAGCTTTTTATCCGCACTTCCGGGTAATATTGCTCAGGGTATAATCTGGGGACTTATGGGACTCGGTGTATTTCTCACCTTTAAGCTTTTGAACTTTGCCGACCTCAGCGTTGACGGTTCATTTGCAACAGGCGGCGCAGTAACCGCAGTTATGCTCATCAACGGCTGTCCCGTTTGGGCAACAATCATCGTAGCAATCCTTGCAGGTCTTGCGGCAGGTCTTGTAACGGGACTTCTTCACACGCTTCTCGGAATCCCCGACATTCTCGCAGGTATCCTCACACAGATTGCTCTTTATTCAATTAACCTGAATATTATGGGAAAATCAAACCTCCCAATCAGCTACAGAAACTATACGCTTGTTGTTTCTGCAAGCAATATAAATATGGCAATTCTAGTAGGTCTTGGAATTTGTGCCATTGTAATTGCCGCAATGTATTGGTATTTCGGCACGGAACAGGGTTCAACAATCCGTTCAACAGGTTCAAACCCCGCAATGAGCAAGGCACAGGGCATTAACATCAATTTTACAAAGGTAATTGCTCTTGCACTTTCAAACGGACTCGTTGCACTTTCGGGTTCACTTTTTGCTCAGTATCAGGGCTTTGCCGACATCAATATGGGTCGTGGTGCAATCGTAATCGGTCTTGCCGCTGTAATCATCGGTGAAGTTCTCGGTGAGGCAATTTTCCGCAAGCACATGAATTTTATCATCAGAATGGTCTTTGTAATTGTCGGCGGTATTCTTTATTATATCGCAATGGGCATCGTACTCTGGCTCAAGATGCCGACAGACGATACAAAGCTCTTTACGGCAATTATCGTTGCAATCTTCCTTGCAGTTCCGTATCTCCAGAAAAAGAGAAAGACTTCATTCAAGAAAGTTGCAAAAATGAATGCTAAAAATGCACAGAAGGAGGGTTAAGAATGCTTGAAATCAAGAATGTATGGAAAACCTTTAATAAAGGCACAGTAAACGAAAAGCAGGCACTCTGCGGAGTTAATCTCACCCTCAATGACGGCGATTTTTGTACGGTAATCGGCGGCAACGGTGCAGGTAAGTCAACAACTCTCAACGCAATTGCGGGCGTGTGGCCTGTTGACTGCGGTCAGATTCTCATTGACGGCAAGGATATTTCCGCATTGCCCGAGCATAAAAGAGCGCCGTACCTCGGCAGAGTATTTCAGGACCCGATGACAGGCACGGTAGCCGATATGGAAATTATAGAAAACCTCGCAATTGCCGCAAGACGAGGCAAAAAAAGAGGACTTTCGTGGGGCGTAAAGGCTGACGAAAGACTCCGTTACCGTCAGATGCTTGCAGAGTTCGACCTCGGACTTGAGGACAGAATGTCATCAAAAGTAGGACTTCTCTCTGGCGGTCAGCGTCAGGCAATAACACTCCTTATGGCAACAATCAAAAAGCCAAAGCTTCTCCTGCTTGACGAGCATACAGCCGCCCTTGACCCGAAAACAGCCGCAAAGGTGCTTGAGCTTTCCGACAAAATTATTGCCGAAAACAACCTTACGGCACTTATGGTAACTCATAATATGCATGACGCAATTACTCACGGCAACCGTCTTATTATGATGAGTGACGGCAAAATTATCCTCGATATCTCAGGTGAAGAAAAGAAAAATCTTACGGTTGAACACCTCCTCGAGATGTTTGAAAAAGCAAGCGGTTCAAAGCTTGAAAATGACCGTATGCTTTTAAGTAAGGATAAATAATCAAAAATCATATAATCTCAAACAAAATGTCCGACACCGTAGTCGGGCATTTTTATTTGTATATTAAACTATGCACGGTTATCCGTAGCGGTGTCCGTCGGACTGCCGTCACGCAAAGGCGGAAAATTTTCCGTCAAACAGATTTTATAATGTTACTGTACAACATTCAAATATTGAACTTTCAGCAAAATAACATTATCAAATTTGTAACACACGGCATAACAATTTCTTAATCGGAATAATTAAAAACACCGATATATAGACGAATTCTACAAAAAACGCACCATAACTTGTGCATAACATAAAATTATCTTGTCAAAACGGCAAAACTGAATGTAAAAACAAACACAAAACTATCACATTAAACAAACACAATAAAATTATTGCAACCTAATTGAAAAAATCAATCTAAAATGGTATAATCTACTATAAAGAATATGGGTTAGTGTTCACATTTTGACTGAAACAGGTTAAGAATACAATTTTCGGCTGAATTCTCGTTGTTTTTTGTAAATTAACTTCAAAATTCCGTGGCTTTGCCGATTATGTTTCACCGTTGGTCAGGCGGTAAAGGTCGAACCCGAACCTAACCAAAACCAAAATATTCGGTTATGGAGGTAATAATTATGAAAACAAAAATTTCTCATTTAGGCAGAAGCACTGTTTCCGTCATCCTTGCGGTAATGATGCTCCTGTCAACAATGCTTATCGGTACTATAAGTGTCAATGCGGCTGATTATTTTACAGTTGGAGATACTTTATATTTGGATATTTCAGATGCAAATTATGATGCTACTGCGGATAATGCTGAGTTTTACATAAAATTTTATGAAAAAGGTACTGATAGTTTTAGTTGGTCGAAACTTAGCCAAATTGAAAACAGCAAAGTATATTCTGGTACAGTTCCGAATGGAGAATGGAATCAAGCTGTATTTACAAGGGTTAATGGTAAGGCTTTTAACTCTGAGCAAAATTGGGACAGCAGTAATATTTACTCAAGTGCTGATACAACAATAGCTGATAAGGGCGATAAGAACTGTTGGTCACTTAATAATGGAGATATGAAAGGAACTTGGACAATCTATTCAGGCGGTTCAGGCGGTGGTTCGACATCTACCGACTACTACATTGCAGGTAGATTTAAAACCAAATGGAATGCGGATACCACTGAATATAAGTTTACCGAGTCATCTGAACAGAAAGGTCTTTATTATTATGATACAGAAGAAACGGTTGCTTCACTTTCCGGACAGATACCTGAAGGCATATATGGTAATTATGACAGGTACTTCTATATCCGTTCTAGTAAAGGTAAATATTTGACTTCTGACGATAAAGCAGGTCACAGTTTTCAAAATAATAAGAATAGTCAAAATTATTTAACGCTTGTTACTAATGATGACACGCCGGAAAAAAGACTTATAAAATTTAGTGATCCTTCTGATCCATCTAATGACAAAGTAACTATTTGGCTTGATACTACTAATAACGATATGCGGTTGTATTATACAGCTGGCTCTGAATCTTCGCTGACCCCTGTAGCACAAAGCGTATCACTTACAGCAAGTTCCTCACCGGTTCAAGTAGGTACAGAAGTTACACTTACTGCTTCTTTAAATGATAGAGCAACCGGTTTAAATGATACCGATGTAACTTATAAATTTGAGCAAACAAGCGGTGCAACAGTAACAGGTACTCCTAATGGAAACACCTATAAATTCACCCCTGCTACAGCAGATGATTATACATTTAAAGTTACCGCTTCTGCTGCGAATTATAGTTCAGTTACGAATACAGTAAAGGTTACTGCTACTTCTGATTCGTCTGATAAGTATGCTATCCATGTTAAGCTTGCGGACAATGTTAGTTCATATAGCTTTTCACTTTGGGCATATGGAGCTCCAAATAATACTAATGCATATGGCTATAATAACTGGGATTCTAAGGAAACTTTTACTATTAATGACCATGAATGGCATGATTATCCATTCATAAACACTATTAGTAACTGGAACCTTATTATTTTTAATAATGGTACTGAAAAAAAATATGATGGTCAATACAATAGTGATCTTTGGGTTACTGTTAAGGGCGGTAATAATTATGATGTTTCTACAATAGCCCCAACAAAATACACTGTAACTTATGGTGTGAATGGTGTCAATGGTACTCTTAGTGCCACAGGCGTATCTAGCTCAGGTTCTACTGTAAATAGTGGCACAAAGGTAACCTTTACAGCAAACCCAAACAAAGGCTACGCAGTAGAGGGTTGGTACAACGATGCTGAATGTACTAAAAAAATTGAATCTGCAGGAACTAATAAGACTTATACGGTAACAGTAAATGCAGATACCAATGTATATGTAAAATTCCATACCGCAGAAACATACACAGTAACATTCAGTTCAAGCGACGAAACATACGGTACTATTTCTGCAACGAACGGAACAACTCCACTCACTTCCCCTGCAACAGTAACCGAGGGCGATACAGTAACATTCACTGCAAAACCAAAGGATGGCTACGCTCTTTCCGGTTGGATTGTAAACGGTGTATCAGCTTCTTCAACAGCTAATCCGTATACAATTACAGTCAACAGCAACACAACCGTAGTCGCTAACTTTAAAGTAGAAGATTCAGGTACAATCGTGAATGATATGTACTTTTTGTATGGTAGCAAGAACGACCCAAGAAATTGGGAAGGACAGCAGGGATATAATAATCCGGAATACGGAAAGTACAATGTTTATGAAAAAGACGGAAAATATATAGTAACTCTTAATGAAAAACATTATAAAGAACTGTATTTTGCTTTTTCAAAGGATGATTCCTATGTTAATATGGAGCCAAATACAGGTCTCGAAGCTGTAAATTCAGATAATCCTGAAGGCTTAGGACTTGTCGACGCTAAAAAACCGGACTATTATGTGGGATCGGTTAAATATTTATTCGGTAAAATGAGCATTGTAGGTGAAAATTCTGAATATATCGGAGATATAAAAATCATCTACGACCCGACTGCTAAAACATATACGGTAAAAGCTACCAAAGATAGTGCTTCTGATACAACCGTAAATATTACAGGTAAAGACGGTACAATTCGTGCGGGCTTTACTAATACTGGTGATAAAAAAACTACCGCTGTTTTAGGTGATACAACTCTTTCAATAACAACTCCTGATGATAAAATAATTACTGCATCTGATTCATACAAGATTGATGGTAAAAATCGTGCTGTTACTGCTAAGAAAGTTCCTTATGGCTCAACAGTAACCGTTACAACCACAATTAACCCTGACGCAACCTTTGCAGGTCACAATGGCAGTGATTACTATGTTAAGGGATTCAGCGTAAACGGTATCTTTGGTGGAGTTCTTTCACAGACTGAAGGTAAAAATCATAGTAGTGATGTATATACTTATACTTTTGAAGTAAATCAAGAGATTTATGGTTCAAAGCTTGAAATCACTCCTGTGTATTTCCTCAAAAATGATGATAACTGCGTATATTTCTACATCGAGAACTACGATTCTGCAAAACAAATTTGGGGCAATACTCCTTCATGTTATGTATATTATGGTAGTGGTACTACAACATTAGAAGCATTAGGCTATTACCCCGGACAACCAATGGTTGACTACAACGGTTCTATCTTTACTCAGATTCCTAAATTTATAGTCAATGGTGATACCACAGAAAAAATTACAGGTATGACGCTTAATAACTATGTTTGGGACGATGTTCATAGAGATTATAACGGTAAAAATCAAAAAAGTGATAATGCACAGACATACGACTACGATGATTTTGTTAAGATAGCTGAGAGCGGTGCTGCTGCTGA
This sequence comes from Ruminococcoides intestinale, assembly GCF_040095935.1. Lineage (NCBI taxonomy): Bacteria > Bacillati > Bacillota > Clostridia > Eubacteriales > Oscillospiraceae > Ruminococcoides > Ruminococcoides intestinale. The sequence goes on along the minus strand of NZ_JBBMFQ010000005.1, from coordinate 69,637 downwards.
TAACATTATTTATCGTTTTAAGTATAATGAATTCGATAATGAACCGGCTGATACATTTGCTGCTTCTAAAGCTGATGCTGCCGGTTGGGAAGTATTCCTTGACTACCAGAATTATCCGACAGATATTTTTGGCAATAAAATTGGTACAGAGAAGCTTGACTATAAGGACACTCAGAGTGTAACCAGTAAGGATAATTACCTGTCAATTATTTCGGACGGTTACCAGAATAACTACATCGGTAAATATGCAACTGCTTGGAGCATTTATAACAAGGCTGGCGATAGAGTGGCTACTATTCCTTCATCAGCTCTCTTGTATGCCCTTGGCAAGTCCGATGAGCAAATGGAAACTGCCATTGGTTCTGAATCAACTCCTACTGACTTCCTCCCCGGCAAGACAGATAGAGATTCTTATTGGGCAACATTTAAAACCTTATATAATGATTATAAAGGTGTTTATGCTCAGATTAACTTTGAGGCAGCTATCAAAGGCGGTGACGATTATGGCAATCGTCTTGACGGTCGTTGGTACTATTCTCAGAGTAAACAGAAAATCACCGGTGAAATCAAGATTCAGTATGCAAATACTCTTGATGACTACAAAGTAGGCGGTTTCCATGAAGATACATTTGCTGATGAAGATGCTTCATCAATTGTCGGTACGACAACAGGAGCAAGTGCATACTTTACCGATCCAGCGGATAGAGTAAGAAAACTTGAAACTTTTGCTGATAATACTCAGGATTATAAGTTTGAAGTTAATGCAACTTCAACTGCAGTATACACATTTGTTGGTTGGTACCGTCTTATTGATGGTGATTACAAGGCAATCAATCCTTCAGATATGAGTAGTTTGACAGGTGCAGTTACACGAAATTCAGATGTAACGCTTGTTGCTCGTTATATCAAAACCCCGGGCGGTTCAATGACCTTCCACCATTCATTGTACAACGGAACAAATGCAGGCGGAGGTAAAGCCACTCCCGAAATTCAGGTTGTTGTTAAAAACAACGAGGGTAAATCTCTTTATGATTCAGGCAGGATTGCCGGCACAGCTTCAATCGATAAGACTAAGATTGCTGAATTAGCAGCGCAAACAGGTCTTACTGTAACTGTTACTCTTTACACAACAACAAAGAACCTTTATAATTTCAATGGTTACTATTCTGCTGAAAACACAACAGATATAACTGCTTTTAATCCTACTACTGGTTTTACAACAAATGTTAGCGGAGACAGAACAGAAGGTCTTGTAACTACATCAGAATATACGTTCTCGTTTAATGAATACTATAATAAGTATGCAAGCACTCTTACTGCTGCTGATGCGGGAACAGTATATTATAATTTCTATTCTGACATTACTTCTATTAAAGTACCGTATAAGGTTCAGTTCTCTTATACTGACAGAATGGGTAATCAAAAGTATTACAACAAGGCAGGTTATGTTGATCCCGAAAACACTTCATCATACACATTTGATGAGAATGCTACTAATGTTGAAGGTGTGGAATCACATTCTGTAAAGGTAACTCTTACAAATAGCTTTATCCTTTCTCTTGCACCGTATGAGTCAAACTTTACAAAGAATCTTACTTGGAATGAGACTCCTGATAGCAATACCGCTTTCGATTCATCAGATAGTAAGTCAATAGCATCAGCTGTTGTTAATTCAACTCAGTCAGACAGAACAATCCACCTTAATGTTTTCCGTGATAAGGATACTAATGAACCTACTTCTTCTAATAACGAAAACGGTAATTTTGAACTTTTCACAAAAAATGGTTCATCTGAATTACCTTATAATTCATTGTTCTATACAAAAAATTCTGACGGAACTTATACTTATGATATCACTGCTCCGAAAACATATACAGATAAAGGTAAAACACTTCAGTTTATGTATTGGGCAATCTACTCCGATCCGGGATGTAATAATCTTGTCATTAAAGCATACAACATCGACGGTGGATTCAGCTATGTATCATATGACAACTATTGGATAGTTCCTGTTTATGGAGAAAGCTCAACTCCAGTTGCATCTGTTAAGGAAGTTTCTACTTCAACTCAGTTTATGGAAGTAACAAGAAATCAGTGGACAGCTGGTAATGCTGACAGCTTCAACGGATTTGACGCTGATAGTATGACTACACTTGATAAAACTGAAGATTTCATTAAGGGTAACGGTGAAGACAAGCTTTACGCTGACTTTGTACTTAACTTCTTCTATAATGGCAAACAGCTCAATGTATTTGATCCTAACAGCAGTAAGGTTCAGACTGGTATTGTGATGCAGAAGTTAGAGTTAGAAAAAGATTCCATTGGTGTAGGTTACAATACTGATATGAAGTACTACGCTGATAAGTACACTGCTGACCTTTCCATGGCAGCTGAAGATGCTAAAAGTAAAATTTTGACTGGTGAATCAAGTATTGAGTCGCTCACAAAACAAATCAATAATAACAGACTTAATAATAAGAACAGACTTCAGTATTTTGCTCGTTTCAATAATACCGAAGCTAATGCAAATTGTGTTTATAGAGTTTACACTTATATTAAGTATGTTAATGAATCAAATGAAACTGTTGTTGAACTTGGTGATCCTATCTACTTTACACTCTATGATATTGCGAACGCAACAGTTTAATTTTAAATTTATTGTGTGCAACAGACAATACTGTTGCACACATAAAATTTAGGAAGGAGTTATTTATGAAAAAAGAGTATTCTTCTCCTGAATTTGAATTAGTAAAATTTAAATTCGAGGATATAATTTTGACCGGTAGTCTTGATGATACTCCTGAGGCTACTAAGAGTGATGGTGACGATTGGGGGTAATGATATGAAAAATACATATTGTTTAAAATCCCTAAAACGCTTTTCCGGATTGTTATTATCTGTATTTTTTATTATTATTTCTACATTTCAAATTTCTGCGGCTTCATATGAAACCGACGGCTTTGTATATTCTGTTTCTGACGGTAATGCGAACGTAACCGGATATAAAGGTGATAAGACCGATATTGTTCTTCCGCTTAAGCTTCAAAGCTGGTCTGTATCGGAAATTTCTGATTTTGCCTTTGTGGGAAAGACCGCAATAACATCGATCAGTCTTAACGAAGCAAGATATCTTAGAAGAATCGGTACTGATTCTTTTTACGGTTGTACTTCGCTTGAATCAATTTCAATTCCTATCTGGGTGAGAGATTTTGGTGCTGCCGTGTTTCAGAATTGCACAAGTTTGAAATCTGTTACCTTTAACTGTGTGCCGAGTAAAATTACCGATCAGATGTTCTACAATTGTACTTCTTTAGACAAGGTATATTTACCTGCCGGTACAAGTGCGATTGGTAAGAGTGCTTTTGCTGAATGTGCATCACTGTCAGAGGTGTTTATTCCTACATCCGTGACTTCTATTGCTTCTAACGCTTTCAGAACCTCTCCGAATGTAACAATCAAGGGCAGTTACGGTTCTTATGCCGAGGAATATGCAAAGGCTAACAATATTCCGTTTGAGGGCATTTCTGCTTATGATGTCGGTGATGTTAATATGGATGGCAGGATTGATATTTTAGATGCAACTCTTATCCAGAAGTATGTTGTCGGTATTGTTGAACTTTCGGCAGAACAAAAACATCTTGCCGATTATAACAACGACGGTGACATCACAGTAATTGACGCAACGGAAATTCAGAAGTTTATCGTTCATTTAAACTAACCAATAAAAAAACAGGCTCACTTTTTGTGAGTCTGTTTTATTTCGGAGGACGCTTTGCCAAAATATTTAATTGCTGATTTTATCGTTGAAATTGAACCAAAATTTGATTACTTAAAAAAATTGTGCGAACCGTTTTTGTATGAAGGGGAGAGAAGTGCAGATTTTTCCGCAATACCGTCAGACTCATACTTAAATTCCCTGTTGAGCCGTATGGTTGAAGGTTCAACCATTGATGAAGCCGAAGAATTTGCAACGGCGTCAATTTTTAACCGCAAAATAATTCACCGTGGCGCTATGCTTGTGCATTCCTCGGCACTCGTTTTTGACGGAAAAGCGTATTTGTTTTCCGCCGATTCAGGTGTCGGCAAATCCACTCATACAAAGATGTGGTTGAAAAGATTCGGCTCAAAAGCTCATATTCTCAATGACGATAAGCCTGTTGTAAAAATTAAAAACGAAGTCCCGCTATGCTGCGGAACTCCGTTTGACGGCGGAAGCGGAATTGCTAACAACGAAACCGTTCCCATAGGTGCTATAATATTCATAGAACGCTCAGTCGATAATTTTGTTACAATTCCCGACACAAATGAGATTGTACAAAGGCTTTACAAATCAACAGTCAAATTTGTGAATAAGTCAGACGGAATGTCTTTGCTCTCAAATCTCGATAATCTTATTCGGCATACAAAATTTTATGTACTGCATTGCAATACAGATGATTCTGCCGTGGATGTTGCCTACAACAATATAATTAAAAACTGCAAATAAAAGACGGTCTGTTCTCGCAGACCGTCTTGTTATATGTATAAAATTGATTACTTGATTTCCTTAATCCAGCCTTCGGGAGCTTCGATTCTGCCCATCTGAATACCTGTAAGTGTATCGTAAAGCTTCTTTGTAATCGGACCCATTTCATCCATACCGCTCGGGAAACAAATTTCCTTGCCGTGGTCGTTAATTTTGCCGACAGGTGAGATTACGGCAGCTGTACCGCAAAGACCGCATTCTGCAAAGTCCTTAACTTCATCAAAGTAAACTTCTCTTTCTTCAACCTCAAGACCAAGATAATGCTCAGCAACATACATAAGTGAGCGGCGGGTAATTGAGGGGAGAATGCTGTTAGACTTTGGAGTAACAACCTTGTTGTCCTTTGTTACAAAAATAAAGTTAGCACCGCCTGTTTCTTCAACCTTAGTTCTTGTAGCGGCGTCAAGATACATATTTTCGTCAAAACCTTCTGCATGAGCAGTAACAATAGCGTGAAGGCTCATTGCATAGTTAAGTCCTGCCTTGATGTGACCTGTGCCGTGAGGAGCAGCTCTGTCAAAGTCTGAAACCTTAATTGTAATAGGCTTTGCACCGCCCTTGAAGTAAGGACCTACAGGAGTGGTAAATACTCTGAACTGATATTCTGCCGACGGCTTAACACCGATTACAGGACCGCTGCCGAACATATACGGACGAATATAAAGTGTTGCGCCTGTGCCGTACGGAGGAACATAATCTGCATTTGCCTTAACAACATTGCAAACAGCCTCAACAAACTTTTCTTTTGGAAATACAGGCATCTCAAGACGCTTACAGCTGTCCTCCATTCTCTGTCCGTTAAGATCAGGTCTGAACACAACAATTCTGCCGTCACAGGTAGTGTACGCTTTCATACCCTCAAAGCAAGTCTGAGCATACTGCAAAACGCCTGCACATTCGCTGATAGTAATTGTGGTGTCGGCTGTCATACTGCCGTTGTCCCACTTACCGTCTTTATAATTAGCTACAAATCTTTCACCGATGGGCATATAACCGAAGCCAATGTTTGCCCAGTCAATATTCTGCTTTTCCATCATAAATACTTCCTTTCAATATAAGAAAAAACCTCATTGGTTATACACATATTTTAGCACTTTAATACGCAACTTGTCAATGTTATAACAGCATATTTCACCGTTTTTATGATAATTTATACGCTTTTTAATGTATAATATGAATTTTACTGCATAAGAAACTTTCATTTTGCCGATATTATCTTTTAAAGGGGAAAAACAAACAACAATGTTCTTCTACAGAATAAAAAAATTACTGTTGGGATATATACTTAATTTAATAAGTTACATGGGTGATTTTATGGCTGAAGTTGTAAAAATAGTATTGACGGGAGGACCCTGCGGCGGCAAGACTTCCGCATTAAAATATATCAGCGAAGAGCTTAAAAAGCTTAATATTCCTACAATTACAATCGGTGAGGTTGCAAGCAGATTGTTTAGTGAGGGTAAAACCCCCGAAAATGTCGGCTCTTATGAATTTCACAGAGAACTGTTTGAAATTCAGCTTGCTGAGGAGAATGAAAAAACGCAAATTGCCAAAAATATGGATTGTGAAAAGGCGGTTTTACTTTTTGACAGAGGATTGCTTGACAGCAGAGCATATGTTACGGAAGATGAGTTTGCAAAGTATGCAGGTATTCATAATTTGAATGAAGATGTAATACGAAATTCTTATGACGCAGTATTTCATCTTGTGACTTCCGCAGACGGTGTAGAAGAGTATTACGGAAAAGAAACCAATATTTTCCGCAGGGAAGAAAGTCTTGAAAAAGCAAGAGAAGTTGACACAGATGTTATGGCTGTGTGGACAGGCACACCGCATCTCAGAATTATTGATAATTCGACCGACTTTGATACTAAGCTGAAAAGACTTCTCAAGGAGGTTGTCGCATTTCTCGGAATTCCGAAACCACTTGAAATTGAAAGAAAATTTTTGATTGAATATCCTGATATTGAATTTTTGAACAGCATAAAAACCTGTCGCAGAATTCCTATTACACAGGCATACCTCACTACTCCCGAGGAAGGATATTTCAGAATCCGCAAAAGGGGAGAGGGTGACAAGGCTGTATATATCAAAACTGTAAAAATCAAAATATCGGATATTAAGCGGATTGAAATTGAAAATTATATTTCAAAAGAACAATATGACTCGTACCTTGTTCAAAGGCAGTATGTTACAGGCGTCATCAGTAAAGACAGATATTGCATTGTTGACAACAGCACCTACTGCGAACTTGATGTTTATCCGTTCTGGAATGACAGGGCAACAATAGAAATTGAATTGCTTAGTGAAGATCAGCGGTATCAACTTCCTAAGTTTGTAAAGCTTATAAGAGAGGTTTCGTCTGAACCCGATTACAGGAATCTTGCACTTGCTCAGAAATACGGAAAGCCGTAATTTGGCGGATTTTGTCCGAAAAAAACTTTTTAAAAATTAAATATGAAAAAAATTCAAAAAAGTGTTGACAAATATGCCGTATATGGGTATAATATAAAGGCTGACTGAGGTCAGCAACTGATGCGCCAATAGCTCAGCTGGATAGAGCAACTGCCTTCTAAGCAGTAGGTCAGGGGTTCGAGTCCCTTTTGGCGCGCCACTTATGGTGGGATTAGCGTAGTTGGTTAACGCGCCAGTTTGTGGCACTGGAGACCGCCGGTTCGAATCCGGCATTCCACCCCATTTGACTCATTAGCTCAGTTGGCAGAGCACTTGACTTTTAATCAAGGTGTCCGGAGTTCGAATCTCCGATGGGTCACCAACAGCCGCTGAAGAAATTCTTTGGCGGCTTGTTTTTTTAATAATCAATAAAAGTAGAATATATACTGAGCCGTCGCCAAGCGGTAAGGCAACGGACTTTGACTCCGTCACCCGTGGGTTCGAATCCCGCCGGCTCAGCCATGAAACAGGCACTTGCAATTATGTAAGTGCCTGTTTCAATTATAGTTATCTGTCGAGGGTTATGCTATTGCGTTGTAACGATATACATAAAAAAAGAATGCAAAAGATAAATTTTTTAAAAATACTCTTGACCTAAAGTTAGCTTGAGGTTATATAATATAGCTAAAGAGAGATATCTCTGATTTATATTTAAAATTTATATGATAAGGAGCTCTGATTACGATGTATATTGAAAAAATAAACGGACCGCAGGATGTTAAGAAACTCAGTATTGATGAACTTAACGCTCTTGCATCGGAGATGCGTGACGCTTTACTTCACCGTGCAAGTGTTCACGGCGGTCATTTCGGCCCGAATTTCGGTATTGTAGAGGCAACAATTGCCCTTCATTATGTTTTTGATTCACCACAGGACAAGTTTGTATTTGATGTTTCACACCAGTCATATCCGCATAAAATCCTTACAGGCAGAAAAGAGGCATATATTGCGCAGGATCATTACGATGATGTAACAGGCTATACAAGCCCCATAGAGAGCGAACACGATATGTTTACTGTCGGTCATACATCAACCTCTGTCAGCCTTGCCTGCGGACTTGCAAGGGGCAGAGATGTAACAAACGGCAAGGGTAATGTTATTGCACTCATCGGTGATGGCTCAATCAGCGGCGGTGAGGCTCTTGAAGGTTTTAATGTTGCCGGTGAAATGGATTCTAACCTGATTATTATAGCAAATGATAACCAAATGTCGATTGCAGAAAATCACGGTGGACTTTATAAAAATCTCAAACTTCTTCGTGACACAGACGGCAAGGCTGAATGTAATCTTTTCAAGTCAATGGGGCTTGATTATGTATATGTCAAGGACGGCAACAATATTGAAGAGCTTATCAAGACTTTTAAGTCTGTAAAAGACATTGATCATCCTGTTGTTGTTCATATTAACACTCTTAAAGGTAAAGGTTATAAGCCTGCTGAAACTGACAAAGAAAGCTGGCATTGGTGTATGCCGTTTGATATTGAAACAGGCAAAACTACTGTTAATTTCCCTGATGAGGAGGACTACAGCTCAATTACAACAGATTATCTTAAAAATAAGATGAAGTCTGACAAGTCAGTTGTGGCGATTACAGCCGGTACTCCGGCACTTTACGGCTTTACTCCTGATGAGAGAAAAGCATTCGGCAGACAGTTTCTTGATGTAGGCATCGCAGAACAGACAGCCGTTGCAATGGCATCTGCTATCGCAAAGAACGGCGGCAAGCCCGTATTCAATGTTTACAGCTCATTCATTCAGAGAACCTACGATCAGCTTTCACAGGACTTGTGCATTGATTCAAACCCTGCAACAATCCTTGTTCAGACTGCATCGGTAAACGGTATGACAGATGTTACACATCTCGGAATTTTTGATATTCCCATGATTTCAAACATTCCTAACCTTGTTTATATCGCTCCTACGACCAAAGAAGATTACCTTGCTGTCCTCGACTGGAGCATTGAGCAGACAGATTACCCTGTTGCAATTCGTGTTCCCGTTGCAGAACTTGTTTCAACAGGCAAGCCTTGCACAAAGAATTTTGCAGAACTTAATAAATATGAAGTTGCTCAGCAGGGCGGTAAGATTGCCGTAATCGCACTCGGATCATTCTATGGAATGGGCGAACAGGCTGCAAAGCTTATTGAAGAAAAAACAGGCACAGCGCCTACTCTTATCAATCCTTACTACATTACAGGCGTTGACACAGAGCTTCTTGAAAGCCTCAAGAAAGACCATGATGTTGTTGTAACACTTGAAGACGGAGTGCTTGACGGTGGTTTTGGTGAGAAGATTGCCCGTTTCTACGGTCCGTCAGATGTTAAGGTTATCAATTTCGGTCTTAAAAAGGAATTCCTTGACAGATATAATCCTGCCGATGTCCTCAAAGAAAACCGCCTCACACCCGAACAGATTGCAGAAGATGCAGTCGCTTTGATTTAAATAATTTTAAAATAACTATTATAAACAAATTTTAGGAGTTGATATCAATGGTAAAACAGACAGCAGGAAGAGATAAACTCGGTGAGTTTGCACCGAAATTTGCAGAAATTAATGACGATGTGCTTTTCGGTGAAGTGTGGAGTAGGGAAGACAAACTTTCACTTCGTGACCGTTCACTTGTTACAGTTGTTGCACTTATGTCACAGGGACTTGTAGATTCTTCTTTTAAGTATCATCTTATGTCAGCCAAAAACAACGGCATTACAAAGGAAGAAATTGCAGAAATCATCACTCATTCCGCATTCTATGTAGGATGGTCAAAAGCTTGGGCAGCTTTCAATATGGCAAAAGAGGTTTGGACAGAAGAATAAAGAGCAGTTGCATATATATTTCTCTTGTGATACAATTAACTGTAGTTATTTTAAATCTTAATTTTTCAAAGGGAAATATTATGAGAAAGACTAAATTTATAATCACCTTGTTAATGGCTGTTCTGATGACTTTTTCATCAGCCTTTTGTGTAAGTGTATCTGCGGCGTCTTCGCCCGATGAGGCGGTGATTTCTGGCAATTATGACGGCATTGAGCCTATTCCCACAGAAAAGCCCGAGGACAAGCCCGTAAAGCACGGCAAGGGCTTTTCAAACGGAGATTACGCCTTGTTCTATACTCAGACAACATTCCTTGCACTTCTTGCAGGATACCTGATTATCTTCAAAGTAAAGGGTACAAAGACAAAAGAGAAAATGCACAGAAGAAAACTTGACCGAAAGTGAAGTGGAATATGAAAATAAGTGAAATATTTTTAACTGTTCTTTTTATTTTTTCGGCACTTTCGTCTTTACTGACCCAAATACCTGTTATAAGAAATTCGATTGTATTTTTTATTCTCTTGTTAGCACAGCTTTTGTTTGTATTTATATTTCATCACAACATAAAGAAAATGAAAATATACGGTACTGTTATTACTGCGCTTGCTGTATCCAACATTATCAACGGTATTATCGCATGGTGTTGGGCGTATCAATCAATTAACAGCATAAGCGTACCAATAAAACAGGGAACGGACATACTTGGAATTGTTATGGCAAAGGCATCATTTGGTATGTTTGCCTACCTTATTTCAGGGATTGCAATAGTTGTTTTTGCAGAATGTATTGTTTCGGTATTTATAAAATACCGAACAAAAAAGAAACAACAGCTTATTCACAACATCTAAAACAAAACGGATTGGCTCAATAAAAATGCCAATCCGTTTTATTATGTTGACACATTAAAACAGCCCGACCAAATTACGGTCGGGCTGATAATTTATGCGCTTTCAGCACTTAATTCTTTAGCTTTTTTCAAAGCAGCATCTTTTTGCTTTTTCTTCTTGATTACCTTGAGTCGGCTGAATTCCTCACGATCCTTTTCGTCAAGTGCGTCGGAAATGAACTTAACTGTTTCCTCAAAACGGGGAATCATAATGTTCTTGAGAGCGTTTGCTCTCTTCTGAGTTTTCTTGATTGAATCGGCAAGGCGGTAAACGCTGTTCTCAATCTCGGCAAGCTCAACTGTAAGATTTTTAACTTCGGTAAATTTCGTATAAACCTTATCAATTGCCGAATTTGTTGTGCGCAGACCGTAGTGTAGGTAGTTATGGTCCTCTCGTTCCTCAATAGTGAGAATCGGAATTTCAACACCCATAACACTTCTTGAATCAAGCTTCAAGCCGTTCTCATAGGGAATAGCGTTAGAAATATCTTCACAAAAGCCGTTGGTAACATTTGCCGTTTGAAGTGCTGTGTAAGCCTCTGCATAAGCGTCATCAATTTTCTGCTGGATTGCGTTTGCATGGTCGATAAGCGTCATCATTTCTCTGATGAGAATGTTACGCTTTCTGTCCAACAGTTCATAGCCGTTTTTGGCGAGTGCAAGGGATTTCTTAGTATTCATAAGATTACCCTTGGTAGGTACTGTCTGTACTGCCATAAATGCTCACACTCCTTTCTTCAAACGATTATTTGTCACCCTTATAGTACTGATCAAGTAAAGCATCGTCAACACGGTCAAGTTCTGCTCTCGGCAATGTTGAAAGCAATTCCCAACCAAGGTCAAGACTCTGTTCAATGCTTCTGTTTTCATTAAAGCCCTGATTAACGAACTTTGATTCAAACAATCTGCCAAACTCAATGTACTTCTTATCAGTAGGAGAAAGCTCCTCTTCACCGATAACAGATGCAAGCGATCTTGCGTCAATTACCTTTGCATAAGAAGCGAAAAGCTGGTTTGCAAGAGGCTGGTGATCGGCTCTTGTATAACCCTCACCGATACCGTCCTTCATAAGACGGGAAAGGGAAGGAAGAACATTAACAGGCGGATACAGTCCCTGTCCCTGAAGTGAACGGTCAAGAACAATCTGTCCCTCTGTAATGTAACCTGTAAGGTCGGGGATAGGATGAGTAATATCGTCGTTAGGCATTGTCAAAATCGGAATCTGTGTAACAGAACCGTTGTGACCTTTAATCATACCTGCACGCTCATAAAGTGATGCAAGGTCAGAATAAAGATAGCCGGGGTAACCCTTTCTGCCCGGAATTTCACCTTTTGATGACGAGAACTCACGAAGAGCCTCGGCATAAGATGTCATATCGGTCATAATAACGAGAATGTGCATATCAAGCTCAAATGCAAGATATTCAGCAATTGTAAGAGCACATCTCGGCGTAAGAGTTCTTTCAATGATAGGATCGTTTGAAAGGTTCAAAAGCATTACAACTCTTGAAAGTACGCCGCTTTCTTCAAAGCTCTTCTTAAAGTATTCTGCAACATCTTTTTGAACACCCATTGCGGCAAATACAACACCAAAGTTAGAGCTGTTTGCACCGCTGATTTTAGCCTGTCTTACAATCTGAACGGCAAGGTCATTATGTTTCATACCTGAGCCGGAGAAGATAGGCAGCTTCTGACCTCTGATAAGAGTCATAAGCGTATCAATGGTTGAAATACCAGTGTTGATGTAGTTTTTAGGATAAACACGGGAAACAGGGTTGATAGGAGTACCGTTGATATTAGCCTTTTTAACAGGAAAAATATCACCGAGTCCGTCAATAGGTTTGCCCGCACCGTCAAGTACACGGCCGATAATTTCAGGGGAAAGAGGCATCTCCATAGGATGACCTGTAAGTCTTGTTCTTGTGTTTTTAAGGCTGATTCTTCTTGTACCCTCAAAAACCTGAACAACTATTCTTTCGCCCTCAATCTGAACGACACGACCCTGACGCATTGTACCGTTATCAAGACGAATGTCAACAATTTCCTCGTTGGAAACGCCCTTAACACCGTCCATAACTATAAGAGAGCCGTTAATTTCTTTAACGCCTACATAATCTATAATCATTATTGCGTTCCCTCCTTATTAAGAAATTGCAGCAAGCTTTTCGTCAATTTCCTTAATGTAATCGTCAAACATTTCAGGCTTGCTGTTAGGAATATCATACTTCATCTTTGTAAGCTTATCAAACAGACCAAGGTTAAGAATCTTGGAAAGCGGAATATTCTGAGCGACTATATCCTTAGCTTTGGCATGAAGATGAAGAATGGTTTTCATCATAAGCTTTTGCTTTTCAAGCGGAACATAAGTATCATCGGCATGGAAAGCGTTCTGTTGTAAGAAACCGACACGAATTACTCTTGCTGTTTCAATTACAAGCTTCTGGTCATCGGGGAGTACATCCGAACCGATGAGCTTTACGATTTCCATAAGTGAACTTTCTTCCTGTAAAAGTGCGCTTATTCTGTTTCTGTATTCAATAAAATCCTCACCGAGATTTTCTCTGAACCACGGATCAAGGTCGTTAAAATACTCGCTGTAGCTGTCCATCCAGTTAATAGCGGGATAATGTCTTGAATAAGCAAGAGCCTTATCAAGAGCCCAGAAACATCTTGTAAAACGCTTTGTGTTCTGTGTTACAGGCTCAGAGAAGTCTGAACCCTGCGGAGAAACCGCACCGATAAGCGTTACAGAGCCTTCGCCGCCGCTGAGAACCTCGGCACGACCGCCACGCTCATAGAACTCGGCAAGTCTTGAAGGAAGGTACGCAGGGAAACCTTCTTCGGCAGGCATTTCTTCAAGTCGGCCTGAAATCTCACGGAGAGCCTCAGCCCAACGGGATGTTGAGTCAGCCATCATGGCAACATGATAACCCATATCTCTGTAATATTCGCCAAGAGTAATACCTGTGTAAATTGAAGCCTCACGAGCCGCAACAGGCATATTTGATGTGTTGGCGATAAGTACGGTTCTGTCGGTCATAGGACGCTGTGACTTTGGGTCAATAAGCTCTGAGAATTCCTCAAGAACCTGGCTCATCTCGTTACCACGCTCACCGCAACCGACATAGATGATGATATCGGCGTCGCACCATTTTGCAAGCTGGTGCTGAGTCATTGTTTTACCTGTACCGAAACCGCCCGGAATAGCTGCTGTACCGCCCTTTGCAATAGGGAAGAGAGTATCAATAACTCTCTGACCCGTGATAAGCGGAACAGATGATGTAAGTCTTTCCTTAACAGGACGGGAAGTTCTGATTGGCCACTGCTGACAAAGGGTAAGGTTGTGCTCAACGCCTTCGTCATCCTTGATTACAACAACTGTATCAAAGAGCTTGTAGTCGCCGTTGGGATTAACCTTTACTACTTCACCCGAAAGCTCAGGCGGAACCATAAGTCTGTGTTCAATGATAGGAGTTTCGGGGAGAGTAGCGTAAATTTGACCGCCCTCAAGCTTGTCACCGACTTTAACCTTCATTGTAACATTCCACAGCTTCTTGTCATCAAGAGCAGAAACCGAAGAACCACGGTTAATAAACGCACCTGCTTCTTCTTCAATAGCCTTCAGCGGTCTTTCGATACCGTCAAAGATGTTATCAATAATACCGGGGCCGAGAAGAACATTCATAGGAGCACCGGTACCCTCAACGGGATCCCCCGGTTTAAGTCCTGTTGTTTCCTCATAAACCTGAATAGTTGTGATGTCGTCTGTAATACCGATGATTTCACCGACAAGCTTTTGCTTGCCTACATGAACCATTTCCATCATCTCAAAGCTGTCGGTATTTTTTACGGTAACAACAGGTCCGTTTATTCCATATATAACATTGTTGTTTTCCATATTATTACCATCTCTTTCAAAAGAAATTAACAGTCAGCAAGATTAAAGCACACTCAGTCCGGAATTTTCAATAAACCATTCTTTCTGTGCATAGAGCTTGCTGTCAAGAGTTTCATCGGCAACAATATTCATTGCCTTGCAAAAGCCTTTGATTCCGCCGATTTTAATTGATTTGTCGACAACAACCTCGGTGCTTCCTGCAAAAACTGCCTTGATTTTGTCTGAGTTCTTCATATCTCTTTCGTTGACATAAACAACACAGTCGTTGTCTGCAAAAAGCTTAGCAACTTCCTTTGCACTTTTTACAAGGCTGTTTGAGTAATCTGATGTTTTTGTGTATTCAACAAGCTTTTCTTCAGCCTTTTTAAATACGCTTTCAGTCATTTCAGCTCTCTCGAGAAACAGTTTTTTCTGACCTTCCTGAATTTTCTTTGCAAGAATACCCGTCTGTCTGTTTCTTGATTCTTCAAGTTTGTCCTTGATATATTTTTCGCTGTCATGTCTGCCTTTTTCGGTTGCCTCTTTCAGCTTTTCTTCTTTAAGCTGAGCAACCTCTGTTTGCATGGCACTTCTTTGTTCATCAGCATATTTTTTAATGGCTTTCAGAAAGTTATCTGTTTTGTTTTTGGAGTTTTCCATTAAAAATAACCTCCCTGAATAAATTCAGATATGTGATAATTACAGCTTTACGCCGATTGCGTCCTGAACATATTTTGTAATACTGTCCTTGGTTCTTCCGTTACCGTGACGGTCGGGAATTTCAACAATAAGCGGCTGTTTGCGGTTAAGCTTGAGGTCATAAATAAGGTCGGGACAGAGCGAAACAAGTGTTTCCGTAATAAGAATAACTGCAATATCATCCCTGTTCACAGCCTTTTCAAGCTCACTGCGTACCTCATCCTCCTGATGAACAACTACGCCTTCAATACCTGCAAATCTCATACCCATTTTGGTATCGACATTATCACTTATAAGAAAAAATTTCATAATAATCAATCCTTAACGAAACTTAAATCGCTTAAATTATCTTGCAAAGATAAGAAGAATTGAAACGAGCATACCGTAAATAGCGATACCTTCACCAAGTACAACGAAGATGATTGCTTTACCGAATGCCTTAGGATCTTCACTTGTAGCACCGATAGCGGCAGGAGCAGCGTTACCAACGGCAATACCACCGCCGATACATGAAAGACCTGTTGCAAGAGCGGCACCGATATATGCAAGACCGTCAGCCATACCTGATGTAGCTGCAGCGGCATCACCTGTAGCAGCACTTGCTACGATAGGGCATACCATGCAGAATGCAAATACAGCAGCGAATGAGCAAATCTGAGTAAGAACTGTTTTCTTTCTGTTCTTTCCATGCTCAAAAGCCTTTACTGCAAGAATTGCAGACGCACAAAGGAATACTACCGGAACAGCTAACATAATTAAATTGAATAACATAATAATACCTCCAAAAAATTATCAATCAATATTTAATTTAACAGGTTCGTAAGGTCTGCCTTCACCGGAATAGAAACGGCTGAACATCTCGTAATATTCAAGTCTTAACACCTGAATTGCAACAAGAAGCGCCTCAAGAACCATTACAAAAACATTACCAAAAACAACTACGGGCCAGTATGCTACTGCGGGAGCTGTTTGGGCAAGTACGAAAACAACCGTCATCATACCTGCGTGTACAAGAACGAATGCACCGACTCTTAAAAAGCTTACCGTGTTTGTAACATACTCAAGCAAAAATTCGATTGACTCGATAGCATGCTCAAGAATATATCCGCCCCAGCTTTCGGGCTGCCAGTCTTTTTCACCGGTAATAAGAAGTCCGAGAGGCTCACCAAAGAAGATGAGCAGATAGGGGAGAACGATAAGGCAAAGAATGTATGCAAGGGAAAATACCTGCAGACCCAATACGAGCTGTCCTGCAACACCGAAAATAATTGAACAGTAGAATACAAGACCTGCACAACCGCTTGATCCGAACAAGGCTCTTCCCACTTCTCCCTGCTTGAAGGAACTGTAAATATTAAGTCCCATAGCAACCACAACAAGCGAAATACCTATTGCAACAGCCGCAAGAAGAATCATTACAATTGAGCCTGATGACATTACTTCAATCGGTTTTTCATCAAGTCCGAAGAGTGCCTTGTAAAGAGGATCGAGCACATGCTCAAATCCGAACACACTTCCGAACACACAGCCGAATATCGCAGAAGAAATTCCGCACGGCACAAGAATCTTACCGATTTTCATTTTCCTGAGTTTCCACATAAGCGCACCGACAATTGATACACAAATGCCCTGACCGAGGTCAGCAAACATTATGCCGAATATAATGACATAAGTGATAGCGATAAAGAGTGACGGATCAATTTCGTTATATTTCGGAACACCGTACATCTCTGTGTAAAATTCAAACGGTTTTGCAAGGAAACAGTTTTTGAGTTTGACAGGCGGCGATTTTGCAATCTCCGTCTTGCCGTCTGAAAAATCTACATTGACGCTGGCAATTTTTTTGAGTCTGCGTCTGAGAGGCTTAGCATCCTCTGTAGGAACCCAACCTACAATGATAAAGCTTTTGCTGTATTGCAATGCTTTTGTGCGGATTTTGGCATAAAGATTAAGCTCTTCAAGTTTAGAAAGATATTTACAGATTCTAACCTCATACTTGTCAACATAATCGTCAACTCGCTTCTGAGCTTCTTTAAGCTTCTCCTCAAGATGGGGAATAAGGCTCTCAAGTTTTTTCAGATGAATTCTCGGTGTGTCATTAACTCCGAGAACATCACATTTTTCAAAGTACAATCCTGAAAAGATTCTGTCAATTTCCTCGGTTTTGTCAATCGGAGCAAAATAAACGCCCCAATAATGTGATTTATCCTCGGAACAGACAATAAAATCCACATAAGGATTATCTTTATAGGCTGAAAGCTTTTCAAAGCTTTCCTTAGGCAATCTGCCAAAGCGTGAACTGATATACTTTAAGGTTAAAACCTTTTCGATTTCAACCCCAAGTCCGACAAAGTGTGTTGTTTCAACAAGATTTTCCTTTGCCTGCATCAACTGCTCTTCAACAAACAGCCTGTCATCTGCAAGAACTTCAATGTCGCTGTTTATCTGATTTGTAAACAGCTCAATTTCTTTAAAGGTCGGATTAAAGTCACTTACATCAACAAGATTAAACTTGCGTTTTGTAAGGCTTAATGTTGCTTTAAGAGTGTTAAGAGGTTCAGCATAGATGTTTTTTGATTGCAGATGTGTAAAATCCTTTGTGTTGCTGTAGAAAGATGAAACATCATCGGGATGGAACACACCTGATTCACCAAGTACCGATATTACATTATCAATATCCCTTGTAAGTCCGATAATGCTTACGGCCTGCATGGTTGAAACAGCCAAATTATAATCACCTCTTCTTGACAGTCAAATAATCATTTAATGAGCAATGACTGTGTAATTTTATTGTCAAGTTCATATCTTGTGCCCTCAATCAGAGTGACAATATTCATCAGCTCTGTTTCGGCAACAAAAACATATGAAATCATTACAACCGAAGGGTTGTTGGAAAAGTGCATATTTTTCCTTGCAAGCCTGTATTTTACTCTCGGTGAAATATCGCTTGCATAAACATATCCGATTTTATCAATCAATCTTCCGTTATGCGTATTCTGCATAATTGAGAATATCTCACCCGAAGATTCCGCCTTACACATCATGTCAACGGTCTTTTCGCTGAGATTTGTGTAATTAAGCAAGAGGTTTGCTTTGATATCATCGGGAGAAAGCTTATAATACTTTTTCAATCTCAGAATTCTCGAGAAAATATTATAATCGTTAATCGTAAAGAAAAAGTTGATAAGCTCGTGCTTTTCCTGTCCTTTTGTTGTAGCTTTAATCAGTTTTGTCAGTTTTCCGAACACCAAGTTATACAGCTTGTTCTCAATGTCCGATATTGGAAGTCGATTTTTCTCATCAGGAGAAAATTGCTTGAGAATATCGTAGAATTGGGAGGACTGTGTGGCGTTCAGAAACTCTTCATAATTTTTTGCGTTGGCAAGCTTGTTAACATCTATTTCCGTATGCTTTGAAATATACCCCGGGAATTGATAGATGAACTTGTCAGTCGAGTTTGAACTGAGCAGGATAAGGAATCTTATAATCTGCTCAACCTCTAATGTCGAGATAATGTACGATGACAAACCCGAGCTTACGCTCGAATCGTATCTGCACAAAGAGTCAAATTCATAGAAAAGGTTTTGCCTCAAAAGAGCCTCAAGCCGTCCTCTGTGAATTTCACGCTCACTGACATCCGTCAGAGCCTTGGAGTAATGCGTATTATTTTTAAGATACGACATAATCTCTCCGACACTCTGGCATGCAAGCAAACTCTGGTAATCCTTTTCGGTAAGTCTGTTGCCGAACTTTGACCTTGCTTTTGTCAGAACTGCAAACGAAGTTTTTGACATTATCCGCATACACCTCCTTGTAAACAGTAAATGGAATGTTACTGTGCAACCGTTCTTTTGACGATTTCGTCAACCCACTTGTCACAGTTGAGTTTAAAATCAGAGTCAAGCTTGATATGCACTGAATTGTGCTTGCCCTGAATTTCCTCCCATTGCTGTTCGGCTTTCTTTGTTTCCTGAATGTCGTTGCGTTTCACAACCTCTTCAGCTTTTGCCATGAAGTCGTCATAAATCTTCTTCGTTTCGGCTTCAATAGTTTTGGAAAGTTCCTCTTTTTCTTCAAGAGTATCCTTTTCCATGGCTTTGGCTTCGTTGTCGGCATCAACGATTTTTTTAATCATATTCTCCACAATACCACCCCCGTGAAAAATCAGTTTTTAAGCGCCTGAAGCGGAGCCGGAATTCTTCCGCCACGCTTAATAAATGCCTCCGGTGAACCTTTCCTTACAGGCATAACGGGACCTCTGCCGAGCAGTCCGCCGAAATTAAGTTCTTCGCCTGCACTTTTTCCGATAGCCGGAATAAGTCTTACCGCAGTTGTTTTGGTATTTACCATACCAATTGCAGCCTCATCTGCAATAATTGCAGAGATAACCTCGGGAGTTATGTCACCCGGTACTACAATCATGTCAAGACCAACCGAACATACGGCTGTCATTGATTCAAGTTTTGTAATATCAAGGTAACCTTCAGTAGCGGCATGAATCATACCTGCATCCTCGGAAACGGGGATGAAAGCACCGCTCAGACCGCCGACATGGGAAGAAGCCATAACGCCGCCCTTTTTAACAGCGTCATTAAGAAGTGCAAGTGCAGCGGTTGTACCGTGGCATCCGCACACTTCAAGTCCCATCTCCTCAAGAATATATGCAACACTGTCACCGACAGCAGGTGTCGGGGCAAGTGAAAGGTCAACAATACCAAAGGGAACACAAAGTCGCTTGCTTGCTTCTCTTGCAACAAGCTGTCCCATACGGGTGATTTTGAATGCAGTTTTCTTAACCATATCTGCAATTTCCGTGATGTCTTTTCCTGCACCGTCTTTTGCAAGAGCGGCTCTTACAACGCCGGGACCCGATACACCGACATTGATAACAGTATCGGCTTCACCGACACCGTGGAAAGCACCAGCCATAAATGGGTTGTCTTCGGGAGCGTTACAGAATACAACGAGCTTTGCGGCACCGATGCAGTTTCTGTCGGCTGTAACTTCTGCAGCCTGCTTAACGACCTTACCCATCATCTTAACAGCATCCATATTGATGCCGGCTTTTGTAGAACCGATATTTACGGATGAACAAACGAAATCGGTTTCGCTCAAGGCCTGTGGAATACTCTCAATAAGAGCGTAGTCACCGCTTGCAAAACCCTTCTGAACAAGAGCGGAATAACCGCCGATGAAGTTTACGCCGAGTTCCTTTGCGGCTTTGTCAAGAGTGTGGGCAAACTTGACAACATTCTTGCTCTGGCACGGAGCGGCTACCATACCGATAGGGGTAACTGAAATTCTTTTATGTATAATCGGAATACCAAATTCCTTCTGGATGTCTTCACCTGTTTTAACAAGGTCTTTTGCATTTCGACAAATTTTGTCATAAACCTTTGTGCAAGCCTTATCAATGTCCTCGTCAATGCAGTCAAGCAATGAAATACCCATTGTAATTGTTCTTACATCAAGGTTTTCATTGTCTATCATATTTATGGTTTCAAGTATATCTCTTGTTTCTAACATATTATGTATATCCTTTCAATTCGGTAGCACTGATCAAATTCTGTGCATGCTGTTAAAGATGTCCTCGTGCATAACATGAACCTTTGTATTTGTTGATTCTCCGACTGCTTTGAGGTTTGTACGGAGCTGCTCAAATCCGATGTTGGATTTGTCAATTTCAACAAGCATAATCATAGCAAACATATCCTGAAGAACACTCTGTGTTACTTCCACGATATTAACATCAGCCTTTGAACAGGCCTCTGAAACTTTTGCAAGGATTCCAACGCTGTCTTTACCGATTACTGTGATAACTGCCTTCATTTTTTACCTCCTGTTTATGCAGATTTTCGTTGGAATTCTGCATAAAACTGCTTTTCTTTATTTGTGCATATTATATAACTAATTTTTAATAAAGTAAAGTGCAATATTGAAAAAAATTTTTTCATATGTTATCATCTTTTTTGTGAGGTGTTTTACTAATGAAAATATGTGATATTCATACCCATTCAAGCAACTCTTTCGATGCTGCAAATACAGTTGAAGAAATGTGCAACAGTGCCTGTAACAAGGGACTTTTTGCACTTGCAATCACCGACCACTGCGAAGCTCCCGAGATTTTGCTCGGCTCTGAAAGTGAGTACGGAGATTTCAGCAAATTAATTCCAAAATCGAATTATGAAACTTCGATTTTGCAAGATAGATACAAGGGTAAAATCAAAATACTGAGAGGTATTGAACTCGGTGAGCCGATGCACAATGACGAATGTACAAAAAAAGCACTTTGTTTTGGAGATTTTGACATAATAATCGCATCCGTGCATAACCTGAGAAACAGACCGGATTTTTATTATATGGACTTCAAAAAAGAAGATGCACATATAATTCTCGATATGTACTTTGATGAACTTCTCGAAACCGCCTCTTTTGACAGCTTTTGTACTCTTGCACACCTTACATATCCGTTGAGATATATTAAGCGTGACACGGGCGTTATTCCGAGTCTTTCACCGTACAGAGATAAGATTGACCTTATCTACGAAAAACTTATTAAAAAGGATAAGGCTCTTGAAATTAATGTTTCGGGACTGTTCAAGGGACTCGGTGAAACTCTCCCTGCATTTGATGAAATTAAACGCTATCACGACCTTGGAGGCAAGTACATAACCCTCGGAAGTGACGCACACAATATAAATGATGTCGGCAGAGATATTGAAAAGGGAATAGAGCTTGCTTTTAAAGCCGGGTTCAAATCATACTATATATATGAAAACTGTTGCCCTTATGAAATAACAATTGAATAACAAAGAATTAAAATAGTTCTTAAAAGCAAAAAGAGGATTTCGCACTGATATGATGTGAAATCCTCCTTGTTTTTTTGAATCCAATATTTAACTGTAGCACAGTATACTGCACTTTTCTGAAAATTGCAATACCTTTTTACAAAGTTTTTGCAAGATTTTTTATGTAATCCTTCAATAAATCTTTTGTTTCAGGGTGTTCAAGCCCAATTTCTATCTGAGCCTGCAAGATTCCGAATTTATTGCCCATATCGTATCTCTTGCCCTCAAACTCAACGGCTGTCATTCCTTTTGTTATTGCAATCTCTCTCATTGCGTCTGTAAGCTGAATTTCTCCGCCGATTCCGGGTTTTGTATTTTCGAGAATTTCGAAAATTTCAGCCGGGAGCACGCATCTGTCAAGAATCGAATAAAGTGAAAGAACTTCTTCGGGAGTCTGCGGCTTTTCCTTCATGTCCGTACAGGCAAAAACATTGTCGTGCATATGTTCAACTTTGAGTGAACCGTACTTGTGAATGTCTTTGGCGTCAACCTTTTTAACGCCTACAACTCCTTCACCGTATTCACCGTAATGATCAATGAGCTGTTTGATTGCAGGAACCTTGCCTGTAATAACGCCGTCACCGTACATAACGGCAAAAGGTTCATTGCCTACAAAAGATTTTGCTTTGAGAACGGCATGTCCAAGGCCTTTCATTTCTTTCTGTCTGATAAAAGAAATGTTTGCAAGGTTTGAAATATTTCTGACTGTTTCAAGAAATTCTGTTTTGCCGCTCTTTTCAAGCAGACTTTCAAGTTCGGGAGAAGCGTCAAAATGATCCTCCATAAGTCCTTTGCCACGGTTTGTGATGATGAGAATATCTGTAATTCCTGCCGCAACAGCCTCCTCAACTATGAACTGAATAGTTGGTTTGTCAACGATAGGATACATTTCTTTCGGCATATTTTTTGTTGCGGGAAGAACTCTTGTACCGAGTCCCGCTGCCGGGATAACCGCCTTTGTTATACGCATAATATTCCTTCTTTCTCATTAAACTTTTTACTTATTATGTTTCTATACATTTATTACGGTGTTTCTGCCATTTACATTAAGAACATCGGCAGATAATTGACAACAAGGAAAGCAAAAGCTACAGAAATAGCAATCGGGAGATTTACCCCGCCTTTTGTTTCAAGTGCCTCATTCAAAAGCTCTTTATTTGTTGTACTTTTTATCTTTTTAATTTTCTTAACAGAGTGATTGTAGTAACATTTATTTGCAATTAAACCGCTGATAACCATTACTATAAGTGAAACCGCATTTGCAAGCAGAGGAGAGAGAAACAGTAAAAACTCAGTCGGTGAAAGTCCGAAAGAATTACCAAGCGAAAGCACCTGTCCGGATTGCTGAGCCTGTACTATGCCCGTGTAGATAGATTTCCATGCCGGAAGCGATGAAATATAAGCAGAACCTACCATTGAACCGAGTACGAGAGCTGAGAACAATACGCCTAAGCCATACATTTTTCGGTACAGAAAATATATTCCCGATAAAATAAATGCGGAAAAATTGAATCTGCTCTTTTTAAACCTATTGATAAAGTTGAAAACCCTCAGATAATAAGGGGTGTTCTTACCAATGAATTTTGCGGCTTCACCTGCAGTGATATCGTCAACAAGCGGTTCGTCGCTCTTCATTCCTGCCATAGGATCAAAAGCGGCAGCCATTTGCGGATTTGCCTGACCAAAAGGAACACCAAACGGCGGCATACCCTGATTCTGATTGAAATTCGGGTTTGGCTGACCGTTATTCTGATTTTGCTGAAAGTTCGGATTGTTTTTGTCATCACCGTAAAGTGGTGCGCCGCAGTTGCAGCAATAGAACATTTCTTTCGGATTTTCCGCTCCGCAGCGCTTGCAAAGAACTACACCGTCTTTAGCGTCCTGCTCTGCCTGTTGTTCGGCCTCTTCAAGCTGTTCCTTTTCAAAAGAAAAATCAGCACCGTGTTTGTCTGCAAAATGACAATGACCTTCTTTTTCATAACATTCTCTGTGATGCGGTGCTCCGCATTCAGGGCAGACTACAACATCGTCACCCTTTTTGAACTGTTTGTCACATACCGGACATTTGTATTCTGTAAATTCCATTATAAACCTCCAAAGGATACACGATACAGTGTACCTTTACACTTTAATTATAACAAATAGTATTGACAAATGCAACTTGTTTTTGTGTATAAGTTTACTTATGAATAAAATAGCTGTTTTTCTTTACTTTTGTGGATGTTTTTGCTATAATATTAAATTGTGAAAGGATAAACTATATTCAGAAAGGTACATGTTTATGGTACAGTTTGAGGAATTACTTTTAAAGCTTCAGGCTCTCAAGCCTGAAATAGACGATTTGTCCGATGCACTCGGTATGAAGGGCATGCTCTCGGAGATTCAACAGCTTGAACTCAAGGCAACCGAGCCGGGATTTTGGGACGATGTGGAAAAATCACAAAAGGTTTTACAGCGTACGGGCTCTTTAAAGGGCAAGGTTGAGGCTTACGAAGGTCTTGTTGCCAAATACGAGGATACTCACGCCTTGATTGAACTTGCAAATGAGGAAGAGGACGAATCTCTTCTTGAAGAGGCAGAAAGCGAAGTTGAGGCTGTCAAAGAAAATCTTGAAAAACAGCGTTTGCAGACTTTGCTCACAGGCGAATATGATAAAAATAACGCAATTCTTACATTTCACGCAGGTTCTGGCGGAACAGAGGCTCAGGACTGGGCAGAAATGCTTTACAGGATGTACACCCGTTGGGCAGAGGCTCACGGCTTTAAGGTTAAAGAAGTTGACTACCTTGACGGCGATGAGGCAGGACTTAAAAGTGCCGTGCTTCTTGTTGAAGGTGAAAATGCTTACGGCTACTTAAAGAGCGAGGCAGGCGTTCACCGTCTTGTTCGTGTATCTCCGTTTGACTCGGCAGGCAGAAGACACACAAGCTTCTCATCTCTTGAGGTTATGCCGGAAATTGCAAAAGATACAGAGGTTCACATTCCGCCCGAAGATATCAAAATGGATGTTTACCGTGCCAGCGGTGCAGGCGGTCAGAAGGTCAACAAGACTTCATCTGCTGTTCGTCTTACTCATATTCCTACTGGTATTGTTGTTGCCAGTCAGGTTGAGCGCAGTCAGTATCAGAACCGTGATGTTGCTATGAATATGCTTATCTCAAAACTCGTTGAAATCAAAGAGCGTGAGCATCTTGAAAAGATTGAGGACATCAAGGGCGTTCAAAAGGAAATTACCTGGGGTTCACAGATCCGAAGCTATGTATTCATGCCGTATACAATGGTAAAAGACCACAGAACAGGCTTTGAAACAGGTAACATTCAGGCTGTTATGGACGGCGATCTTGACGGCTTTATCAACGCATATTTAAAGTGTGCAAGTCTTGGCACACTTCAGAAATAAATTTCATATTATACGGAAAGGCTATGAATTAGTATGAAGTATTTAGTAATGCTCTGTGACGGTATGGCTGATGAGCCAAACGCACAGCTTGATAATTCAACTCCTATGGCAAAGGCTGTTAAGCCTTGTATGGATTACCTTGCCTCAAAGGGTGAGGTCGGAATGGTTAAAACCGTTGCCGAAGGACTCAAACCCGGCAGCGATGTTGCAAACCTTTCGGTTCTCGGTTATGAGCCTGCTGTTTATTACAGCGGTCGTTCTCCGCTTGAGGCGGCAAGTATCGGTATTGACCTTAAAGACACCGATGTAACATTAAGATGTAACCTTGTAACTCTGTCCGATGAAGAAAACTACGAGGACAAGTCTATGGTTGACTATTGTGCAGGCGACATTTCAACAGAAGAAGCAAGAGAACTTATCAATTATGTTGAGGAAAAGCTCGGCAACGATATTTTTAAGTTCTATTCGGGTGTTGCATACCGTCATTGTCTTGTGTGGAAAAACGGCAATCCTCATCCGGGCGAACTCACACCTCCTCACGATATCTCAGGTCGTGTAATTAAAGAATACATTCCAAAGGGTGACGATACTGCCGCTCTCTATGATTTGATGAAGAAAAGCTATGATTTGCTCAAAGATCATCCTGTAAACAAGGCAAGAGTTGAAAAAGGACTTCGTCCCGCTAACTCAATTTGGCTCTGGGGCGAGGGTACAAAACCCGCTCTTGACAGCTTCTTCGGCAAGTTCGGCAAAAAGGGCAGTATGATTTCTGCTGTTGACCTTCTCAAAGGTATCGCAATTTGTGCCGGCATGAAAAGCGTTGATGTTGAAGGTGCAACAGGCTATATTGACACAAACTTTGACGGAAAGTGCAAAGCCGCCATTGATGAATTCAAAAACGGTGCGGACTTTGTATATATCCATGTTGAAGCTCCCGATGAATGCGGTCACAGAGGAGAGATTGAAAATAAAGTAAAGGCTATTGAACTCATTGATGAGCATATTCTCAAGCCCGTAACCGATTTTCTCAGAACTTTTGATGATTTTGCCGTACTCGTATGTCCCGATCATCCCACACCTCTTTCTATTCGCACACACACTTCAAATCCTGTTCCTTATCTTATCTATGACAGCAAAAACGAAGTTGACAGCGGCGTAAGCAAATTCTGTGAAGAAGAGGCTAAAAAGACAGGCAACTATATTGAAAAAGGTTTCACAATGATGGATTACTTCCTTTCTAAATAATTTTTTGCTCTGTACTACATAATAAACCAAAAAAATAACATCCTTGCAGATATAATGAAATTAAAAATCTGTAAGGATGTTTTTATGTTGTGTTTGTTCATTATCATAACAATAATGAGTGTGATTACCTTGTTTGTAATTGCGTTTTCTTATGCAGTAAAATTCCTTATTGGAATAATAATTAAACTTATACGCAAAAACGATTTAGATAAGTTTTAATGCTTCAACAAGAGCCTTTGAAAGCTGATCGGGGCAAGATGTGCCTCTGCCACGGCAGTCAATGCCTTTTAATCTGTCAACAGCGTCTTTTGCGTCCATACCTTTAACAAGCATACAAATGCCCTGAGTGTTGCCTGAACAGCCGCCCACAAACTCACAGCTTGTGATTTTGCCGTTGTCATCAAGTTCAAGATTAATCTGTCTGGAACAAACTCCCGTAGGGAAATATGAATATTTCATTGTAATACCTCTTTTCATAATTTGAAATCATATTATCACAGAAACAGAAAAAAATCCAGATAATTTTATTTTTTTGTTTTTAAAATTGAAAATCTATGTTATAATTTAAATACAGATTGCACTTTGTTACAAACCTTGCTCCCTGTTATGAAAGCAGAGCGTTGTTTTAATTGAAATCCAAGTGCAGATGTTTCATTACTTTAAGAGAATGAAACTATTATAAATATTGTAACAGACATTTACAAGAAGCAAATCACAGAAAGTAGGATATAATGTCAATTAATATAGATTTGGGAGCATGGAACTCAATTTTTGCAGTTCCCTCCAAAGTAGTCGATGAAGGATTAAAATTTTCTGACGGCGTAAAGCTTAAAGTCCTTTTGTTTGTCCTTCGTAATGCCGGTCGTTCCGTTGACGACACTGAAATTTCAAAGGCAACAGGTGTCAATGTAACCGATATTCCCGAGGCGCTTGACTATTGGGTAAGTATGGGTGTGTTTAATCGAATTGAAAATACCTTTACTCCCGTAAAAAATAACGAGGAATTTGTTTCTGCACCGCAGACTTCTGTTCAAACGGAACAGACACCGCAACCTGTTCAGACTGTTTTACAGCCACAACAGACAGTACCACAGCCTGTTCAAGCGGTTCAAGAGCCTGTAAAACAGGAAACAGAACAGTCGCCGAAGGAAAACGCAGAAGAACCGCAAAAACATTTTACGGCTACAAGACCGCAAAAGCCTGATTTTGTATTTACGGCACAAAGGCTTGCGGTTGATGAAGAATTAAAAATGCTTGTTGAAGAAACGCAGACAACACTCGGAAAGGTTCTTTCAAATTCCGATATTGCAACTCTGCTTATGCTCAAGGACACCTGCGGACTTCCGCTTGATGTTATCTTTATGCTTATACATTATTGTGCAAGCATTGATAAGGGCAATATAAGAACGATTGAAAATATCGGTATTCAATGGGCAAATGACGGTGTTTATTCGCTTGAGGCGGCTGATAACAAGATTAAGCAGATTCAAAAAACAACGGCAAACTTTTCAATTGTTTCAAAAGCATTCGGACTTAAAAATGTCGGTTCTCCTACAAAGAAACAGCTTGAATACGGTGACAAGTGGGTAAGCGAGTGGAAGTTTTCGCCAGAAATGCTCAGAGAGGCGTATGAAAGATGCGTTGATACAAAGGGAACAATGAATCTTCGCTACATTGACGGAATCTTAAAGCGTTGGAATGCAAGCAATCTGCACACGCTTGACGAACTTCATAAGTATGAAAAATCAGCGTCAAAGCCGTCGCAGAAACAGTCGTCATCTTATGATATTAATGAACTCGACAAATTTAATTCACTTGATAATTTTTAATTAAGAGGTTGGTATGGGATACAGCAATAGTGTTTATAAGGCTGCTTCGGACACATTACATGAACGCAGACTTAACGCCGAAAAGGCGGCGGAAAGAAGAAAAGAAGAGGTTTATAAAAAATTCCCCCGTGTGAAAGAACTTGAAAAACAGATTTCCGTAGGCGGAATCAAAACAGCCCGAGCAGTTCTTGCAGGCGGAGATGTAAAGGACGCCGTTTCAAAGCTTCGTGATCAGAATCTTGCAATGCAGGCAGAGGTCAGGAAAATCCTTACAGATAACGGCTATCCCGAAAATTATTTTGAACCCGATTATTTTTGTAAGAAATGTAATGACAAGGGTTATTGTGACATAAACGGCAAAACTGTCAGATGTTCATGCATGAAGTCTGCACTCATAGCCTGTGCATGTGCCGAGCTTAACAGAAACGCTCCGCTGTCACTTTCTACATTTGAAAGCTTTAATCTTGAATATTATGACAAGACTGTTGATCCAAAGCTTAAGGTATCTCCTTACGACCATATGAGCAGAGTTTTAAGATATTGTCAGAATTATGCCGACAACTTTAACTCACATTCGGAAAGTATACTTATGAAAGGTGCAACCGGACTCGGCAAAACTCATTTGTCGCTTGCAATTGCAAACGAGGCAATAAAGAGGGGATACGGTGTAATTTATGCGTCTGCTCCGCAACTTGTTTCAAAGCTTGAAAAAATATATTTTTCAAACAAGGAAGATGATTCAACATTTGATATGCTTGTTGAATGCGACCTTCTTATTATAGATGACCTCGGAACGGAATTTCATTCTCAATTTTCCGTATCACAGCTTTACAACATTTTTAACTCAAGGATGTTGTCAAACAAGCCCGTAATTATAAATACAAATCTGACAATAAGAGATTTGCAGGAGAATTATACTGACAGATTTGTTTCAAGGATCTGCGGAAATGCCCGTCAGCTTGATTTTTTGGGCAGAGATATAAGGATCAGACGAAAATAATTTTAAAATATTTTCGTCAAAAATCCTGTTGCTGTCGGCTGTTTTGAAGGTCTGAAAACTTTTTTGAAAAAATTTTAAAAAAAGTATTGACTTTTTGAACGATATGTCTTATAATTCATATCGTTGCAAGTTCGGTAGCAATTACATCTTGTGGAATAGTGTAACGGTAGCACGACAGACTCTGACTCTGTTTGTTGGGGTTCGAATCCCTATTCCACAGCCACAGCCCCGAAGTAATTCGGGGCTCTTTTATTTCGAGGTGTAGCGCAGTTTGGTAGCGCACATCGTTCGGGACGATGGGGTCGCAAGTTCGAATCTTGTCACCTCGACCAGTTTGGCGCCGTACTTTTTTAAGTTCGGCGCGTTTTCTTTTTTAAAAATTTGGAGGTAATTTTATGAAAAAAGTGATTTCGCTCGCAGTTGCTCTTGTTCTTTGCCTTTCGATATTTGCAGGTTGCGGTGCAAAGGAAGTTAATCTTGCTGATCTTATGGATAAGATGAATTCCGAGTACAGTGTAGATGCAACAAAGTATGAAACAAAGGATGATATGTACAAATATTACAATATCAATGCCGATGATATCAAGCAGTTTGCCGCTGAGGTCGGTAAGTCTGATACAGACAGCAAAAATACAGAGGTAGTTCTTGTTGAGGCAACTGATTCAGATGCCGCTTCAAGAGTTGAAACTGCTCTTACAAACCGCTATAATTCAATCTTTCAGCAGAACGCTTCCTATTCAGCTGAAGAGCTTGATATGGTGAAAAATTGTAAGGTTACAAAGGACGGTAACTTTGTTACAATGATTATCGGCGAAAAGGCATCAGATATGCTTACAATGTTTAATGACAGCATTAAATAATTCATTTAAAATTTACTGAGGGCGAACATCGTTCGCCCCTTTCTTTTGCAATATTTTAAGGCAGGTTAAAAATGGTACAGACTGAGATTCAAAAAAACTTTTCACATATGAATGATATGCAGAAACAGGCTGTTTTCTGCACAGAAGGACCTTTGCTCATACTTGCAGGTGCCGGTTCGGGCAAAACAACTGTTCTTGTTAACAGAATAGCCTACATTTTGCAGTGTGAGCTTTGTAAACCATGGCAGATACTTGCCATTACTTTTACAAATAAAGCCGCAGGAGAGCTTAAAGAACGAATCTGTGCGGCAGTTCCCGAGGGCGGTGCCGACATCTGGGCGGCTACCTTTCATTCAACCTGTGCAAGAATCCTTCGCAGATATGGCGACAGAATCGGTTATACAAGTCATTTTACGGTTTACGGGACTGACGATCAGAAAAAACTCGTCAAGGATATTTTAAAGCAACTCAATATTGCCGAAAAAACTTTGCCTGTAAAATCAATTCTCTCCGAAATTTCAAAGGCTAAGGATAAAATGCTTACTCCCGAAGAAATGCGTAAAGAGGCTGAATTTGACAGCAGAAAAGCACAGATTGCAAAGGTTTACGAAATCTATCAGACAAAGCTTAAAACAGCCGACGCAATGGATTTTGACGATATGCTTTGCAATACCGTAAAGCTTTTTGAAACAGCACCCGATATACTTGATTATTACAGAAATCAGTTCAAGTACATCATGGTCGATGAGTATCAGGATACTAACAAGGTGCAGTATAAGTTTGTAAGTCTGCTTGCAAGCAAATACGGAAACATCTGCGTTGTCGGTGATGATGACCAGAGTATCTACAAATTCCGTGGTGCTACAATCGAAAATATTCTTTCTTTTGAAAATACATTTAAGAACGCAAAGATGATTCGCCTTGAACAGAATTACAGAAGTACACAGAATATCCTCAATGCCGCTAACGAGGTCATCTCAAATAACACAATGCGTAAGGGTAAAACTTTGTGGACCGAAAACGGTCAGGGCGAAAAAATTAAGGTACATACAGCCGAGAATGAGCGTGACGAGGCTAATTTCATTGCTCAGACTATTCTTGACGGTGTTGCCGACGGAAGAAAATATTCCGACTATGCAATTCTTTACAGAATGAATGCCCAATCAAACGCAATTGAGCAGGCTTTGTCACGAAGCGGTGTTCCGCACCGTGTAATCGGCGGTCACAGATTCTATGACCGTGAAGAAATTCGTGATATGGTTGCATATCTTCAGGTTATAAATAATCCTCATGATGATGTCAGACTTTCAAGAATTATCAATGTTCCTAAAAGGGGAATAGGTGCGACAACCGTTTCCCATGCCGCAGACATTGCCGCAGGACTCGGCGAAAGCATTTACGATGTAATCAAGGAGGCGGAAAACTATCCGCAGCTTTCTCGTGCCTCTGCAAAGCTCAAAGCTTTTGTTGCACTTATTGACGGACTTATTGAAGCCGAACAGAGCGGCGAATATTCCCTTGCAGAATTATATAACCTTGTGATTGAACACACATCATACGAACAGTATCTTAAAACCGAAAAGGACAACCCTGAAGTTCGTATTGAAAACATTGAAGAACTTTCTTCAAATATCGTCAAGTTTGAAGAGGACTACGGCGATGAGGCAGACCTCTCTGCATTTCTTGAAGAAATTTCTCTCCAGACCGATATTGATAACTACGATGCAGATGCAGATACCTGCGTAATGATGACATTACATTCGGCAAAGGGACTTGAATTTCCTGTTGTATTCATCGCAGGCATGGAAGAAGGAATGTTTCCGTCCGTTGCAACAATGATGAATCCCGATGAACTCAACGAGGAAAGGCGACTTGCTTATGTCGGAATTACAAGAGCAAAGGAAATTCTCTATTTCACAAAAACAAATTCGAGAATGCTGTTCGGATCAACAAGCTATAATAAGGGCTCAAGATTCTTAAACGAAATTCCAGATAATCTTCTTGAATACAGCGGCGGAAGAAAGCAGATGTTCACACAGGCGACTTCCGGGTTTGCATCGGGAACAGGTGAAAAAGTTTCCGTCGGTAAATCATCGGGAAGCTCGTATTCACCGAATAAATCATTTGGATTTACAAAACCTCCTGTTAAGAGCGGTGCTGTATTCAATGTAGGAGATTGTGTTCAGCACAAGGTGTTCGGCAAGGGTATGGTAATGAAAGCCGAGAAAATGGGCAATGATACTATGCTTGAAATCGCCTTTGATAAAGCCGGCACAAAAACTCTTATGGCGAACTATTGCAGTAATATGAAAAAAATCTGAGGTGATTAAAGTGCTTATATCATCAAAAAAGGTTCTGTGTCTTGCAATTTCTGCGTTGACAGCTTTTTCTGTGTGCCTTACAGGTTGCGGAAAAGACACGCAGTCTTCTGTATCTGCTACCGAGAAAACAACTGCCGTGGCTGCCTCACAGCCTGTAACAAAGGCGGCAACCTCCGATGAGCAGACACAAGAACCTACATGGAACTATTCCGAACTCAAAAGAAAATCTTCCGATATTTCCGAAAATCTTGACGCAATAATAACCGATAACAAATTCAGGGGAACGGTTTATGTCAAAATCGGAAATGCTCTTGAGTATATCGGTACTAACGGATTTTCCGACAAGGACAGGCACACAAAGAATTCTACGGACACATGCTTTAGAATTGCTTCGCTCACAAAACAGTTTACTGCTGTTGCTGTTATGCAGCTTGTTGAGGAGGGAAAGCTTTCACTTGATGATACAATCGACAAATATTTTCCGTCATATAAATACGGCAAAAAAATCACCGTTAAAAACCTGCTTACAATGACAGCGGGCATAAAGGATTACATCAACAAAGACGGTGATACCAATACTTATGCATACAACGAATCTCAGCTTGAATATAAGGTTTCAGCCGAAAAATCCGCAAAGAAAAATAAAAAAGCCGTAATGGACTGGATACTTGATCAGGAACTTAATTTTGAACCCGATGAGAAGTATATGTACTCAAACAGTGCTTATTTTCTTCTCGGTGATATCATCGAACAGGTCAGCAAAACCTCGTACGAAAAATATATTAAAGAGAATATTCTTAAACCGTCGGGAATGATGAACACGGGCTTTGAGGGCACAGATAAGCTCGCTGTCGGATATCAGGATATTTACGATAATGCGTGGACATTGTATCCCGGAGTAGGATATTCTGCAACTGGTTTAATTTCCAATGTTCCCGATTTACTCAAATGGGTTGACGCTCTTTGTACAAACAAGCTCATTTCGGAAAAATCTTTTAAAGAAATGACAACACCGTACAAGGGTAACTACGGTTACGGCTTTGTTGTGTCAAAAGACAGCAATATGATTTCTCACACAGGAAAAATTGACAAGTATAATGCCGCTCTCGCTTTTACAAAAGACGAAAATCAAATTTATATAGCACTTTCAAATTATTCAAACAGCAGTCCGATTAATCTGTTTAATAACATTCAGAAAACACTTGCCCCGTTTTACGGTTAATTTTCGGCTGTTAATCACCAAAAATCAAAACCTCCATAAAATGTATTGTTACAGTGCATTAATTGAACTGTCAATACTTTTACGGAGGTTATTTTTATGTCAGATGTACCTTTCTGTTCCTCGGAAAATGCATGCACCGAAGGCGGCGAGCAAACTAACGGTTGTGAACCTGTTTGTATCAATGTTTCACGAATCTATGACAGTTGCGGAGCAAAAGATTGCCTTTCAAATCTTCCTGTTATGTTTACCGAAGCAAACCAGAAAATTATTGATGGGGCTTGTTCCGTAAAGATAAGTAATGTGCGCATAATTACATCTACGGTAGAGGTTGAGCCTGTTGCATTCCATCGTGGCTTTTATTCGGTTGATATGATGTACTATTTTGCCGTCACCGTTGAAGCCTATACAGCCGCAGGTGCGATTCCCGAAACTGTCACAGGTCTTGCAATGTACGGCAAAAGGGTTGTGCTTTACGGCGGTGAAGGCTGCGTAAAGTCATTCTCCAGCGACAAAGATGTTGTTTGCGATACATCAGATTCGGATTGTCCGTGCAAATATCCCTATTGCCTGCCGAGAGCAACGGTTCAAATTTCAAATCCAATGGCATTGTCTGCAAATCTACAGGATTACAATAATGCGAATCCGATAACTGTTTGCAGAACATTTCCGAATTGCGTTATTGATTACCTTGACGGAGAACCTGCACAGCCTGAAACACAGCGAGTGCTTGTTACAATCGGTATTTTTACGATTACAAGGCTTGAAAGAGATGTACAGATTATGATTCCGTCCTATGATTTTTGTGTTCCCCGCAAGGAATGTCCGTCAGCGCCCGATGATCCGTGCGAAGTTTTCAGTAAAATTGATTTTCCAACAGACTCATTCTTTCCGCCGAACGCAATACACCGTGGCGACCGTGACTCTTCTCATACATCTTCTTTTAAATGCGGTTGTGAAAACTGATTATACAGAAAAACGGGGCTGATTTCAGTCCCGTTTTGTTATGCTATTTTGAAATTGTTTCATAAAGTAATTTTATTCCGCTTTCAATTTTTACATCTTTTATTCCCGAAAAGCTTAACACAATCATATTTTCGGCTTTGTTGAACTGCATAGTTTTAATTAATGCGTCGTCAATTTTCTTTATAACAGAATCGTCAATCGTTTTATTCTTAAAAATCAGCGAAACATAAAGCGAAGTTTCGTTAAACACAATTTTAACGGAGGTTCCGAAATATTTCTTTATGTTTGAAAGCATAAGGTTGCTTTTTTCAAGATAAATTCTTCTTGCTTTTCTCAGATGAACATCAAGCTTACCGTTATTAATATACTTTGCAAGGGCAATTTGTTCTGTTTTTGACGCTGTCTGATTTGTGTATTTTTTAATTTTGTTGTATTCATCTGTGAGTTTTTGCGGAAGAACCATATAACTGATTCTGACAGAGGGAAGAAGTATCTTTGAAAAAGAGCCGAGATAAACCGTGTTTTCGGTATCATAATTCTGTACGCACGGCATAGGGTGCGTACTGTATCGAAGTTCACCGTTGTAATCGTCCTCAATAATCAAAACATTATTTTCTTTTGCCCATTTGATTATCTCAAGTCTGCGTGTAACAGGCATTGTAATGTTGCTGTTTACGGTAAAATTAGGATTTATAAGAATTATATCGGGCTTGATTTCTTCAAGTGAATCAATACAGGCTCCGTATTTATCACATCGGAAATATTTGATGTCATAACCGTGACTGTTGAACACATATTCACTCTGAATGTAGCTGTAATCCGCAAGTGCGATTTTCTTATTATTGCCGAGAAGTGAACAGAGTATGTGCAAAAGCGTCTGAGTACCTGCTCCGACGATAATATTTTCGTATGAGGTGTTTACACTCCGTGTGCCGAGGCTGTATTTTTGCAGAGCATTTCTCAGAATTTCTTCACCCTGTTCTTCACCGTAGGAAGTGAGCAGATAGTTTTGATTTAAAACCTCTTTAACATATTTTTTCCATTCGTTTATGTTGATTATACCGTCATCAATGCTTTTACTGCTGAAATCATATTCATAGTATCTTTTTGTTTTGTTGGTATTTGAAGACATTTTATCGCTTTTTGACGGTGTACCGCTGAACTGTGCCTCAACATAATATCCGCTTCGTGGCCTGTTTGATATATATCCCTCTGCACACAACTGTTCATACGCTCCGTTGACAGTAGTTTTTGAAACATCAAGGTCGGTACTCAATCGCCTTATTGACGGAAGCTTTGTTCCTTTTTTCAGACTTCCCGTTTCAATTGATTTTCTGACCGACATATAAATCTGCCTGTAAAGCGGAGTTTTATCTTTTTTATTGATAATTATAAAATCGTACAGCATAACATCACCTACCGTATTTTAACATTTTGAAAATATTATTGCAATATCAGTGTATTACGGTTGAAATTATTTCCGTTAAAATGTATAATTGTATGGTATGGCATAAAGTCACTGAAATGGCATAAAATACTAATTGCAGAGGGGATTTTACAATGAATGCTATGGCTGATAAATTTTTTGACAGTATAAAAGGGAAAAAAGTTACTTTTATCGGAATCGGTACAAGCAATCTTCCGCTTATAAAACTTTTTGTTGAAAAGGGTGCAAAAGTTACTGCTTGCGATAAGAAGAATTTTGAAGATTTGGGACAGAACGGTATTAAGGCTAAAGAGTACGGTGCAGAACTTTTACTCGGTGAAAATTATCTTTCCGAGATTGATGCCGATATCGTTTTCAGAAGTCCCGGCACACCTTTTTACAAGGATGAGCTTGTTGCGCTTCGTAACAAGGGCGTTGTTCTTACATCCGAAATGGAAGTTTTCTTCGATCTTTGCCCGTGCAGGATTATTGCTGTGACAGGTTCTGACGGCAAAACAACCACAACAACGATTATTTCTGAATTTTTAAAGGCGGCAGGTCTTAATGTACACCTCGGAGGTAATATCGGCAAGCCGCTTCTTCCTGAGATTGAAAGCGTGAATGATGATGACTGTGCAGTAGTTGAGCTTTCAAGTTTTCAGCTTATCTCTATGAGAAAGAGTCCGGATATTGCCGTGGTAACAAACCTTGCTCCCAACCATCTTGATATACACAAGGATATGCAGGAGTACATTGATTCAAAGAAAAATATCATTCTTCATCAGAATGCTTTTTCAAAGGCTGTTCTCAACCTTGATAATGAGATTACAAACGGCTTTTCCGACAGCGTAAGAGGTCAGCTCGCAAAGTTCTCCGTAAAAGAAAATGTTTCAAACGGTGCTTTTCTTGACGGCGATACAATCTGCTATAATGACTACGGAAAAATTACCCGTATTATGAACATTCATGACATCAAAATTCCCGGTATGCATAATGTAGAAAATTATCTTGCCGCTATTTCAGCCGTATGGGGACTTGTTGATGCAGAAACAATGGTAGCTGTTGCAAAGACTTTTGGCGGTGTTGCTCATCGTGCAGAGTTTGTAAGAGAGGTTGACGGTGTTAAGTATTACAACGATTCAATTGCGTCAAGTCCTACAAGAACCGCACTCGGCACACTTTCGCTTTACAGCCGAAAAATCTGCATTATTGCAGGCGGATATGATAAGCATATTCCTTATGAGCCGCTCGGACCCGTAATCAACGATAAAGTAAAACTCCTTATTCTTCTCGGTGATACTGCCCCGAAAATTGAAAAAGCCGTTAAAGAGGCTTCAAACTATGATGCAGATGAAATTGAAATCGTCAATGTAACAAATATGGAAGAGGCTGTAGCTGTTGCCCGTGAGCGTTCAACAAAGGGAGATATTGTTTCGCTTTCACCCGCAAGTGCAAGCTTCGGACTTTACAAGAATTTTGAAGAAAGAGGTAATCACTTCAAGTCAATTGTCAACGCTTTGAAGTAAGATATACAATGAACACAAAAGAACTTATTTTTGAACTCTGTTGTGCAATGGGTGTGTCGGGCAGGGAAGAACCCGCTTTGTCTGTTGCCGAAAAGTTTTTATCGGACTACACGGATGACATAATGATATCAAACGGCAGTCTTATGGCTGTTTGCGGTAACAAAAATTCAGATAGAACCATATTGCTTGACGCTCACATTGACCGCATAGGATTTATGGTTACCGAAATAAATGAAAACGGATTTGTAAAAGTTTCTCCGTGCGGAGGAATTGATGCAAGAACTCTTGCCGATACTCTGCTTTGTCTGCAGAACAATCCTGATGTAACAGGTGTTGTATGCTGTATGCCTCCTCATCTTTCCGACGGAAAAGAGGACAAGGCTATGCCAACCGACAAAATCTGGGTTGATTTCGGTCTGCCGTATGATGAAGTTAATAAACTCATTTCATTCGGAGATATGCTGACATTTGCCTCAAAGCCAACAAATCTTTTGAACGGCAGAATTGTTGCTCCTTGCCTTGATAACAGATGCGGTGTTGTATCACTTGTTAAGTGTGCAGAGTTATTGAAAGACAATGAAACAGATTATAAAGTAATTATCCTTTTAAGCTCTCAGGAAGAAACATTTGGCACAGGCGCTAAAACAGGTGCTTTTACAGTTGAAGCAGACGAGTCAATTGTTGTTGATGTAAGCTTTGCATCTCAGCCGGATGTTTCAGGGTTCTATTCTACGGTTGAACTCGACAAAGGACCTATGATTTGCATTTCTTCAATTCTCAACAAAGAAATGAGCAAATCGCTTGAAAGCGTTGCAAAGAATAAAAATATACCGTATCAGCTTGAACCGATAGCAGGCAGAACAGGTACAAATGCCGACCATATTTCAATCAGCGGAAAAGGTGTAAAAACTGCTGTTGTATCAATCCCACAGCGATATATGCATACACAGAATGAAGTTATTTCTGTAGCTGATGTTGACAATACGGCAAAGCTTATTGCCGAATACATTAAATGCGGAGGTGCTTTCAATGATTGACATAAAATTGCTTGAACAGCTTTGCCTTTGCAACGGTATTTCGGGTGATGAGGGGAATGTTCGCAATCTTATAATTAACGAGATTAAAGACTGTGCCGATGATATTAAAACAGATAATCTCGGCAACCTTATTGTGTTTAAAAAGGGAAAAAAGTCTGCAAAAAGCAAACTTATGGTGTCGGCACATATGGATGAAGTAGGTCTTATGGTAACGGATATAACATCTGACGGTTACCTTAAATTTGACGAGGTCGGAGGAATTGACAGAAGAGTTCTTCCCGGTAAGCGTGTATGTGTTGGCAGAAACGGTCTTAACGGTGTAATCGGTGTGAAACCGATTCATCTTACAAACGGTGATGAAAAAACTGCTGTTCCGAAAATGAGTGATATGTACATTGATATCGGTGCCGAAAGCAGGGAAGATGCGCTTAAATATGTAAACTACGGTGACGGCATTAATTTTGAGGGTGACTTTAAGATTAACGGCAAAACTGTTGTTACAAAGGCACTTGACGACCGTTTTGGTTGCTATGTGCTTATTAATCTCATAAAATCCGAACCCGAATATGATATGTATTTCACATTTGTTGTTCAGGAAGAAGTGGGATTGCGTGGTGCAAGACCTGCGGCTTTTACGGTTAATCCTGATTTTGCTCTTGTTATCGAAAGCACAACTGCCGCTGATGTTGCAGAGGTTGATGCATCTCATCAGGTGTGCAATTTGTCAAAAGGCGCAACGGTTACCGTTATGGATAGGGCGACAGTTTATGATAAAGAAATGATAAGTGCTGCTTTTGAACTTGCCGAAAAGAATAACATAGCTGTTCAGTATAAGAGAGCAGTTGCAGGCGGTAATGATTCGGGTGCAATTCATCAGAGCAGAGGCGGAGTGAGAACTCTTGCGGTATCACTTCCGTCAAGGTATATTCATGCTCCTTCAACTGCGGCAAACCTTGATGATTGCGAAAGCGTTTTAAAACTTGCAAAAGCATTGTCCGATTATATTGCGGGCGGAAATTTAGCGAAAGGAAAGACGGTCTGAATGATAGTAACCGCCAATGAAAATTATATAAATGTAATTATGAACCTGTCGGCGGAAGATCCGTTTGCGTGCAGAATAATTTCTCAGTACAACAGTTACGATTCATCGCTTGCTTTCGTTGACTACTGGACGATAATTGACGATAAAACAGATGAGTGTACAGGTGCAATTTCCCGATGCGGAACAAACTTCATTTTATTTCTCACAGATAAAACAAATCTTGAAGAAGTTTCGTCATTTATGCGTGTTGCGGGTGCGTCAAGTGCAATATGCAGCGGAGATTTTAAACTTAATTTATACGGCAGTAAATCTGTTTCGGGTGTTATTCTGAAAAAATCAGAACCGTTTGAAAATGTTGACGAAAGTATAAATTTTGATGTTCCCGATATTAAAGAGGTTTATAATCTCATCGTAAGCTGTGCCGATGAAAATTTCGTTCCGCCGCCGTTTGATGATTTTTATGTTGATGTGAATCACAAGCTTCGTCATAATGCAACGAGAATGTACGGTGTTTATGACGGCACAAAACTTGTTGCAATGGCTATGACCGTTGCCGAAAGCAGTAACGGTGCCGTGTTGGGTGCGGTATCGTGTCATCCCGACTACAGAAAGCACGGCTACGGTTCAACTGTTGTAAAGTACATATCCAACAGACTGATTGCCGAGAACAAGACCGTGTATCTTCACAGAGCCAAGAATGCAAATCAGTCGTTTTATAATAATCTCGGTTTTGAACAGTGCGGATCATGGCAGGAATATTATTTTGAAAGGTGATATATTTGAGTTTTTTTGATATAGATGAAAGAGTTATAAAAGCATCCGAAAAGGCAATGGAGCTTTGCAAGGACAAGCTTGCGGAGATTGACAATATTCAGGAATACAACCAGCAGAAGATGATAAAGGCTTTTCAGCTTGCAGATGTTCGTGAAAGTCACCTTTGGGGTTCTACAGGCTACGGATATGATGATGCAGGCAGAGAGGCTCTTGACAAGGTCTATGCCTATGTTTTTGATGCAGAAGACGCACTTGTCCGTCATAATTTCGTAAGCGGTACTCATGCCCTTACAGTTGCACTTTTCGGCGTTTTAAGACCAGGGGACACAATGCTTTCCGTAACAGGAATGCCGTATGATACAATCCGTTCTGCTATAGGCATTGAGGGTGACTATCCCGGTTCACTCAAGGACTTTTCAATCAATTTTGAAATGACCGAGCTTAATCCTGACGGCACACTTGACTATGACAAAATCGCAAGCGATATTGCAGAAAAAAAGCCTAAAATGGTTTACATACAGCGTTCAAGAGGCTACAGCACAAGACCTACGCTCACATGGAGAGAAATCAAAAAGCTTTGTGAAATTTCAAAAGCCAATTCGCCCGAAAGTATTATTATGCTTGATAACTGTTACGGTGAATTCATTGACAAGGTTGAACCTTTGTCGGTTGGTGTTGATATGATGGCAGGCTCTCTTATCAAGAATCCGGGTGGCGGTATTGCTCCTACAGGCGGATATATTGCAGGTAAGAAAGAACTTGTAGAGATGTGTGCCTACAGACTTACCACTCCCGGTACAGGCAAAGAAATCGGTGCTACTCTTAACGCAAACAGAGAACTTTTTATGGGTGCGTACCATGCTCCTCATGTTACGGGGGAAGCACTTAAAACTGCAGTATTTGCATCGGCACTTTTTGAAATTCTCGGTTATGAAACAAGTCCAAAGTACAATGATGCAAGAGGAGATATCATTCAGCTTATCATGCTCGGTAATGCAGAAAAGGTATGCCGCTTTTGCGAGGGAGTTCAGAGCGGTTCGGCTGTTGACAGCTTTGTATCTCCGATTCCGTCGGATATGCCTGGTTACGAAAGTCAGGTAGTTATGGCGGCAGGCGCATTTACTCTCGGTTCATCTATTGAACTTTCTGCAGACGCACCGTTGCGTGAACCGTATGCAGTATGGATGCAGGGAAGTCTTAATTTCCACAGCGGTAAGCTCGGTGTAATGCTTGCGGCAAGTAAGATTTTAAGAGATGAAAAATAATATAATCCTGTTTCTTTGATTATAACAGCAAATAAAAAATCCCGCTTACAAAAGCGGGATTTTTTCTATGATTTTTTATTGCGTAAGTTTTTAAAAAAGTCGGAGAGAAGTTTTGAACACTCCTCCTGCATAATACCGCCGACTGATTCAGGCTTGAAATTGAACGGCATCTGGAACAGATTCGTAATTGTACCGCAAGCGCCGTTTTTTAAGTCGTATGCGCCGAAATATACCTTTGGAATATGAGCGTTGATTATTGCACCGGCACACATAGGGCAAGGCTCAAGTGTTACATAAATTTCACAGTTCCACAATCTCCAACCGCCAAGCTTTTGACAGGCATTGTAGATTGCATCTGTTTCGGCATGAAGAAGAGCGTTCTTGCTCTGTTCACGGCGATTTCTTCCTGTGGCAACAATTTCATCATTTCTGACAATTACCGCACCGACGGGAACTTCGTTTTCCGCAGCGGCAATCTCAGCCTGTTCAATAGCCTTTTGCATATAGTATAAAGTTTTATCCATTGTTAATTAATCCTAAATTTGTGATTGTAGTTATCAGAAAAAGTACAAGTGAAAGTATGATGCCGGGATTCACAAGAAATGCAGTCATTTTCTCTTTTAAGCTAAGTTCACTTACAATTCCGTCTTTCTTATCAGACATTTTAAAAAAGTTCTTATCTTTTTTGGCGAGTACGATATATGAAACAAAGCCTGCAATACAGAAGAAAATAATCAGGCTGTAACTGATTATTGTTGCCGCATAATCGGAAACAATGTTTGCATCTCTTAAAATGCTCATGGAAACAGCATATAGGTTATTAAGAAAATGGATTGCAATTGACGGAAGAATGGAGTTGAATTTGCAATCGACATACGCAAAAATAAGTCCGAGAATAAACGCAAACGGAATTTGTGATATATTCTGATGCATTGCACCGAACAAAATTGCAGAGCCTATAACTGCTGTTGTATCACCGAACTTTCTCAGAGAACCCATAACTATTCCTCTGAAAGCAAATTCTTCGGCAAAAGCGGGGACGATTGCTGTTGAAATTATGTTCAGAACAATACTCAAAACACTTGAATCTCCGATTGTCAATCCCGAAGATGTGTTTTCAATTCCGAAAAGCGAGAAGTTGTCTGCGATAACGCTCGTGGCAACATTTGCAATCATCGCACCCCCCATTCCGAGGAACAGAATGGGTATCATACTTTTTTGTTTTACATATTTTGTGCTGATAACATCATTTAAACTGTTTCTTGAAAGCTTTATATAAAAAAATGCAGGAACAACAACGGCAAATACGGAAATAAATATATCCATAAAGTAAGTCAGTATTGAATAATTGTCAGAATAAATATATTTTGCCGAACCAAAAGCCTTGAAAACTTCTATAACTATCATTGCGCTTACTGTCATTGTAAGCGAATACGCAAATACAAAAAAGCCTAAACCGCTTGATCTTTGCTTGAGATTATCATACTGGAACTCTTTTTTGAAATTGCGGTTATAATTAAGGTTATTGCCGTAAAACGGCATATTATTACCCGAAAACTGGTTATTTATCAAATTATCACATCCTCAAAGCTATTCTAACATAGAGGCATATTATTTTCAAGGATTAAAACATCCGTATAAAGTATTTGCATGATTAAAATGATGTAATCCGACAAAAAGTAACTTTAAAATACAGTATAATAAATTCACCCAAAATCAACGCCAAAGAAGAAAAACCGTTTGTATTTTCAC
The DNA here is from genome assembly GCF_040095935.1 of Ruminococcoides intestinale. Lineage (NCBI taxonomy): Bacteria > Bacillati > Bacillota > Clostridia > Eubacteriales > Oscillospiraceae > Ruminococcoides > Ruminococcoides intestinale. Next base: position 25,874 of record NZ_JBBMFQ010000005.1, on the reverse strand, counting down.
ACAAATTGATTCACCTCTATTTACAGCGTAGTAATTAAGGCAAAAAATTTAAAAATATAACTTGATTTTTCCTGATTTGTATTGTATAATATGTTTTGCATTTGCCGGTGTGATGGAATTGGCAGACGTAGCGGACTCAAAATCCGCCGGTAGCGATACCGTACCGGTTCAAGTCCGGTCACCGGCACCAAAAGGACATTAACTCATAGAGTTAGTGTCCTTTTTTAGTATATTTTGGAGGGCGATAATTATGGGCGGAATAAGTGTTATGCTTTTAATGGGAATGCTTTCGGCTATGTATGTGTTCTTTATAGCAGTAATTGCCGTGCTGATTATTTATTTTGCAGTAAGCTATGTTTTTGAGAGCATTGCGGCAATGGGTATGTGCAAGAACTTGTACTGCAAGCACAGCGGTACAGCGTGGATTCCGTTTTATAATAAATATCTCCTCGGTAAAATTGCAGGGAATAAGGCTTTAGGCATAATTGAAGGTGTGCTGAACCTTTCAATCGCAACCGTTGCTGTTCTGTTTTTTTGTTTTGAACTGGAAATCGGTATCATCGGCTTGATTGCCCTGTTAGCTTGTGTCATTGCCTCATTTGTGATAGATGTAATTATTTCGGATAAAATATTCAAAAATCTTAACATCAGATATTCGGATGTTCTCACAGTAGTAAATGTTCTTACCTTCGGACTTTTTAGACCGATAATACTTTTCGTATTCAGAAATAAACAGAATACGGTCAGATTTTAATTTCAAAGGAGCAATACACGCCGTATTGTTCCTTTTCCTTTTGCAAAAATGCCCTGTTTAAGATTATTTTTGTTTCACAATTTTTCGATACAGGCAATTTTTTAAAAAATTCGTCAATTTTTTTATTTTTAATTCTCATACGGTTGCTTATTTTTGATTTATATATTATAATGTATCTTGTATTGTTTTTTAATTACGGCGCAAAGCCGCATCTTTATGGAGGATTTGATTATGGAAAAGAAAGAATTACTTTACGAAGGAAAAGCTAAAAAGGTATTTTCTACAGAAGATCCCGATCTCTGCATCGTTTCCTACAAGGATGACGCAACTGCATTCAACGGCGAGAAAAAGGGTACAATCGTTGGCAAGGGTGTTGTAAACAACCGTATGTCAAACTTTATGTTCAAGCTTCTCGAAAAGCACGGCATTGCAACAGACTTTGTTGAAGAGCTTAACGACAGAGATACAGTCCTCAAGAAGGTTGAAATTGTTCCTCTCGAGGTAATTTTAAGAAATAAAGCTGCCGGCAGTCTTTCAAAGCGTCTCGGTCTTCCCGAAGGCACTCCGATGAAGACTCCTGTTCTTGAATTCTGCTATAAGAACGATGAACTCGGCGATCCTATGGTAAATGAATATCACATCCTCGCAGCAGGCTTTGCTACAAAGGAAGAAATCGACACAATCACAGAAATGGCTTTCAAGATTAATGAGATTATGATTGAATTCTTCAAGCAGTGCAAGGTTGATCTTATCGACTTCAAGATTGAGTTCGGCAGATACAAGGGCAAGATTCTCCTTGCTGACGAAATCTCTCCCGATACATGCCGTTTCTGGGATATGGATACTCAGGAAAAACTCGACAAAGACCGTTTCCGTCGTGACATGGGCGGTGTTGAAGAGGCTTATGCCGAAATGATGAAGCGTGTAGGTCTTGCATAATAACTACATTGTGAATTTTTGAATTAAGATATGTGAATTAAACTTTGGATAGTTATTTTGATTAATCGGATGGTGGCACCTTGGAATTTTCTTTCGATAATTTTGCAAAAGAAGGTCTGCACGAAGAGTGCGGAGTATTCGGCATATTCAGCGACGGCACAATTAACCCTGCATACGCTTGTTATAACGGCTTGCTTGCTCTCCAGCATAGAGGACAGGAAAGCTGCGGCATCGCTGTATCTGACGAAGGTGTAATTGATTATCACAAAGATATGGGCCTTGTTACCGAGGTCTTTAACAACAAAATTCTTGATTCTCTCAACGGACAAATGGCGGTTTCGCATGTCCGTTACTCGACTGCAGGCGGTTCTGTGCTGGAAAATGCACAACCGCTTGTTATGCGTTATGTAAAGGGTACGCTTTCAATCGCCCATAACGGCAACCTTACCAATGCGCTTGAAATCCGCAGAAGTCTTGAACAGCGTGGCGCAATCTTTCAGACAACAATCGACAGCGAGGTTATCTGCTATGTAATTGCCCGTGAAAGACTTAAATGTCATTCTGTTGAAGATGCCGTTGCAAGAACGATGCAGGTAATTGAGGGAGCTTATTCGCTCCTTGTTATGAGCCCGAGAAAGCTTATTGCGGCTCGTGATCCTCACGGATTCAGACCGCTTTGTATGGGCAAGTACAACGATTCCTATGTTTTTGCAAGTGAAAGTGCGGCTCTTGATGCCTGCGGTGCAGAATTTGTCCGTGATATTGAACCGGGCGAAATCGTAATTGTAGACCAAAACGGTGTCCGCAGTATGAAACCCGACTTTGGTGACAAGAAAAAGGCACTTTGCATTTTTGAGTATATTTATTTTGCCCGTTCAGACTCCTTTATTGACGGAGTAAGCGTTTATGAGGCAAGAAAGCAGGCAGGACGAATTCTTGCAAGGAAATACCCTGTTGAGGCTGATATGGTTGTCGGTGTTCCCGAATCGGGAATTGATGCCGCAATCGGTTACAGCGAAGAATCCGGAATTCCTTATGAAAAGGCTATTGTGAAGAACAGCTACATCGGCAGAACCTTCATAAAGCCAAGTCAGAAGGAACGAATGAAAAGCGTAAAAATTAAACTCAACCCGATTGCCGACAAAATCAAAGGCAAGAGAGTTGTTATTATTGATGACAGCATTGTGCGTGGTACAACTGTTGACCGAATTGTTACAATGCTCAAAGAGGCAGGCGCAAAAGAGGTACATATGCGTATCAGTTCACCTCCGTTTATGTGGCCGTGTTATTACGGTACAGACATTCCGTCAAGAGGAGAACTTATTGCCTGCAACCATACAATCGAAGAAATTACAAAGCTCAGCAAGGCTGATTCCCTCGGATATCTCCCTGTTGAGTCACTTCGTGAGATGATTCACAACGCTCCCGTAGGCTTTTGTGACGGTTGCTTTACGGGTAATTACCCCGCTCCTATAACAAAAGAAACCTTTAAGGGCAAGGAGCGTGGCGGAATGAACTTCGATGAAAACAATAAAAAGGACAACTAATTGAAAGGATGTAAATAATGGTAAAAGATACTTATGAATCACCCTTGTCAGCCCGTTATGCAAGCAAGGAAATGAAATACATTTTCTCGCCGGATAAAAAATTCAGAACATGGAGAAAGCTCTGGATTGCTCTTGCAGAATCGGAAAAAGAACTCGGACTCCCAATTACACAGGAGCAGATTGACGAACTCAAGGCTCATGCTGATGACATCAACTATGAAGTTGCACAGGAAAGAGAGAAAATTGTTCGTCATGATGTAATGTCACATGTATATGCTTACGGTGTTCAGTGTCCGAACGCAAAGGGCATTATTCATCTCGGAGCAACCTCCTGTTATGTCGGTGATAACACAGATATCATCATTATGACAGAAGGACTCAAGCTTATCAGAAATAAGCTTATCACCGTTATCCGCAACCTTTCAAAGTTTGCCGATGAATACAAGGCTCTTCCAACCCTTGCATTCACTCATTTTCAGCCTGCACAGCCTACAACAGTAGGTAAGAGAGCGACTCTCTGGCTTCAGGAACTCCTTATGGATCTTGAAGATGTTGAGTATCAGCTTTCAAAGGCTAAGCTTCTCGGTTCAAAGGGTACAACAGGTACACAGGCAAGCTTCCTTGAACTCTTTGACGGAGATCACGAAAAGTGCAAAATGCTTGACCGTAAGATTGCAGAAAAAATGGGCTACAAGGCTTGTTTCCCTGTATCAGGTCAGACATATTCAAGAAAGCTTGATTCACAGTTCCTCAATGTTCTTGCGGGAATTGCTCAGTCAGCCGCTAAATTCTCAAATGATATCAGACTTCTTCAGCACCTCAAAGAGGTTGAAGAGCCGTTTGAAAAGAATCAGATCGGTTCATCGGCTATGGCTTACAAGCGTAACCCAATGAGAAGTGAGCGTATTGGTTCACTTTCAAGATATGTTATGGTTGATGTTCTCAACGGTTACTTTACAACTGCCACACAGTGGTTTGAAAGAACACTTGATGACTCCGCCAACAAGCGTCTCAGCGTTCCGGAGGCATTCCTCGCAGTTGACGGCATCCTTTCACTTTATGCAAATGTTGCAGACGGTCTTGTCGTTTATCCAAAGGTAATTGAACAAAGACTCAGAAAAGAACTTCCGTTCATGGCAACAGAGAATATTATGATGGATGCAGTTAAAAAGCGTGGTGCTGACAGACAGCAGCTTCACGAGAAAATCCGTGAGCATTCAATGGCTGCGTCGAGAGTAGTCAAGGTTGAAGGCGGCGAAAATGATCTTCTCGAGAGAATTGCCGCAGATGAGGCATTCGGCGTTACTCTTGAAGAGCTTGAAAAAATTCTCAAGCCTGAAAACTACACAGGCAGAGCAAAAGAGCAGACAGAGGACTTCCTCAACGAGTGCATCAAGCCTGTTCTTGAAAAGTACGCAGATGTTGAGCCTGACAAGCCTGAAATCAATGTTTAATTAGACTGATTTAATCGAACCTTTGGTTCAAGTATATATTTTATTTATAGCAGACTATGCGTCTGTAAAAAGGAGTTTTGTAAAATGGTAAAAGCAATTGTAGGTGCCAACTGGGGCGACGAGGGCAAGGGTAAAATTACCGATGTTCTCGCAAACGACAGCGACATCGTAATTCGTTTTCAAGGCGGTGCAAACGCAGGACATACAATTGTCAACGATTACGGAAAATTTGCTCTTCACCAGCTTCCTTCGGGTGTTTTCCATCAGAATATCACCAATATAATCGGCAACGGTGTTGCTTTCAGCGTTGAAAACTTCGTTAAGGAAATGGCTCACCTCAAAGATCGCGGAGTTCCCGAGCCAAACATTATTATTTCTGACAGAGCACAAATTGTTATGCCTTACCATGTAGCATTTGACTGCTACGAGGAAGAGCGTCTCGGCAAAAATTCTTTCGGTTCAACAAAGAGCGGTATCGCTCCGTTCTATTCTGACAAGTATTCAAAAATCGGTTTTCAGATCAATGAGCTTTATGATGATCCCGATTCACTCAGAGAGAAAATCAGACACGCTCTTGAAATCAAGAATGCAACTCTGAAAAACCTCTACAACAAGCCCGAAATCACAGAACAGGAAGTTTTTGACAAGCTAATGGAATATAAGGAACTTCTTGCTCCTTATGTCGGTGACGCATTCACTTTTGTTCATAATGCGCTCAAAGACGGAAAGAATATTCTTCTTGAAGGACAGCTCGGTTCACTCAAGGATACTGACTTCGGTATTTATCCTATGGTTACTTCATCCAATACAATCGCAGGTTACGGTGCAGTAGGCGCAGGTATTCCTCCGTATGAAATCAAAGAAATCATCACAGTTGTCAAGGCTTATTCAAGTGCGGTAGGCGCAGGTGAATTTGTTTCTGAAATCTTCGGCGATGAGGCTGACGAACTCCGCAGAAGAGGCGGTGACGGCGGAGAATTTGGTGCAACAACAGGCAGACCGAGAAGAATGGGTTGGCTTGACCTCGTTGCAACACGCTACGGTTGTATGGTTCAGGGTGCAACACAGGTTGCTTTCACGGTTCTTGATGTTCTCGGATATCTTGATGAAATCCCTGTTTGTGTAGGTTATGAGCTTGACGGCAAGGAAATTGACTACTTCCCGTCAACAACAAAGCTTAAAAGATGCAAACCTATCCTCAAAAAGCTCAAGGGCTGGAAGTGTTCAATTTCAGGTATTACAGAATATGACAAGCTTCCTAAGGAATGCCGTGAATACATTGAATTTGCCGAAAAGGCTATCGGTGTGCCGATTACAATGGTTTCAAACGGTCCTTCCAGAAACGATATTATTTACAGATAATTAAAATATTAATTGAATACCGCACAAATTCTGTGCGGTATTCTTTAAATTTGAAAGGAATTTTACTATGAGCAATGCTACAAAAGAAACTGTCATTGTTCTTGATTTCGGCGGTCAGTACAATCAGCTGATTGCAAGAAGAGTTCGTGAGTGCAATGTGTATTGCGAAATTCTTCCTTATACCGTTGATATTCAGAAAATCAAAGACATTAGCCCAAAAGGTATTATCTTCACAGGCGGTCCTAACAGCGCTTATGACGAGTCATCACCGCATTATACTCCTGAAATTTTTGAACTTGGAATCCCGATTCTCGGCATTTGCTACGGTTGTCAGCTTATGGCATACACGCTCGGCGGCAATGTTGTTTCGGCTACAGACAATTCATCAAGTGAGTACGGCAAGACAGTTACAAAATATAATAACAATGATATACTCTTTAAATCCGTAAAGAGTGAAGGAATTTCATGGATGAGTCACCGTGACTATATCAATGAAGTTCCCGAAGGATTCAGCATTACAGCTACAACGGATGTATGTCCCGTAGCCGCAATGTCCTGCCCTGAAAAGAAATTCTACGGTGTTCAGTTTCATCCCGAAGTTAACCATACAGATAACGGTAAAGATATGCTCCGTTCATTCCTTTATGATGTTTGCGAATGTAAGGGTGAGTGGAAAATGGAAAGCTTCATCGACACAACTGTTGCACAGCTTAAAGAGCAGATTGGTGACAAGGGTGTAGTTCTCGGACTTTCGGGCGGTGTAGATTCATCTGTTGCTGCAGCACTTCTCAGTAAGGCAGTCGGTAAACAACTTACCTGCGTTTTCGTGGATCAGGGACTTATGAGAAAAGACGAGGGCGACTTTGTAGAGCAGACCTTTACAAAGCTTTTTGATATGAACTTTGTCCGCATTAATTGTCAGGAAGAGTTCCTTGCAAAGCTTAAAGGTGTTGAAGAACCCGAAGAAAAGCGCCACATTATAGGTACAGAATTTTATAAGGTGTTCTGGAACAAAATCCGTGAAAGCTACGGCGAGGGTTACTTTGCACAGGGTACAATTTATCCCGACCGTATCGAAAGCGGTAAAGGCGATGCCGCAAAAATCAAAACACATCACAATCAGGTTGGTATCCCGGAAGATATTGACTTTGCAGGTGTAATTGAACCGCTTAAAGACCTTTTTAAGGATGAGGTAAGAGTAGTAGGTGAGAAGCTTGGACTTCCGCACGACCTCGTATGGCGTCAGCCGTTCCCGGGTCCGGGACTCGGTGTGCGAGTAATCGGTGAAGTTACAGCCGAAAAGGTTCGTATTCTTCAGGAAGCCGATGCAATTCTTCGTGATGAAATGGATAAGTGCGGTTACGCAGATAAAATGAGCCAGTTCTTCGCAGTTCTCCCGGGTGTGAAAACTGTTGGCGTTATGGGTGACGCAAGAACATATGACGAACTCATCGCTCTCCGTGCCGTTACAACCGATGATTTTATGACAGCCGACTGGGCAAAAATCCCCTACGAAATCCTAGGCAGAGTCTCCAACCGCATCATCAACGAAGTTGAACATGTCAACAGAGTAGTCTATGATATAACAAGTAAACCCCCCGGAACAGTAGAGTGGGAATAATATCAAGTGTTATTGTGCAACACCCATTATCCTGTAATGTGTAAAATTTAAGCAGTTGCAGGAGGCTTTGCTATACAAATATTTATATTTTGATACCTAAACCGTAGGTGACTTAAAAAACGCCGCTAATTTCTGCGCCGTTTTTATCATATACTGAACCTCCAATATGTACAGCGTCTTTTGCAAGACCTGCATATCCACGCATAATGACAGATACGCTGTTAAAGAAAAAAATCTGTGAATAAATTTTGTCTGTTAATGCTGACAGATTTATGATACAATAGTGCTGTTAGTTTGAATTGAAAAGTGGGTAGAAATATAAAAAATGAGGAAACTGAATTTGACAAAAGCATTTAAAAACGCATTACCGTATGTATTAACGCTTATACTTGTCGGTATAATGACTTTTGTTGCGGAAATATTGGGTGAGGGGGAGATAATCTTTCCTGAAATAACGGCACTTGCAATTGGTTATATGGTTACACAAAAGCAAGGTTGGAAAGTCAATGACAGCCGAATGATTGCGTTAATTGCGATTTGCGCTGTTGCGGGTGTGCTGACAGTCCGATACATAAAAGTCGGGCTTTATCTTGAAATATTGATTGCATTTATATTTGCACAAATTCTCTTTATGTTTTCGGGAACAACATTTGCACCGATGATTTCGGCAATTGTGTTGCCCGTTATGATGCAGACCGAGAGCTTTATATACCCGATTGCCGCATTTTTGCTGACAATTGCGGTTGTATTATTCCGCAGATTTCTTTTGAAAGTTAAAATAAGGGATAAAGAGGATTTTCAGTCGGTAAACCTGCATGCAAAGAGCGATGTGATTGACACAGCCGTAAGAACAATCTGTGTTGCCGTTGTGGGATTCTTCGCAATTTGGTCGGGCTTTAAATTTGCAATTGCACCGCCGTTGCTTGTGGCGTTTACGGAATTTTCCCGTCCGAAAAATAAGGCTCGCAACAAGCCGGTAAAGACGGTTTTGCTGATAACAGTCTGTGCATTTGTCGGAGCGGTTTCAAGATATGTGCTGAATATGACTCTCGGATTGCCGTTGACAGTTGCCGCATTGACAGCCACGGCGATAATGCTTGTAATTGTTTACTGCACAAAAATGTATATTCCGCCTGCCGGAGCATTGACAATTTTGAGTATGATTATTCCGAGTGAAAGCGTACTTTTGTACCCGTTGCAGATACTTGTCGGAACTGCGGTAATAATGCTGATTTCACGGCTTTTGTTTATGAAACGGCAAAATTAAAATAATCTTAATTTAGTTATATTATTCTATAGAGGAAATTAAATGGATATATTTATTACAATTTTAGTTACATTTTTTGCAGGAATGGGCGCAGGTCTCGGAACAGGTTTTGCAGGAATGAGTGCGGCGGCTGTAATAAGTCCTATGCTCATAACTTTTCTTAATATGGATCCGTATATGGCAGTCGGAATCGCACTTTCGTCCGATGTTTTGGCGAGTGCAGTTTCGGCTTATACATACCATAAAAATAAAAATCTCGATGTCAGAAACGGTTTGATTATGATGGCGAGTGTGCTTGCGTTTACGATTGTCGGCAGTTATGTTGCAAGCATTGTTCCATCAGCTACAATGGGCGGATTTTCCGTGTTTATGACATTTTTGCTCGGCATAAAATTTATCATCCGTCCCGTTATGACAACTAAAGAAGCTATGCTCGGTGTGTCGGCAAAAAAAAGGGCAATCCAGTCTGTAATCTGCGGAATGTTAATCGGCTTTATCTGCGGATTTATAGGTGCGGGCGGAGGAATGATGATGCTTTTGATTTTGACGACCGTGCTGAACTATGAATTGAAAACCGCTGTCGGCACAAGCTTATTCATTATGACATTCACCGCCCTGACAGGCGCAGTTTCGCACTTTATGATTGGTGGCACACCCGATTGGTTTGTGTTCATTCTCTGCATAGCGTTCACCCTTATATGGGCGAGAATTGCCGCCGTCTTTGCAAACAAAGCTAAGCCCAAAACCCTGAACCGTGCAACAGGCATTGTCCTCGTGGTGTTAGGTGTTGTTATTATGGGCTTTAAGCTTTTAGCAAAATAAAAATTGACAGTTTAAAATTTAAAATTCAGGTCGGACAATAGATTTGTAAAATGCAAAAATTTCTATTGTCCGATTTTCAACGGTTATGTTGGGGCTAATCGAGTAGGGCGAAACAAGTGCTTGCTTTGAACAATATTCAGGGAAGTATGCTTTTTTACAATTGCATTATTATTTCGCAAAAAACAAAGGAGCTGGGAAGAACGAAGTCTTAAACTTCATTTCTTCACAGCTCCTTAAATTTTCGTGTCAGATGTGCTGTGCTCAGTTTATTCCCATAAGCTCCAAATCCATCACGCAGGTTGCGTAACTCAGTTAGGGGGGAGACTACTTTTAAAACTATAGCTTTTGAGTAGGGGTGCAAAATGAATTTTTAGTTATTATAATTCATTAACGAAATTATAATCTTCCGGCTTAATCTATCATTTGTGGAGTTATAATTATAATTTATTATAGCATACAATCGTTTGATGACGATAATAATTATAAGCTTTTAGGTTTTGCACATGAGTTGCGAACTTTTATTGGACACGGCAGATAGACACGCATAGGAGAAAAATAATCGGTGCTTTTAGATTTCATCATATTCAAAATAAATCTAATGCCGTAAATACCCATTGCATATACAGGTGCGTTTACCGTAGTAAGCGGAGGGTTTGTATATCCCGAAAGCTCCGTGTTATCAAATCCCATAACAGAAATATCCTCAGGAATTTTGTAACCGTTTTCTTGCAGAGCTCTCATTGCACCGATTGCAATATGATCACTTGCCGCAAAAATAGCTGTGGGGAGATTTCCTTTGCTGATCATTTCTGACATCATTTTATAACCGGATGATGTTGAAAATTTGTCCTGTATAATAAACCCATCATATTTAATGTTTAGTTCATCGCAAATGTCTGTGAAAGTGTTGAGTCGTTTATCAGGAAATATCGTTCCGTCCTCAAGCTGTTCAATGCCTCCGATAAAGCCAACTGTTCTATGACCTAAATCATATAGATATTTAATTGCATCGGACACTGCCTGACGAAAGTCGAGTGATACGGATGTGATTTCAATATTCTCAACGGTCATATCAAGAAAAACAATTTTATTATTCAAAGAATGCAGTGATTTTATTTCTTGTTTACTAAACTTTCCGAGGCAGATTATGCCATCAACATCACAAAGTACATTCTGATAGTCATTGTCTGTTTTAAATGTTCGTACAATACTTATATTATTTTTTGAACAGTAGTCCTCGATACCCTGTCTCATCAAAAAGTAATAATTATCTTCAATTTCCTGTTTGGAAGAGAACCATTGTAGAATCCCAATGCGACATGAAGGTGCTGATGTAACCCTTTTTTTCTTTACATAATTAAGTTCTTTAGCTGCTGCAAATATTTTTTGCTTTGTTTCAAGCGAGGTGCTGAGGGTAGTGTCGTTATTAAGCACTCTTGAAACAGTAGCTACTGATACATTTGCCTTTTTGGCAACATCTCTGATTGTAGCCAATTTAATCACCTCACTACCATTATAGTGAAATATTACTAAAAAATCAAGTCGTGTTTAGTGAAAAACAGAGAAAGCAAAAATGTTTACCAAAAACTATTGACAGTTTACGAAACAAAACATATAATTTAGTTAACACAAAAACAAAAGAGACATTATTATTAAATAATAACGAAATCTTTTGTGCAGGTTGTCACGGCGTTTCATTTAAAATTAAAAGGAGGAAAAATTATGAAACAGACATCATCACAACCAAGACTTGATGGCAAAATCCCGGGTAGAATCAAATACACCTTTGCTTTAGGTGCCCTCGGCAAAGATATGATTTATGGTATGATTGCCACATTTTCAATGATTTATTTCACAGACATCATCAAGGTTAACCCGGTATTTATCGGCGTAATGTTCTTTGTTGCAAAGTTATGGGATGCCTTTAATGATTTGTTTATGGGTATGATTGTTGATAACACACGCAGCAGATGGGGTAAATTTATTCCATGGCTTGTAATAGGTACTCTGGTTAATTCAATTGTATTTGTTGTTTTATTCACAGACTTCCACCTCGATGGCGTTGGACTTTGCGTATTTGCAACAGCAGCTTACATACTCTGGGGTATGACTTACACAATTATGGATATTCCTTATTGGTCAATTATTCCTAACCTCACTTCAAATCCTGAGGAGAGAGAAAAAGTTTCGGTACTTCCGAGAATCTTTGCAAGTATCGGTCAGTCACTTGTTATTGCAGGCTTTGGTGTTCAAATTATTGAGGCTCTCAGCGGCGGCACAACAAATCAGGCAGGTTATCACAGATTTGCAATCATAATTGCAATTGTATTTATTCTTACAATCGGTATTACAGTAATCAATCTTCCGAAAAAGAGAGATGATTCTGTTCCGGAAAAGAAAGTTAAGTTTAAAGATATTTTCTCAATCATCGGCAAGAACGATCAACTTCGTTGGGCGGTAACTCTTATCTTCCTTTACAACATCGGCATTCAGTGCATTATGGGTGTTGCTACATATTATTTCAAATATGTTTGCGGCAACGCAGGAATGATGTCATCATTTATGATCAGCGCATCAATCGCAGAGGTTGTAGGTCTTATCGTATTCCCTAAGGTTACAAAATTTCTTTCAAGAAAAACTTCGTTCCTTCTTGCGTGTCTTTTACCTGCATTTGGTCTTGTAATGCTTTTGCTCGTAGGTATTTTTGCTCCGCACAATGTTGTGCTCACATCAATCTCAGGCGTTATTGTAAAACTTGGTACAGGTCTTGAACTTGGTTGTGCAACAGTATTCCTTGCAGATGTTGTTGATTACGGTGAATTTAAGCTTGGAACAAGAAATGAAGGCGTTGTATTCTCACTCCAGACGCTTATCGTAAAATTCACAGCGGCTCTTACAGCACTCGGTATTGGTGCGGCACTTGGAAGCACACAGTATATTCCGGGTCAGGAACAGTCATTTGCAACAGTAGCATCAATCAGTACACTTATGTGCATTGTTCCTGCAGTTTGTATGCTTATTGCTTATGTTGTTTACAGAAAGAAATATAAACTCAATGACGGTATGATGAAGAAGGTTATAAACACAATCGGTGCAAGAAGAGAAGGCAAGATTGATATGACACAACAGCTTGATGAAATCGGTAACACAGAGCCTTCTATGTTCCTTCCTACAGTTACGGAAAAGGCAGGTAAATAAAATGATTGATACTAAAACAGCAATTGAAAAAATTACAAACGGCGAATTTGATAATCTTTTCACTGATATATATATAGATTCATCAATGATTGATTATCAGAAAAAAAGATATGTTCATGCAATTGAGCAGTATGAAACAATTTTTTGCCCTGATAAAGTAGCAATATTCAGTGCTCCCGGCAGAAGTGAGGTTTGCGGTAATCATACAGATCACCAGCACGGAATGGTGCTTGCAACATCAATTAATCTTGATACTATTGCTGTGTCGGCCAAGAATAACAATGATGTTGTAAGATTTGTTTCTGACGGTTATGATATGATTACTCTCAATATAAATGACCTCGAAGTTAATGATGATGAGGCAGGCACAACGGTCAGCCTCATCAGAGGTGTTCTTCGTGGACTTAAGGATCATGGATATAAAATTGGTGGATTCAATGCTTATGCAACAAGTGATGTACTTGTTGGTGCAGGACTTTCATCGTCAGCAGCTTTTGAGGTAGTTGTCGGAACTATTATTTCCGGTTTATATAATGATATGAAAATAAATTCAGTTGAGATTGCTCAGATTTCTCAGTATGCTGAAAATGTATTTTTCAAAAAGCCGTGCGGACTTATGGATCAAATGGCTTGTTCAGTCGGAGGAATGGTTAACATTGACTTTAAAGATCCGACAAAGCCAATTGTTAAGAAAGTACCTACCGAATTTGAAAAATACGATTACAGTCTTTGTATTGTTGACACAAAGGGCGATCATGTTGATCTTACAGATGATTATGCTATGATTCCCTCGGAAATGAAAAAGGTTGCAAATTTTCTCGGAGAAGATTATCTGAGAGATTGTGATTCAAACGAATTTTATATTCGCCTTGACGAAATTCGTGAGGCTGTTGGCGACAGACCGGTACTTCGTGCAATTCATTTCTTTAATGAGGAGCATAACGTTAAAAATGCCGTTTCGTCACTTGAAAACGGTAAGTTTGTTGAATTCCTTGACGCAATCAGAAAATCAGGTAATTCATCATTTAAGTATCTTCAGAATGTATATACAACAAGAGATATTCAACATCAGAACATCTCGGTAGCCCTTGCACTCAGCGAAAGCCTTCTTCGCAATTACGGCGTGTGCCGTGTTCACGGCGGTGGATTTGCAGGTACAATTCAGGCGTTTGTCAAAAATGATTTTGTAAGTAATTACAAAGAATTTATAAATAAAATTTTCGGAGAAAACTCATGCCATGTTCTCAAAGTGAGAAAATACGGCGGAATAAAAGTAATGTAATTATGTAGGTTTTGTTTTTATTAAGGAGGACAAAATGAAAATTCTTGTTTTAGGCGGTGCCGGATATATCGGTTCGCATACAGTTTACAGACTTATTGAAAGCGGTAATGAGGTTGTTGTATTCGATAACCTTGAAACAGGTCATATCGAGGCGGTTCATCCCAAAGCAAAATTTTATAAAGGTGATCTCAGAAACAGAAGTGAAATTGACAGCGTTTTTAATAAAGAAAAAGGTATTGATGCTGTAATTCATTTTGCAGCCAATTCACTTGTCGGTGAAAGTATGACTAACCCTCTCAAATATTATGATAATAACCTCAACGGCACAAAGGTTTTGCTTCAGTCAATGGTTGCTCACGGAATTGATAAGATTGTATTTTCATCAACAGCGGCAACATACGGTGAGCCTGAGAGAACTCCTATTCTTGAAACCGATCCGACAAATCCGACAAACTGCTACGGAGAAACAAAAAAATCCATGGAGAGAATGTTCTATTGGGTTGAAAAAGCACATGGTTTAAGATATGTTTCTCTCAGATATTTCAATGCATGCGGAGCACATATCAGCGGAAAAATCGGTGAGGCACATAATCCTGAAACCCACCTTATTCCGATTATTCTTCAGGCGGCACAGGGTACCCGTGACCACATAAGTATTTTTGGTACTGATTATCCCACATCTGACGGAACTTGTATTCGTGATTATATCCATGTCACTGACCTTGCACAGGCTCATATTCTTGCAGTTGAATATCTTATGAAGGGCAGTAAAAGTGATATATTCAATCTTGGCAACGGTGTAGGTTTTTCTGTTCGTGAGGTAATTGAAAAAGCAAAAGAGGTTACACAGAAAGATATTAAGGTTGTTGAAGAAAGCAGAAGAAGCGGCGATCCTGCTGTATTGATTGCATCAAGCGATAAGGCGAAAACTGTACTTGGCTGGAAACCTGAGTATGATGATCTGGGAACAATTATTAAAACAGCGTGGAAATGGCATTCAACACATCCCAACGGCTATAATAAGTGAGGCGGTATTTATGAAGAACAGCGTTTACGGCTTAATATTAAGACTTGTTTCATACGGAATCAATACAGGGCTTATTGAAAAAGAGGATATAATCTACACGCAAAATAGGCTTTTGTCGTTGTTCCATATGGATGAACCCGATGACAGTTGTACTTGCCTTACAGCAGATAACGAGGATACTCTTGAAGAAATTTTGTCGGGACTTCTTGATTATGCAAACGAAAAAGGAATCATTCCCGAAAATACAGTAACATATCGCGACTTATTTGATGTGAAACTTATGGCTTCACTTGTTAAGCGACCGTCAGAAGTAATAAGAGAATTTTGGCAGAATTATAGCTGTTCTCCTAAACTTGCAACCGATAGCTACTATAAATTCAGCTGCGATACCGATTATATAAGAAGATATCGTATTAAGAAAGACTTAAAGTGGAAAACATCAACCGAATACGGTGATATTGATATCACGGTAAATCTTTCAAAGCCTGAAAAAGATCCGAAAGCTATTGCAGCGGCAAAACTTCAAAAACAGTCGGGCTATCCGAAATGTTTGCTTTGTAAGGAAAATGAAGGATATGCCGGAAGAGTAAATCATCCTGCAAGAGATAATCACAGAATTATTCCGCTCACCATTGATGGAGATAACTGGTTTATGCAATATTCTCCGTATGTTTATTACAATGAACATTGTATTGTATTTAACGGTGAGCATACACCAATGGTAATCAATGATTCCACATTCAGAAAACTGTTTGATTTTATTTCACAGTTTCCGCATTATATAATCGGTTCAAATGCTGATTTGCCGATTGTAGGCGGTTCAATACTTACACATGAACATTTTCAGGGTGGCAGATACAGCTTTGCACTTAATAGGGCAGAGGTTGAAAGAAAGTTTATTGTTAACGGCTTTGATGATGTGGAGTGCGGAATTGTAAAGTGGCCTATGTCAGTTGTAAGATTGACAGGTAAAAACAAGGATAGCATTATTTCATTATCTTCTCATATTCTAAAGAGTTGGAGAGCGTACACGGACGCAGATGTTGGCATTTTTGCCGAAACAGACGGTGAAATTCACAACACTATCACTCCGATTGCTTTTACAAAGGATGGAAAATTTGTTATTGACCTCGTTCTCAGAAATAATATTACAAGTGAAGAGCATCCTTTGGGAGTATTTCATCCTCATGCGAATTTGCATCATATTAAAAAAGAAAATATCGGCCTTATTGAAGTTATGGGACTTGCAGTATTGCCCTCAAGGCTTAAAGATGAAATGGCTATTTTAAAGGATGCAATTCTTAATCACAAGGATGTAAGTGAAATTCCGAAAATCAGCAAACATTCCGAGTGGGTAAATGAATTTGTTTCGCAGTATGATGAAATCAATGAAAATAATATTGATTCAATAATTCAAAATGAGATAGGAAAGGTGTTTCTTAATGTTCTTTTGGATGCAGGTGTATTCAAAAGAACTCCTGAAGGACAAAAGGCTTTTGATAAATTTATAAAGACGCTGTAGTAAAGGAAGTGCTAAAATGTCAAAGGTAAGGGTAGTAAATTTTGAACCTACATCCAAAGGTGAAAACACTCATCTTTATACAATAGAAAATAACAGCGGAGCAAGCGTGACATTATGTGATTTAGGCGCAAGTGTCGTTTCGATAAAAGTTCCCGACAAAAACGGTAGTATTAGAGATGTAGTTCTCGGCTATGAGCACATTGACGGTTATGAATTTGACGGAACATACTTCGGTGCTACTGTCGGAAGATGTTGCGGAAGAATTGCATACGGCAAGTTTACTCTTAACGGAGAAGATTATCAGCTCCCTGTAAACAATGGGAGTAACCATCTACACGGCGGATTTAACAGCTTTAGCCGCAAAGTGTGGCTTGCGGTAGTTGATGATAAAGTTCCAAATACAGTCCTATTTATGCTTGATAGTCCCGACGGTGATGAGGGCTATCCCGGAAATATGAAGGTCTTTGTACGCTACACCTTTGATGATGAAGATGTACTTACGATAAAATGGTCGGCAGTTTCCGACAAAGACACAATATGTAATCTGACCAATCATTCATATTTTAATCTTAACGGACATAAAAGCGGTAAAGTTACAGAAAATCACAAGCTGAAAATAAATGCAAATTTCTTCATACCGATAAATTCAAACCTCAATCCCACAGGAGAGATAACTCCCGTTAAGAATACATCGTTTGATTTTACCGAACCCAAGTTAATTGGAAATGGTATTGACAGAAAAAACGAGCAGATTGGTTTTGCAAACGGTATTGATCATATGTTTGTGCTGAATCATTCTGATGAAGAATTTGTGCTTGCGGCCGAAGCTGAGGGTATTGACAGCGGAATCACATTAAAATGCTATACTTCTCAGAAAGGTGTTCATGTATATACAGCAAATTATGTCGATGTTTTGTCCAATATGGGAAAGGATTCAGCAACATACGGAGAAAATCCAGCGTTTTGTCTTGAAACCCAGGGCTTTCCAGATGCTGTAAATCACAAGAATTTTCCTACGACAATATTAAAAGCAAACGAAAACTATACACAAACTACAAAATATATTTTTGGTATAAACAAATAAAATAAGCTAATTTCTAACTCCTTTTAAAAATAAAATCTCTCTAAAATCAAGGACCGCCTATTTTCTTGGGTGGTCCTTGATTTTTAATCTATGAGGATGTTTCATGTTTTACAGTATTACACCGTCTTAAAAATATTCTGTTTTAGCGGTTATGTGCAATTCTGCCTGAAAATCACCCTGTTCTGTTTGCGCCGTAAAACCGGAATATTCCTCTTGTACGGCTGTTCTTACAAACTGCATTTTTCATTGCCCGTGTATTTTTTAGCGCTGTTTTTGCTTTTATATTAAAATACGCTTAGGATAGATTTCTTTACCCTCCGCATCAAATTCAAAATTTTCATTACCCCAACTTTTTAAAAAATAATCACTTTTCCCTAGCAAATGTACAGAGATAACGGCGGTAATAACTTGCTGACTTATAAAATTGATAGTAACTTCTTAAATGATTGACTGTTTAAGAGTGTATTGAAAAACATTTTAATATTTGTTAGAATTAAAATGGTGATGAGCATATGTTAAAGATTGCGGTAGTAGATGATGAAATTGTATTTGTTGAAAGTCTGATTAACAAAATAACAGCGGTGTGTGAAAAGCTTAATTTGGAATTTAAAATTGACAAATACTCAAACGGATTTGATATACTTGAAAATTACAGCAAGTATCATCTGATTTTTCTTGATATTGAAATGCCGTCAATTGACGGTATTGCTACAGCCAAGCGGATAAATGAATTGAAAAGTTCAGCTGAAATACCTTTTATTGTTTATGTCACAAGTCACGATGAGCTTGTGTTTGATGCTTTAAAAAGTTTTCCTTATTCATTTATAAGAAAAAGTAAAATTGAATCTGATTTGTACGAATGTATTAATCGTATAAATAACTCTTTTGAAGAATTACATAAAACTATAGTATTGCATACCGAAAGAAAAGATATTCCGATTGTTATTGGTGATATTATTTATCTTGAAAAAATTAAAAATTATGTTGTGTATCATACTCGAAATCAAGAATATAAGGTCAGAAGTGATATGAATACAGAATTTAAAAATATCGCAGAATATGGCTTTATAAGACCGCATATTGGTTATGCTGTAAACAATAAGTATGTTGAATATATTTCTACGGATTGTGTTTTATTGCAAAATGATATTAACATTCCTCTCAATAAAAAATACAGAGATGATGTAAAGAAAAAATATTTCAAATGGTTGGGGGATATAAATGTTTAATTATGGTTTTGAATTAGCTGTTAATTTTGTGCAATCAGTTTATCTGATAGGTTTTTTATTGGCATTCTTAGGTGGCAAATATTCTCGCAAACGCAATATAGCAATGTGTTCATTGTTTATTGCTTTAAATTTTACTGTTCTTACATATTTTACATTTAACAATCCTTATGTTGTAATGATTGATATGTTGACAGTTGTTATATTACATGAAGTATATTGCTTAACTTGTTTAAAAGGAGAATTGGCAATTAAAATTATTCTTCCGTTTGTAGCTTCACTGATTAATACAATTATATCTTACGGAGTTTTATATCTTACATCTTTTGTTACGGGTTTATCGTTGGAAGAATTGGGTTTACAGTCAAGCTTTTTCAGATATTTATGTGTTGTGCTTGTAAACCTGACAATATTGGTAACCTTACTGCTTATGTGGCGTACGAAAGCAAAAGTGTATAGTTTAAAAAAAGTTTCAAATATAATAGCTTTTATTGCAATTCCTGTTTTAGCAATGGCAATATTATACATCACTTTTTACATAATGATTCTTACGAATTATCAATCAAATTTAATCGTACTGCTTCTGATAATTTGTGCCGCTATGATTTTGGTTGCCGGAATGGTTTGGTTTATGATTGCAAGAATTAACAGGGATAACCAGATAAGTACAAAGTTATTATTGAGCGAACAAAGAGCTGATTTGTACGAAAAAAACATTATAACTTCTAACAAACAGATTGAGAATACTGCAAAGATAAGACATGATATGAAAAACAACATTGCTTGTATTGATAATCTAATTGTTGAGAGCAAATATGATGAAGCACATAAAATATGTCAGGAACTTACCGATAAATATTCTTCAATCGGTTCTGTGGTAAATACTGAAAATTACTTATTAAATGCCGTTTTGAATGTTGAAATTGAAAAAGCAAGGAGCAATGAAATATCGGTCAAATTAAACATTGCAAATGATATGAAAATGTTTAGCAACGGTTCAGATATGATTTCGGTAATAGGAAATATTTTTGATAACGCTATTTCGTATTTGTCTGAAAATAAAATTGAGAATAAAGAAATTATTTTCAGTACAGAGCATAAAGGAGATTATTCTGTTATTAAATGTAAGAATAAAATTATTGATTCTGTATTGTCTAAAAATCCTTTGTTGCAGACTGATAAGGCAGATAAGAAAAATCACGGCAAGGGAATTTCAATAGTAAAAAGTATTGCCCAAAAGTATGGGGGAGATGTAGTTATTTCGGAGAAGAATAATGAATTTATAGTTTCAGTAATATTAGATAATAGAATTTTACCAGAAAACCAATGATTTTTACCAGAACACTACATTTTAAATAAAAATATGCTATTCTTTTTTCAGGAGATGTAACAAATGCTACGTAGTCTGTCAAAGAGAATAGCTTTTTTAGTTTGCGAAAAAACTGATTTATTACCATTGGAAATATATGTATATGGATTTGAATTGATAATATCATCAATCATTGAAACAGGTGCATTGTTACTTGTTGGATTTTTGATCGGTAAATTTGTTGAAACAATATTGTTCTTAGTTTCCTTTTCCAGTATAAGGTTTTTTAGTGGTGGATATCATGCAAATTCTTATTTTAAATGTTTTGCAGTAACGCTTGTTAATTATTTTTTAGTTTTATTACTTTACAACAATTTAAGAAACTTTTCAGCAAATATGATTACTGTATTTACTTTAGTCGTGTTTATATTATCACTTGTTATATTTATAAAGTTTTGTCCTGTGAAAAACAACGGTAGAACAATTATTAATTCTCAAAAGCAAAAAGGTCTTGCTATTATTGCTCTATGTACCAATATTGTTTTGGCTGGTGTGCTATTTTATATATTTAAGAGTAATATATTAATCATTGTATTGCCTACTATTTTTATGGTAGATACATTGATTGTTATAGAAAAAATAAAACAAGGAGTTGTTAAAAATGGAAAAGAAAATGAAGAAAACAACTGCAATGATGGCATTACTTTTAACAATTTATGCTGCTGTATTTTTTTATGGCTGTACGAATAAATCTTCATACTCAAATTCCGATGATGCATATATAAATTATGCAACAGATATGCAGCTAATGTACCATATCGGCGGAAATGCACCTATGACAAAATCAGATAAAGGTTATTATTATATCGGTGAGGACGGAATCGTGATTTTTATTGATAAAGAAACAAAAAAGGCTACTCCTCTTTGTTCAAAACCAAATTGTACTCACGATGACCCTGAAGCTTGCGATGCCTATTTAAACTTAACGCAGAAGCCCGATACGCTTGTTGGTGCCCATGATTCTGCAATACAATATAATGACGGATATTTGTATGCTTTATGCGGAGAGTATGACAAGAGCTATATAAATTACAATACATATCTTATGCGTATGAAGCCTGATGGAAGCCAAAGGGAAAATCTTACGGGAAGCTTTAATTTTTATGCTTTTGAATGGTTCATACACAGGGGATATTTTTATTGCTCTACTGATTCATCAGTAATTAGAATACCTCTTGATTCACCTAAATCAGAACCGCAGATTCTATACAAAACGGATTACTATATTAAGTCCAGCTTGAGAGCTGTTTCTCAAATATGTGCGTATAAGAATTATTTTTACTTTACTGCCGACGAGAGAAATGAAAAAGAGGAAGGACCCGGTTTAAGTATCAAATGTATCAATTTAGATACATTAGAGATTAATGACATTCCTAAAGCTAAAGGCTATCAAGTGTTTTATAATTTCTTTTTAGACAACACAATGATTGCGTCCTATTACGATAAAAATTCGGATGAAAATGTTTATCTTAAATGCGATTTGGATGGAAATGTAAAGGAAAGCTTTTTCACAATAGCTCATAAAGATAATTTGCGATATTCAACCGATGGAAAATACATATATGGTGATAATTGTGTGCAGGTCACCAGAAAAGATGCAGAAAAACAGATTATTACGGTTTACGATTTAAATATGAATGAGATAGATTCGTATGTTCCGCCTGAATTTGAAAATATAGTATGCAATTATATTAATCCACAGGATAATGAATATTTTATTTTTGAATCTGTAGATGATAACGGAGAACGAATTTTAGCTATGGCGGATAAAAGTCAACTTGGCTCAATCGGCGGAGAAACTATAAAATTCACCAAGCTTTGCAAGCTGAAATGGGCTGAAAAGAAGGACAGCAATTATTATGTAGAGGGACAGGCGAGAGTTGAATGAGAATTGCAGGTAGCGAATATTTAAAGCTGTTTTCAAACAAAATATTTCTTATTTGCATCATTGCCTTTTTCTGCGCCGATTCTCTGTTTTTCGTAATGCTTCAATCCTCTGATTATGAAAATTCGGCAATTTCAAGTGATGTTGGGGCATATGAACAGCTTATTCGGGAATGTAACGACGCAGAGGATAAAAATGCGTTCTTTGAAAGCAAGAACACGGAGATACAGATTGCACAAATTCTTTTGCACAACGGAAATGCAGATGAATACAAGAAAAAATATCCAAAGCTGTATGACAATGCGGCAGGCTTGGACTTGAACGATGATGAGCTGTTCAACCGCTCGGTTATGCTAAGCAACATACAGGCTCAGCTCTCTCACATAGACAGCTATGAAGAGTTTATTTCCAATATGAAGTCGAGAGCCGAGCAACAGAGCAGCTTTTCCATTTTTGCAGAGCCGGACAGCTTTTCGTTCAGAAATATTGAAAAAACTCCCGTGGATTTTGCCGAGGTTAAAGGTGTTAAGCCCATTCTCGGCAACAACAAGGCGGTTGAAGCCGCAACCTCATATGAGGTTTCAAGCTATATTTTGCTGATTATCGTATTACTTGTCAATATTTTGATGTTCTCCGTTGAAAGAGAAAAGGGACTTTATATTCTTGTGCGGTCAACGGCAAAGGGCAGACTGTCAACAATAGCCTGCAAGCTCTTGGTTGTTTTGAGCGTTACGGCGGTTGTTAGTCTGCTGTTCTATGCGAGCAACATTATGACGGCAGGCACAGTCTACGGCTTTGGAGATTTGAGCCGCCCCGTGCAGTCGAGCGAGCTGTTTTTAAACTGCGCATTAAATGTTACAATGCTTGAATACCTGATTTTGTGGGTACTCGGCAAAACGCTTTTGCTCTGCTCTCTGTCAATGCTCACGGCATTTTTATTCGTGGTTATCAAGTCCTCCGCAAAGACCTATTTAATCTTGGCGGCGGCACTGATTTTTGAATTTTCCTGCTTCATTTTCATTGACGGTAGCTCTGTGTTGGCTTCGCTAAAATTTATAAATATTTTCTACCTTATCAGCGGCAACAATATTTTCGGCTGTTATCAGAATGTCAATATTTTTTCACAGCCGATTAACATAATCACCGTTTTCATCGGCTTAGCTATAGCTCTCTCCGTTGTCGGAGTTTTGGGAGCGGCATTGGCGTTTTCAAGGCTGTCACAGCATAACGGAAAGCTCGTTTTGCTCGACAGGCTTATGTCACGGCTCGGACGGTTTAAGAAAATCAACGGAAGTGTGAGAATATACAGCGGCGAGGCTTACAAGCACTACAAAATCTCCTTCGCCCTCGTCGCAGTAATTATCCTCGTGGCTCTCGGCTTTGTCAGCTACAATGATGATTTGAGTATTATATTCAGAAGTCCTCAGGAAAGCGCCTATGACACCTATATGCAAACGCTTGAGGGTGAGCTTGACGAGGAAAAGTATGATTTTATCGAGAGTGAAAGGGCTTATTTTGACGAGCTTACAAGAGAAGCCGAGGAGCTTTCAGCCGACAACACGATTTCGGCTGAGGAAAAAACGAACAGGCTCAATACCATTGATGGTATTTTAAGCATAAGAGGAATGGCATTTGAGGACATTTGCGCTCAGCTTGAATATGTTAATGGAAAGGCTGAGCTGACGGGCGAAAAGCCTGCACTTGTCAATGAAGTGGTGAACAAGCGGCTGACTATGGACACCTTTAGGGAGTGGGAGTATTTTGCTCTGCTCTTAGCCGTGGTTATCTTCTGTACCTCCAACATTTTGGCGATTGAATACAAGACCTCTATGGTTAACTTGATTTCGGCAAATAAGTACGGCAAAGCGAGGCTGTTGATTATAAAACTCTTGACTGTCCTGATTACCACGGTGATTTCCTATATCTTAATCTATCTGCCGCATATGCTCAACTTTATCAAGACCTTCGGCACGGCATCATTTGATTTACCGCTTGCATATTCAAGAGATTTTTCGGCTCTGACAAGCGGCATAACCGTGGGCGGATATATTCTTGCTCTCGGCTTTGTTCATCTGCTTGCGGCAGTCGGCGCAACGGCTTTGGTCTATCTGCTCTCCTACATATTTAAAAATCAGTTTGTGACAATGATAATTTCAAGCGGCTTGCTCCTTATACCCTGCGTGGTGTTCATTGATAACAGCAAAATCCGTATGGTATCGGCATTTTCAAATAATGCTCAGACAGCCGTTATCGGCATAATCACCGCCGTTTGTCTGCTGATAATCGCAGTATCGGCTCTGATTATCTTTGTCCCCAAGCGCAAAAGTACGAAATTTATAATTTAAGTTTCAAGGCAAAAGAGGTTGTAAATATGGAATTAGCTTTAAATTGTATCAGCAAAACCTATAAAAAGGGCTCGGTAAAGGCGCTTGATAATTTCAGCGTTACCTTAACTCCGGGAGTATACGGCTTGCTCGGACCGAACGGAGCAGGCAAGTCCACGCTGATGAACATTATCACCGACAACCTCAATGCCGACGGCGGAGAGGTGGTTTACGGCGGTGAAAATATCAAAAAGCTCGGCAAGGATTACCGAGCCGTACTCGGCTATATGCCCCAACAGCAGGGCTTGTATGATGATTTCACCCTCAACCGCTTTTTGTGGTATATGGCGGCTTTAAAGGGCTTAAAAAAGAAAGAAGCCAAGGAAAAGATCACTCAGCTTCTTGAAACGGTTAATCTGACAGATGCCGCACATAAAAAGTTAGGCTCGTTTTCGGGCGGTATGAAGCAGAGAGCCTTGATTGCTCAAGCGCTTCTGAACAATCCCGAAATTCTCATACTTGATGAACCGACGGCAGGACTTGACCCGAAGGAGAGAATACGCATACGCAACTTCATCAGCGAGATTGCCGAGGATAAAATCGTATTGATTTCAACGCACGTTGTGTCTGATATTGAGTTCATTGCAAAGGAGATTATTTTGCTTAAAAAAGGTCAGCTCATCTCCCACGATTCCCCGAATAAGCTGACAAAGGAGCTTGAAAATAAAGTCTTTGAGGTCGAAATTCAAAGGGAAGATTTAAAATATTTTCAAGATAATTACCGTGTGTCAAATCTCTATCATAACGACGAAAAAATCATAGTAAGATTAGTCACAGATAATCCCCCTGAAAATCATAAAATAACAATTGCAAACCCAACCCTTGAAGATTTGTACCTCTATATTTTTGAACAAGGAATGTGATATTAAAATTATTACCGACAAGTAATGGTGTTCTATGCTAATACTTGTCGGTATTTTTATGCCCTTTTTACATGAAATTGTAAGGATAAAGCGGAATACAGATACAAAATAATCAGTTAACGCATAAAATAGCAATATATAATATTGTGTTAAAATTATGCGAAAAGGGGGGTGACAGCCCTATGGAGCAGTATATGCCGATAGTGTGGATAGGCTTTGCAATATTTATGTTGCTTTGCGAAGGCTTTACAACACAGCTTGTATCAAT